>JBGTSH010000021.1:0-54091 GCA_041940405.1 Polyangiaceae bacterium
AGATCGTCCCGATCTGATCCCCAAACCTCGGGTGGTTTACGAGCTCATCGAGCATCGCGTCGAGCTCCCCCTCATCGGCTTCGAGACGCGCGAGCTCATCCTGGTTCGGCCGAATCCCGCGCACGTCCAGGCTCGCGCGCACGAGGATTTCACGTGCCTCGAGCCCCGGCGGAAGGACCTCAGCCGGCGGAAGCGGCTTGCCCTCCTCCTTGGGGGGCCCGCCTTCGTCGCAAGCGACGAGCATCAGCGCGATCAGCCCGACCCAACTTCGTCGCACCACCAAAGGCTACGGGACAAAAAGCGAATCGGGCAGCCCTCGTGAGAGGACTGCCCGATCTTCCACTGGGACTGAAACTCAGCCTGCCGCTGCCGCAGCCTCTTCGACCGGCTGCGTCTTGGCAACCTTGGTCTTGTCGGTCGGCTCGGGCGTGTCGACGAACTCGATGATCGACATCGGGGCGTTGTCGCCGCGACGCGGACCGATCTTCACGATGCGGGTGTAGCCGCCCGGACGCTCGGCGAAGCGCTTGGAGAGATCGATCATCACCTTCTCGACGAGATCGATCTTGGTGCCGTCCGTCTTGACGCCGAAGCGCGGGACGTACGACGCGATCAGGCGCGACACGTGGAGGCGCTGCGCCTTGCCGTTCGCGTCGAGCGCCTCTTGGGGCGTGTACGCGACCTTGCCGAGGCGACGCGCCTTGGTGATGAGACGCTCGGCCACGCGGCGAAGCTCCTTCGCCTTGGCGTCGGTCGTCTCGATGCGCTCGTGGGTGATCAGGTTCGCCGCGAGGTTGCGGAGCATCGCCCGCCGGCTCGAGGTGTCCCTGCTGAATTGCCTGCCTGAGTTCTTGTGACGCATGACGAAACCTACGTAGTGGAAATCAGGCTTGAGCCTGCTGCGCCTTCCAGCGCTCGAGGAGCTGGGGCCAGTTGTCGATCTTCATCCCGAGCGAGAGGCCCATCGTCGCGAGGATCTCTTTGATCTCCTTGAGCGACTTGCGGCCGAAGTTCTTCGTCTTGAGCATGTCCTGCTCGGTCTTCTGAACCAGCTCGCCGATGAGCGTGATGTTGGCGTTCTGGAGGCAGTTCGCCGAACGAACCGAGAGCTCGAGCTCCTCGACCGAGCGGAAGAGGTTCTCGTTGAGAGGCTCCTCGTCGCCGCCGACGGTCTGGTAGCTCGTCTCCTCGGTCTCCTCGAAGTTGATCCAGATGGAGAGCTGCTCCTTCAGGATCTTCGCGGCGAACGCGACGGCGTCGCTCGGCTTGACCGAGCCGTTGGTCCAGACCTCGAGCGTGAGCTTGTCGTAGTCGGTGACCTGACCGACGCGGGCGTTCTGGATGATGTAGTTGACCTTGCGGATCGGCGAGAAGAGCGCGTCCGTCGGGATGGTGCCGATCGGCATCGTTGGCGTCTTGTTGCGCTCTGCCGGCACGTAGCCGCGGCCGACGTTGACCGTGAGCTCCATCGCGAGGGGACCCTTCTTGTCGAGGATCGCGATGAGATGGTCGGGGTTCAGGACCTCGAGACCTTCGACGAGCTGGATGTCCTTGGCGTAGACCGGGCCAGGGCCCTCTTTGTCGACGCGGACGGTGTACGTCTTCGACTGCGCCGCCTTGAACACGACCTCTTTGAGGTTGAGGAGGATATCGCTCACGTCCTCGACCACGTCGGGGACCGTGGTGAACTCGTGAAGCGCTCCCTCGATGCGGACGGCGGTGATCGCAGCGCCCTGAAGCGACGAGAGGAGCACGCGGCGGAGCGAGTTGCCGATCGTGATGCCGAAGCCACGCTCGAGCGGCTCGCACACGAACTTGCCGTAGAACTCGTTTGCGCCTTCCGGATCGAGGCTGATGCCCTTCGGACGGATGAGGTCGCGCCAGTTGCGGCTGATCATGTTGATGCTGGGGGACGTGGTGCTCATTCGGTGCCCTTTCTTCGTTTCGGGTTACCGGCTCGGTCACATGCGAAAGACCCGCACTCGGGTCTTTCGCATCGCCACTGCCGGGTTTGCTGCTGTCAGGTCGTAAGCGGGGTTGGGGCCCCGCGCGCAGGGGTTGGGAAAACAGCGGGGCCCCGCGCGCAGGGTTTGAAAAAACAGAGCTCAGCGCGAGTAGTACTCGACGATGAGCTGCTCGCGAATTTCCGGCTCGTTCAGGTCCTCGCGCGGGGGCGGGCCCTTGATGCTGATGGCGAACGCGGCCTTGTCGATCTCCATCCAGCTGGCCGGGTTGCGCTTCTCGGCGCCGGCGATCGAAGCGATCACCTTGCCGAACTTCTGCGCCTTCTCCGTGAGGACGATCTTCTCCCCGACGCGGCAGATGTAGCTCGGGATGTCGACGCGCTTGCCGTTGATGCGGATTTGGCCGTGACGAACGACCTGACGCGCCTCGGACCGGCTGGCGGCGAAGCCAGAGCGGTAGAGGACGTTGTCGAGGCGGCGCTCGAGGAGGCCGAGCATCTCTTCACCGGTGCGGCCCTTACGGCGGGTGGCGTCCTGGTAGTAGCCCTGAAACTGTCGCTCGAGGACGCCGTAGATGCGGCGGACCTTCTGCTTCTCGCGAAGGCGAACCGCGTACTCGCTGAGCTTGATGCGGCCCTGGCCGTGCTGACCCGGCGGGTACGGGCGGCGCGTGTACGCGCACTTCTCGGTGTAGCAGCGCTCACCCTTGAGATAGAGCTTCATGCCCTCGCGGCGGCAGAGCTTGCAGACGGGACCAACGTAACGTGCCATCTCGGTGTTCCTTCTAAACTCGAATCGGTGCGTAGCTCTGCAAACTAGACGCGGCGGCGCTTCGGCGGCCGGCAACCATTGTGCGGAATGGGCGTCACGTCACGGATGAGCGTGACCTTGAAGCCTGCCGTCTGGAGCGCACGGAGCGCGCTCTCGCGGCCGGCGCCGGGGCCCTTCACGAAGACGGCGACCGAACGCATGCCGTGCTCTTGCGCCTTGCGCGCTGCCTCTTCGGCGGCGAGCTGAGCGGCGAACGGCGTCGACTTGCGGGAGCCCTTGAAGCCACGGGCTCCCGCGCTCGACCAACCGATCGTGTTGCCGTTGATGTCGGTGATCGTGACGACGGTATTGTTGAAGGTCGACTGAATGTGCGCGATGCCCGCGGCGACATTCTTCTTTACCTTCTTCTTCTGCTTGGTCTTGCTGGTCTTCGCCGTTGCCATAAAGCTTCTCTACCTTCGTACCTACCGAATCACTTCTTCACGGGCGTCGGACGGCGCGCGACCATGCCCTTGCGGGGGCCCTTGCGCGTGCGCGAGTTGGTGTGCGTGCGCTGCCCGTGACGAGATGCACGCCGGGCACGATTGCGTCGAGGAGGCGATCGACGAGCCCGTCCCGCGGAGCGGCCGAGGCCCACGTGACCCGAAGGCCGTCCTCTTCCAGCCGGCGGAGCTGGCGGTAGAGCGAGTGAAACTCTCCCGTCGTCGTGACGACACGGGCGTCGCGAGGCAAACACGAGAGCAGACGGTAGACGAGCTCGTGGGTGCTGCGGCCGAAGGCGACGGCGTCCGACGTCGCAAAGCCCAGACGCTCGAGCACGCCGCGCCCGACGCGTTCGAGCCTGGGAAACACCGCGTCGCCCCACTTGTCATCGACGAGCCTGGCTGAATCGTCGAAGTACTCGGCCATCGCGCGGCGCGCGACATCGGGCCAAGCCTGATGCGAGTGTCCCGTGAGCAGCACCCGCCCCGGGTGCTCGCCCAAGAACGCGGCGTAGGCACTGCGTAAGCGATCCAGATCGAGAGAGGTCATCGGCTCTTGATGGTGGCGCGAGCCGCCGCCTCGGTCCGAAGACCGTCGCGACCCGATTGGAGGAACATGACGGTGGTTACGTCGCTCGCCCCCGCCTCGGGAGCAACCCGCTCGAGATCCAGCACGAACGAAGCCTTGCCCGAGGACTCGAGCGAGGTCACCTTGGCGCTTTGTCCGCCGGCCGACGCGAGCTGATCGTTCGCGGCGAGCTGCTCGATCGCGACGTCCAGCTCGACGCTCTTGCCGTCGCGCCGCTTCAGCGTGACTTGCCTCACCTGCAAGATATCGGTCGTGCTGCTCAGCCGCTCGACGATGGCCCAGCGCGCTCCGACGCCGACAGCAGCGTCGGGGAGCGGCGTGATGAAGTTCTCGATCGACTGCTGGAGCTGCACGAACGTCTGCGCGAGCTCTGCGCGCTTCTCTGCTCCCTCGACCGTGAACGCGCCGTGCCCTCCTCGGGGGCTCACCTTGGTCTTCAGCTTCGCTCCGCGGATCTTGCCGACGAGATCGCGGGCCGCGCCGATCGACTTCGACTGGGCTGGATCGGACGACGTCAGCACCACGTCGACCACCGTCGCCTCGACCGGCCACGCGCCATCGGCGTCGGGCGCTTCCGCCACGATCTCGAGCGTCGTCTCGGTTCGCGGCATCTTCGTCAGCTTGGGCTGCGCACCGGTCGGGTTCATTGCCATAGCGAGATCGAGCGCGAGCGTGACCGTCTGTTTGTCTCCGGGGGCGACGCGGTACGAGAGGCGTTCACGCGGCTCGGCGCCGGCCGTCACCAGGGTCACCCTGCGAGGCTCGCCCTTCTTGAGGATCGCGTCGGCGTCCGCTCCGGCGAAGACGCCGCGCGGCGGTCGGGTCACCAGGGCGCCGTCGGGCCCGAGCGGCAGAGCGCTGGCGACCGGTGGTGACGGCTTCGCGATCGCGGGCGAAGCCGGCGTAGCCGGGGCCGAAGCGGACGCAGCGGATTGAGATGACGATACCGTCATCGTAGCTGCGGGCTTTTCGCTCGGCGCCGGCGCGGGGTCACAACCGACGACGGCGAGGAAGCCTACGGCCCAGCCGGGCAACAGCCAGAGTCGTGAGCGCATCGAGCCGTTCGCCCTATTTGGTCCGAGGAAACGGCGTGCGCGACCGAGGGATCGGCGTGCGGTTCTGGGGGGCGGCGCGCGTGCCGGAGCGGCTGGGCGGCTCGCCAGGGCCGCCGACGGCCGGGCTCGGCCGAGGCGTCATCGCGCGTGCGCGCAGCATCGCGTCGCCGCTCGGCGCCTCGATCTCGACGCCGACGCCGCGACACCGGCGCACGAGCCGCTCGAGATCGACACCCGGCGCGACCAGGAGGCCGCCGGGCGGCGAAGGATCGACGAAGAGCTCGGACGTCGTCTTGCGGGTCCTGAGCAGCTCGCGGATATCGGGATCGTCGACCCAGAGGAACGCGGCCGCGAGCGCCAGCGAGCCCTTGCCGACGACGACGCTCGCCTTCTCCAGGATCTGCGAGAGCGATCCGGGAAGGCTCGCGACTGCCTCGATGCGATCGCGGATCTCTTCACCCATGGCGCCCGACTCGATCGCGCGCGCGATCGCCGTGGGCGAGAGGACGAGATCGATCGCGTCTTCGACGCGGCCGATCTCGGAGAGCGGTCCGAGCGACACGACGTGACCGACGAGCGCCGTCGAGCCGGCGCGCAAGACGTGAGCGTCGAGGAACTCGCTCGCCTTGGCCGGCGGCTGGTACTTGTCGTGAATCAGCGACCGACCGCGCTGGGTCAGGCGGAGCGCGGTGCACGAGGCGTCGGAATCGGCGTCGATGGACACCGCAGGCATCCCCATACGAGAGTCGTGACCGAGGTCGACCACACCGAGCACGGGCAGCGTTTCGAGGACGATGCGGCGCACGACCGACGCGAGCGGCGGAGGCTCGAGCAGGCCGATCCGCTCGGACCAGCGACGCAAGAGGCGCTCGAGCCCCGCGATCCGCGGATCTTCGGTCACGAAGCGCTCGAAGGGACCGTAGAGGATCCAGCCCTCTTCACCGAGCTCGAGCAAGCTCTCGAGGACGAGCTCGCGGAGCGCACGCATGGGGCTCGGCTCGCGCTGGTCCGGGCTGGCGCGAAGTATCTCGGGCTCGGGTCGCGCTTCATCCCAGGAGCCGCCCGCTCGCCACGAGCTGAACATCGCTCCCGCGATCTGGCCGAGCAGCAACGATCCAGGAGGCGACGACGTCGACGTGATCGTCGGCTCCCACAGGCCGATCGCGCGCGAGAGCGCGGCGATCAGCCACACCGCGTCGGGCGACCGACCGAAGCGTTGCGCCAGGCGGACGACGAGCGAGCGCGGCGTGCCCACGTTGGGTCGAACCTCGCCGGCCGACTCGCGCGCTGCGATCGCGATCGCGAGCGTGATGCCCGCAGGATCGCGCGCAAAGGTCGCGCGCCTGGGGAGGTGATCTTCACCGAGGACGTCCTTGCGGATGAGGGCGCGGCGGCTCTCTTGCTGCTTGCGCCGCTCCGCTCCGACGATGTTCGCGACCTCTGTCGGAATGATGTGCCGGTTCGGGTGGATCGGAATGAGGAGCGCGCGGCGCTCGAGAGCGAAACCCGCTCCGCGGCGCGTCGTGGTGACGCCCTTGGCGTTGCGCAGGCGCATCGGCTCGCGCTCGAGATCCAAGAGCTCTGTCGTTTCGACCTCACCGCCTTCGTTGTCGATCGCCTCGAGCAGCCGGCGCTCGAGCAGGGGCAAGCTCGCGATCTCTTCGGTGAGGCGCACCGGATCGGCCAGCACCTCCCACGCGGGCTCGAGCGCGAGTGCGATCGGCGGCGTCGCAGGGCGGCCGAGGTAGTGTGCCGCAATCGCGCTCACCGTCTCGAACGGAGCCTGCGCGACGAGCGCCCGCATCGAGCGCGGATCTTCGTTCGGCCACGCCGGCAGCTGCACCATGTACGCGGCGGGAAGCACGAGCTCGAACCCGCCGGCGACGCGACGAACGAACAGGATGCCGCGCGCCATGAGCGGCTCGAAGCCGGCGGGCAGCGAGCTCACCGTCAGGACGCCGCCGCTCTCCGCGAGCTTGCGGATCAAGAGCTGGCACGGCACCGGAAGTCGTGATGGATCACGGACATCGGTCTGCCCCACGAGCGCACGCGCGACCTGGCTCGGCACGTCGATGCGCTTTTGCGGATCGACGCGGATGCCGATCCGACGGATCAGCCCATCCAGCTCGGTTTTGGGGAGCGCACGGAGGATGTCGTCCAGCCTCCGGAAGGTCCCCTTATGGGCCCCGGCGGCATTCCCCCTCTCCGGCTCCGAGGCGCCCAAGTCGGTCATGGTCAAACCGAAGCTTCGAGCTTATACGAAGGAGCCTTGGTCGACCACCAAGAAGGCATGAGACCTATTGACACACCTGTAGCTCTCGGACGTCGGGTCCAAAGTGATCCAGCCGTCAGTTACCACGACCGAGGGAGCTCATGATCCTGCGCGACGCCGTGCATGGGCTCGTGGCCTTCGAGAGCGAGGAAGACGCGATCGTCCCCTTGCTCCTCGAGACGCGTGAGGTCCAGCGTCTCCGCCGGATTCGTCAGCTGGGGCTCACTTCCCTGGCGTTTCCGGGTGCCGAGCACACGCGATTTTCCCACGCTCTCGGGGCCGCGCACGTGATGCAGCGCTTCGTCGCTCGGCTCAGACGGATCGACGGGGAGCTGCCATTTTGGCAGCGCGTCACGAGCGAGCGGGCCCGAGACGTCATCGCAGCTGCCCTGCTCCACGATGTGGGACACGGTCCCCTTTCCCACCTCTTCGAGGACGCGATGCCCGGGGGTGAGCGGCACGAGACCTGGACGACGAGGATCCTCCTCGACGAGTCCACCGAGCTGAACGCCGCGCTCAGGCGAGATGACGCCGGCCTTCCGCGCCGGGTCGCCGAGCTCGTGATGGGGCGGCATGAGATCCCTTACCTCGCGAACCTGGTCAGCGGGACCTTCGACGCCGACCGATGCGACTATCTGCTTCGCGACGCGCACGCGACGGGCGTCACCTACGGCTCGTACGATCTCGACTGGCTCCTCCGCAGCCTGCGGTTCGAGCCGACGCCGCGATCGGCGGTGGCACCCGGGCTCGCCATCGACGGCATGAAGGGGATCACGGCGATCGAGAGCTTCCTCCTCGCGCGGCTCTTCATGTTCCAACAGGTGTACTTCCACAAGTCGACGCGCGCGGCCGAAGCGATGGTCCGCAGCATCCTGCGCCGCGCGGTCTCTCTCGTCGCCGCGGGTGATCGCCTGCCGGCGCGCGTCCCCGCGCTCGAGGCGGCGGCCACCGCGCGCACGCCGACGCTCGACGAGTACCTCGAGCTCGACGACAGCGTGTTGCTCGGCGCGATCCACGCGTGGGAGGACGCGCGGGATCCCGTCTTGTCGGATCTCTCGAAGCGACTGCGCGCACGAGCTCTCTTCAAGACGATCGAGCTCGGCGGCGTCGAGAGCGAGATGGATCCCGACGAGGCGCTGCGGCGCGCGAGCGAGGTCGCAACGGAGCGCGGTCTCGATCCGATCTCGTACGTCACGCTCGATCGCGCAGGCGACACGCCCTACCCCGACGAGGCGGAGCTCTCGGTGATCTTTCCCGACGGTCGCTCGCGCGATCTCGCCGACGTCTCGTTCCTCTTGGGTCGGCTCAAGGGACAGAGGCTCGCGCGCACGCGGCTCATCTTCGCCGCCGAGCTGCGCGACGACGTGCGGAGGGCCCTCGAGCGGTGAGGCTCGGGCCGAGATCGTTCGTCCCGCTGCTCGCGGCCGCTTCGGCGGTCCATCCCGCGATCGCCCTCGCGCAGGAGAGCGACGGCGCGTACGGAAGGCTCGACGGCGACATGCTGTTCGTCGGTGCTGCCGGCGTCGGGATCGAAGCGGGCGGCGCCGTGCTCGAGACGCACGTCTCGCTGAGCTACCTGTCCACCGCGGGGCCCTACGTCCGGTACACCGAAGGCTTCGGCCAAGAGGATCTCCGCATCGGGCGCAGCATCGGCTTCGGCATGGAGCTCAGGCCGCTCTTCTTGGGCCGCTACGCCCTCGACCTCGAGCAAGGACCCGCCCACCTCGATCTCTTCGCGGACTCCTTCACGCTGATCGCCGGGACGTTCTGGTCGGCGCCGGCGATGGGCCCCGACGCGTACGAGCTGTTGATCGAGCCAGGCCTCGAGCTCGGGGTCGGTCTCGGGGTGCCGCTCCTGCCCTCGGGGAGCGGCCCCTACGTCGGCGTGCAGGCGCTCGCGAGGTGGCCCGGCGAGCACCTCGTCGGGCGCAGCGACGCCGACTTCCTCGATCGCGGATCGCTTTTGATCTTCACGCTCGCCTGGCACCAGATCTTCGACTCGGGTCTGGTGGACTTCCGGGATTCGCGCACCGGCCGATAGCGCGCGTTCTACTCGTAGCGCTTCACGTCGCTCCAGAAGGCGCTGAAGGGCGCGCGCATCTTGCGTCCCACGTAGACAGGCTTGTCATTCTCGTAGGGCATGCAGAGGCCGCACTCTACGCGGGTGATCGGTGTGAGCTCTTCGAAGAGCTCGGAGAGGCGCGGGTGGTCGCCGAGGATGATGACCGCGGAGGGGCGGTCCGCCCCGTGGCCCCAGAGCCAGTAGTTGTTGTGACCGCTGATTGCGCCCGGAAGGCCTCGGCGTTTGCCGAGCACGTCGATCGCGGCGGCGGGGCCGTAGCCTCCGGTGAGGGCCCAGATCGGCGCCTCTGCCCGCTCGTCCGGCGACAGCGTCTCGTAGGCCTGCGCGGCGGCCTCGACGAGCTCGGGCCAGCCGTGCATGTCGGCGTAGAACTGCGGCAGGGCGCCGAGCTGCTTCTTCTCGCTGCTCTTGGGCTCGATGCCGAGACGCACCTGGTAGGCGATGAACGACTCGACGGGCAGAATCGGGAGCGCGAACGGCAGCGCCGGCAACGCTACGAGCGCAATCATCACCGCGACGGCTGCGCCGAGCCGCTTGCGGCCGCCGAGCCAGCGCTCGCTCGCAACGGCGCCGGGCGCCAAAACGAGGGGCGCAGCCGCAACCAGGTACTCGGCTTTGCCGCGTGAGCCGACGACGATGACCGCGGCGCCCAGGACGATGCAGGCCAGCAACCTGCCGGCCTTGCCCACTTTGCCTGAGAGGCCGAAGACGAGACCGATGAGCGCGACGATCGCAGCGGCTGGGTTGATCATCAGAGCGAGCTCGCCCGCGAACGCCAGCGGCGTCGGTCGGACGTACTTGTGCTCCATGGCGTTTTTCATGAACTCGAGCGTCGGCCAGTGATTTTGAGCCTGCCAAACGAAGCTGGGCACGGCGACGAGCACCGCAACGAGCGCTGCGAGGTACGGCCAACGCGAACGCAGAGCGCCGCGAAGCTCGGTGACCAACAGGCCCACACCGAGGCCGAAGCCCAGCCAGAAGATGCTCCACTTGTTGAGGAGGCCGAGGCCCAAGACGGCGCCGAGCGCCAGCCAGCGGCGCGCACCGCTGCTGCTCGTCGCCTCCAGTGCGAGCGTCGCCGCGGCTACCCAGAGGAGCGCGTCGATCGCGTTCATCGAGTAGTAGTGGTCGGTCCCGAGGCGCGCCGGCGCGAAGAGGACCGCCGTGCACGCGATGGCCACGGCGATCTTCTCGCCGCCGAGCTGACGCACGATCCGTCCGGTCAGCGCGACGACGCCCGCGCCCGCGATCGCGGGCACGAGACGGATCGCTTGAATCGAATCGCCGAAGACCGACTTCCACGCGGCGAGCACGGCCACTGACAGTGGCGGATGATCGACGTACCCCCACGCGAGATGGTCCGCGCAGGCGAGGTAATAGAGCTCGTCGCGAAAATATCCGTAGGGCGAGAGGACCAAGAGGTGCAGAAGGAGCTTGGTCGCCGCGAAGAGCGCGATGAGCCTCCTTGCACTGCGGTCATGGCCCGGGGGCACGCGGCGATGCTACGCGCCGCTTGCCGTCCGGTGCACCGCCGATGTCACTTCACCGAGAACGTCAGGTTCATCGCCGGCACCATCGCGATCGCGGTCCCGACCTTCATCTCGCGCTTGGTCCCGTGCACCGCGTCCATCACCGCCGCGAGCTCCTTGTACGGCGCGCGGTTGTCCGCGTGGAGGACGACGTTGTCGACCTTCTGATCGAGGACGTCCCTGTGCTCGCCGGTCCGCTCCCACTCGGCACGGATTCGCTTGGCGAGCTCCGGATAGCTCACGTGATCGCTGCTCCCCTTCTCTTTCGGAACCTTCACTTCGGAGAGGACCGTCGCGCCGTGCTTCCAGACGAGGGTGAACTCATCGACGCCGATGTGCACGTGAAGGACCTTGCTCTCGGGGACGGGCTCGACCGGTGCCTCGGGGTTGTCGGGTACTTGTGCGTTCGCTTGGAGCCTGCTGTTCGCCGTCCACACCGCGGTCACGAGCAGAAACGCCAGCATCATGAACAAAAGATCGATGAACGGGATCATGTTGATCTCGGCGTTCGCAGGGCGCTTTCCGCCCTTCGCCGCGATGTCCACTCCGGCCATGAGAACCTCCTCGATGTCCTTGGAGTGACAGCCCCGGCTGGGGGCGGTTCCAGCAAAAGTGAAAACGCGGCGAAGGGCTCGCGCAAGAGACCGTCGAGTCACCGCAGGAGATCTGTGCGGACGGCGGCGGTGAGTGGAGCAGCGACGGCTGTATGGGTGCTGAAGATCAATGCAACCGAGTCGCATGCGAGACGGCGGTCGCCGAAGGCTGCCACTGCCCCGAATACGATTGCTGGGACGGCACGAGCTGCGTCACCGACCCCAGCGCCTCCCCTGAAGCGTCACCCTCGCGACCCATCGCCCGCGGTTGACCAAAAACGGAGCAACCAACGCCGTTCACGCCCCTTCGGACGGCAGTGCTCAGTTCTCGAGCATCCAGCCGCGGTGCCCCGGCATCTCGTCCGACTGTCCACGCCAATCGGAGATCGGAGATCGGAAGGCGAATCGTTTGAGGTAGAAGTGTTCAATGCGGTTCCTGTGCGCGCTCAGCCTCACTTCTCTCATCGCGCTGTCGGCATGTGGCGACGACGAACCGGCGGGAACCGGTGGAGACGGTGGGGGGCCGGCCGGAAGTACCACCCAAGGGGGGACCGCCCAGAGCGGTGGCGGGGGTGTTGATGGGCTTGGGGGAGCCGGCGGCTGCGCCGACTGCCTGTGCAAGCCTGGACAGACGGAGGCTTGTTACAGCGGGCCCGATGGGACGATTGGCGTCGGCGTCTGTGTCGGCGGAACACGAACCTGCAATGAGGATGGCAGCGGCTTCGGTTCCTGTGAGGCGGAGGTGACGCCCGGGACGGAGAGTTGCGCTTCGCTCGCCGACGAGGATTGCGACGGGCTCGTCAACGAAGAGGGCGTTGACTGCGAATGTGTCCCCGGGAGCATCGCCGATTGCTATCCGGCAGATCCTTCGACGCTGGGCGTGGGCATCTGCGCGGTGGGCACACAGGTCTGCTCCGATGATGGTACCGGCTACGGCGCTTGTGAAGGCGCCGTGGTGCCGATGGCAGAGACGTGTCTGACGCCCGACGACGAGGATTGCGACGGCGAGTCGAACGAGGAGGGAACCGGCTGCGTTTGCCTGCCCGACTCGATCGCGAGCTGCTATCCGGGACCGGCAGGCACCCTAGGTGTTGGGCTCTGCGCCGAGGGCACGCAGATCTGCGCCGCTGATGGTACCGGCTACGGGCCTTGTGAAGGCGCCGTGGTGCCGACGGCGGAGACGTGCCTGGCGCCCGACGACGAGGACTGCGACGGCGAGTCGAACGAGGAGGGAGAGGGCTGCGTTTGCCTGCCCGACTCGATCGCGAGCTGCTACTCGGGACCGCCGAGCACGCTCGGCGTGGGACTCTGCGCGGCGGGCGCGCAGACCTGCAACAGCGAGGGCACCGCGCTCGGCCCGTGCGTCGGCGAGACACTCCCGCTCCCAGAGAACTGCGCGACGAGCGGAGACGAGGACTGCGACGGCCAGGCGGCAGCCACGTGCACCGGCACGCCGCTGTGGAGCAAGCGATTCGGCGCCGGGAACGACGACACCGCCTTCGACGTCACGACGGATGGGAGCGACAACGTGCTCGTCACCGGCTACGTGGAGGGCGTCGTGGACTTCGGAGGCGGTCCGCTACCCGCCGGCGGAAACCTCGACCTCTTCGTCGCGAAGTTCGACGCGGCCGGCAACCACCTCTGGAGCAAGCGGTGGGGCGACAACTCGGACCAATATGGGTACGGAATCGCGACCGATTCGAACGGAAACGTCTATGTCGCGGGCACCGTGTCCGGCACGGTCGACTTCGGTGGTGGACCTACCACGGGCGGCGCCATCGACATCTTCCTCTTGAAGCTCGATGCGGCCGGCAATCACGTGTGGAGCAAGCGATTCGGCCATCCGATCTCCAACGACCTGGCGTTCGGAGTCGCTGTGAATGCCAGCCGAGTCGCGATCGTGGGCCACACCTTCTCGGTCGACTTCGGCGGCGGGATGCTGACTGCCACGGACGGGACGGACGCTTTCGTTGCCGAGTTCGATCTCGATGGGAACCACCAGTTCAGCAAATTCCTTGGAGGAGCGAACACGCAATCCGCGCGCGACGTCGCCTTCGATCCATCAGGCAATACGATCGTCGGAGGTTGGTTCCTCCAAGAGATAGATCTCGGTGCCGGCCCCCTCGCGAGCGCCGGCTTCTACGACACTTTCGTCGTGAAGCTGGACGCGGCAGGCAACTACCAGTGGGGCCAGCGCTTTGGAGACGCTGGCCTCCAGTCGCTCCAGGGAGTCGCCGTGGATGGCTCCGGCAACATCGCGCTCATGGGTTACTTCGAGGGCTCCATCGACTTCGGCGGCGGCCCGCTCACGAGCGCCGGGAACGACGACGTCTTCTTTACGAAGTTCAGCTCCGGCGGCGCTCTGGTCTCGGCAACACGCTACGGGGACGTGTTCGACCAGTTCGGTAACGATGTCGCGTTCGATGCATCCGGCAATGCCCTCCTCGCTGGCTACTTCTACGGGGCGATCGACTTCGGCGGAGGGCCGCTCACCTCTGCCGGCTCCATCGACGGCTACCTTGCGAAGATGACGCCGTCGGGAACGTCGGCCTGGAGCCTCCGCTTCGGAGACACCACGATTCAAAGCAGCCAGGCAGTAGCAGCGGACAGTGCGGGGAACGTGCTGCTCGCCGGCAACTTCGAGGGCACGATCAATCTCGACGGAACGCCCCTCACGAGCGCGGGCGGCCCGGACATGTTCATCGCCAAGTTCGCGCCGTGACCGAGCAAAACCCGTCCCCACCGACGCCAGCACCCGAAGCGAGCCCTACTTCCCGCAGCTCGCGCCCGGATCCCCAATCACGCAACGAACCTCTTGGGCGAGCTCGCAGCTCTGCGCTTGGCGCAAGGTCGCGGCGCGTGCCGAAGCGTCGACGGCGATCGAGCCGGCCGATTCGCGGAGCTTTGCTTCGGGCGTGCGGCGCAGCTGAAGAAGCGGCTTGTCATCCGACAGGCGCCAGAGACCGACGCGGATGGCGTGCGGCTTTCCGGAGAGCGTCGCCTCGTCGTCGGG
Source organism: Polyangiaceae bacterium (assembly GCA_041940405.1). Classification (GTDB taxonomy): domain Bacteria; phylum Myxococcota_A; class Polyangia; order Polyangiales; family Polyangiaceae; genus Xiheicaenibacterium. Next base: position 14,352 of record JBGTSH010000021.1, read on the forward strand.
TGAGACCGCGGGCGCTGCGGAGCCGACGGGCGGCGGAGCGGGCGGCGCACCTTCTTTCTCGTCGAGCACGACAAGGAAGAACTTCGCGCTCGTCAGCAGCGTAACCGCGATCGGAAACTCGATTCGGTTCGCTTGATCGAACGTGCCGCGGAGCGCACGCAGGCGGAGATCGCTGTCGACGTCCTGCACGTCCTTGATCCACTCGGGCGTCAGGACGAAGAGCGACTTGTAGGCGATCCGGAGGTTATACGGCTGGCCGGGCACCGAGCAGTGATAGAACTCGTTGCAGAGCTGCCCCGGCTCACACTCCGTCGCGTTCTTGCACTCCTTGCCGGCCATGGGATCGCCGACGGGCGTCCGCATCAGGCACGACGTGAATGCATCGCGCAGCGAGCCTTCGGCGGCCTTGCGCACGTCCTCGGGCGACTTCGCCTGATCGACGCGAAGCCTGAGATAGAGGCCCGGGAGATCCTGAAACTTGAAGTCGGCGAGCGCTTCTTTCTCGATGACCTCGGGCCGATCGGCGGGCGCGGCCGCGAGCTCCACCGTCCATTTTTCCACCTTGTCGCGGAGCGGGAACCAGATCTTGCCGAGCTCGGCTTCGGTCGCGCGCTGATCCGCGAGCAGGCGGCCCCGCTCACGCTCGAGCTTGTTGGCGGCCTGGTAGAAGTACAGCGCCAGCGCGACCGCCGTGATGAGGAGGAACCACGCGACGACTCGCATGGGCGGGCGCTTGATGCGGTTGCGCTCTCTGCGCGACGCTTCGACCGACTTCAGGCCGCGAGGCTTCTGCGGCTCGCCCCCGCCACCGCCCTGCGCTTCGCGACGGATCGGAGGCTTCGCCGTGAAACGCGGACCGCCCGCCGCGTCGGGCGCGGCAGGCGGGTCTTCGTTCGGAGGATCTTCGGGCTCGGCCAAGTTGCAAGCGGGGCTGGGGCCCCGCGCGCAGGGCTGGGAAAATCAGAGCGTCAGCCGCCGGAGCCGATCTTCTGGACCATGAAGCTCACGTTCGGGTAGCCGGCGTAAGCTGCGGTCTGGAAGACGCTCTTGACCACGATGGCCGGGACGTTCTCGTCGATCTGGAGGATGACGACGCCCGGGAACGGCTTGTCGGGCTGGAGCTGCTTCCACGTCTCGCGACGGGTCTTGAGCATGGTGAACAGCTCTTCGACCTTCTGCATGCGGCCGAGCTCTTCGATCGCGCGGGTCGAGCCCGCGAGCTGCCCGTCGACGAACACCTGGTTCGTGTTCACCGCGACCATCGGCGCGTCGAGCACGTCCTCGGCGTTCTCGGCCTTGGGCATCTTGATGTTTTCATCGACGTGCAGCTGGCCGGACGCGTTGAAGGTCGTCAGGAGGAAGACGACGCAGACCAGGAGGAAGTCGATGTAGGCGGTGAGGTTCAGGTTCGCGTTCGGGTCACGCGAGCCGAGGCCCTGCACCTTGTTCCACACGAACCGGAGCTTGATTCCCTTCATCAGGGAGCGGCCCGGCTTGTGGATGACGTGCGCGTGGGGGTCGTGCGGGAAGTTGTTTTGAAAGCGGTCCATCAGCGCACCGAAAACGTCATGTTGAAGACCGGGACCATCGAGGTCTTGTCCTTGAACTTCATCTCCCGCTTGGGGTGATAAAGCGCGTCCAGAACCGCGACGATGTCCTTGAAGGGCAGCCGGTTGTCGGCGTGCAGGATCGCCTGGTCGACCTTGAGGTCGGCCGGGTCCTTGTGCCCGCCGTGCGTGGTCCACTCGGACTCGAACTTCTTCGCGAGCTCGGTGTAGCGCGGCGGATCGCCGGCGTCGGTCGGCTTCGGGACCTTGACCTCGCTCACGACGGTCGCGGCCTGCTTCCAGGTCAGCGTGAACTCGTCGGCGCCGATGTAGACGTTGAGCACCTTCTCCGGCGTGGTCGGGGTCACCTCTTGTGTGGGATCAGGAGGGCCCGGAATCTGGGCGTTCGCGTTGATGCGCGAGTTCGTAACCCAGACCGCCGTGATGAGAAGGAACGCGAGCGTAACCATCAGGAGGTCGATGAACGGGACGAGGTTCAGCTCGGCGTTCGTCGGCCTGCCTTTGCCACCACCACCACCTACGTCGACGCCACCCATATTTTTTTACTTCCTTCTGGGGCTGGCCCCGCGTCACGCGCGGAGCCGGAATCGAGACCCGGGACTGAGAGACAGCGACCGGTCACACCTGGTTCCAGCAAACCTTCAAACCGTGCCTCGGGCGGCCTCCTTCTTCTCACTTGCCGGCGCTTCGCGCAAACCGGCGACAGGGAAAAAGAAGGAGGCTCCTAACGGACGGCTCAGGCTTGCTGAACGGCGTTGACGTTGACCTTCTGGCGGTTCGCGACGACCAGGTTGAGCACGCGGACCGACGCCTCGTTGATGTCGTCTTCCAGGTGCTGGGTCTGGCCGTTGAGAATCGCGTACCCGATGAGGCCGAAGACGGCGACCGCGAGACCGAAGGCCGTGCAGTGCATCGCTTCGGAGATGCCGGAGGCGAGGATCGTCGCCTTCTGGCTCGGGTCGATCGAAGCGCCACCGACCGAGCCGAAGGACTTGATGAGCCCCATGACCGTGCCGAAGAGCGCCGCGAGCATCGCGATGTTGGAGAGGAGCGCGAGGTACGGGGTGCGCGCCGCGATCCTGGGGATCTCGTGGAGCGCCGCCTCATCCATCGCCGCCTGAACCTCTTCATCGGGGCGGTTCACCTTGACGAGACCGGCCTGAACGATGCGAGCCAGCGGCACGTTCGCCGCCGAGCACATCTTCACGGCTTTCGGAATGTCCCCGGCCAAGATGCACTTTTGCATCGTCGCGAGGAACACGTCGCGGTTGATCGACGCGCCGTAGAGGTAGATAGCCCGCTCGATGATGATGCCCAGGATGAACACCGAGCAGATCGCGATGGGGATCATGCCCCAGCCGCCCTCAACGAAGAACTCCCACATTGTACCTTGCTCCGTCTTTGATCCCGAGACTGTGTGATCCCGAGAGTGTTTTGCCGCGCACCCTTTTTGAGAACCCGAGGGGGCGCTACGGCTCGGCCTTATGTCCCGCTCCCGCCGCGCGCGCTGCTCGGCGAGAAAAGAAAGTTCGCCCCCGTCAGGGTGCGAACCGAAAACTCTAGTTTTGTTGTTACTGCTGCTCGCGACGCCTGATCCGAGAGGACCCGCACGCTACCCGACGGTTCGGGAAACGTGCAAGGCATTAACAGTTGAATCTGGCCTCATCCACGGCGACCGCCCTCACACGGACGCCGCTCGTGCGACGACGAGGTGAACGAGGGAGAAAGGCAAGCCTTCGCAAGCGGGTGCACATCTTCACGAGTTCTACCCTCAACCGTCAACAAAGATTTGGTCGCGCGCTAGCAGCTACCGTGCCACGACAAGTTTCCGATCGTTGTGTCCGGCGAAGGGCATTTGAACCGGACTGCACGAAGTCCAGCGGGCTGGACGGAGTGCAAGGAGGTCCGACGAGCGCCGCGAAGTCGAACGCCCGAAACGTGGCCCGGAGGGGAGCTTGCACGTGGTTCTTTCGGGCCGGTATAGTCCGGCGGCGAGCGCTTCTGTCCGGCACGTTCCCAAGTTGATCGGTTCGTGGGGCACTGCGGGACCATCGTTTCTCTCTGAAAGGACTCTGGGATGCGTCAATTCGTGATGTTGGCGGCTGAGGGCGGCAAAGGCGCGGGGCTCGTCGACGCCATCAAGCACAACCCGACTTTCTTGATCATGAACCTCGTCGTCTCCGCTGTCGTCGTGACGATCATCGTGGAGCGCGCGGCGTTCCAGATTCGCCGCTACAGCGTCAACGCGAAGGAGTTCTTCGGGCAGGTGAAGAAGCTGGTCGTCGCCGGCAACATCGACCGCGCGATCAAGCTCTGCGAAGCGAGCGACTACCCCGTCCTGCAGCTCGTGAAGGCGGGCCTGACGCACGCGAACAAGGGCCCGGACGAGATCGACGCCGCGCTGTCGGAGAAGCTCTCGGAGATCAAGCCGCAGGTCGAAAAGCGCATCGGCGCGCTCTGGTCGCTCGCGAACATCGCGACGCTCGTCGGCCTCGTCGGTACCGTCTTCGGTCTCATCTCGACGTTCGGCGCGATCGCGGCAGAAGGTCTCTCGCCTGCGACGAAGCAGCAGATGCTCTCGAACGGCATCGCCGAAGCCATGTACAACACGGCGTTCGGTCTGCTCATCGCCGTCATCTGCATGATCGCGCACGTCATCTTGCACACGCGGTCGAAGGCGATCGCACACGAGCTCGACGCGATCACCGAGCGCGTCTTCAATCTGCTGACGATCAGCACCAAGGGCTCTTACTGACCGCCGAGTGCAGCTTCTGCATATGAAGAAGCGGTGCTTTCCATGACCCAGGGTGCCGTACCCCCGCAAGACGTCCCGCTGAGCTCGGCGCAGCGCTCGAAGATCCGCCGCCTCGCGCAGCCTGTAGAGCCGGCGCCGGGTGAGGAGTCGGGCGAGCTCAACATCGTTCCCTACCTCGACATCATCATGAACGTGCTCGTGTTCGTTCTCGCGAGCGTCACGGTCACGTTCCTCACCCAGCTCGACACGGTCCCGCCGAGCCTCGGCAGCGGCAAGGTCAAGCAGGAGATCAAGACGGACGCGCTCAACCTCACGGTCCTCATCACCGGCACCGGCGTGCAGTTCTCGACCGGCTTCGGCGGCATCGCGACCGGCTGCGGCGGCGTCGGCAAGGGCATCACCGTGCCGAAGGTGCAAGAGGGCGGCGAAGAGGTCTACGACTACAAAGCGATCCGCGCTTGCGCGCGCACGCTCAAGTACGAAGCGGGCGGTGGCAAGTTCGAGGACGAGAACGCGGTGACGGTGACCTGCAGCCGAGACGTACAGTTCCGTTATCTCGTCGCGGTGCTCGACGCGCTCCGCTCCGATCCCGATACCCAGGTAGAGAGCCAGCGCGTTCTCTTCCCTGAGTTCCACCTCGGGGTGGCCAAGTGACAGCGCAACCTCCCACGGGTGGCGGCGCGCCGCCGGCGAGCCGACCGAAGAAGCCGCAAGGCAGCGTCGTCAAGTTCAAGGCCGCGCTCCGCAAGGCGAAGCGCCAGTTCGCGCGCGAGCCCGAAATCGACTTCTTGAACATCACGGCGATGCTCGACTTGATGACGATCATCCTCGTGTTCGTCCTCAAGAGCCTCGCGGCGAGCACGACGAACATCCCGCAGAACCAGGACCTGCAGCTGCCCGTCTCGGTGCTGACGGCGGAGCCGGGCGAAGAAGGCGTCATCATCCGCATCTCCAAGACGCAGATCACCGTCGGCGACGAGGTTCGTCCGGTGGTCGAGTACTCGGATCGCGAGCAGCTCGGTCAGACCGGCCTCGATGCGCGCTACAAGCGCAACGGACCGAACGATCTCTACATCCAGCCGCTCGCGCAGGTGCTTCAGCGCTATCGCCAGAACGACCGCGCGCTCCGCGAGGCCCGCGGCAAGGACGCGACGACGTCCGAAGCGATCATCGTCGCCGACGAGACGACGCCCTACCGTCTCTTGTTCGAGGTGCTCTACACCGCGGGCCAGTGCGAGTTCGGCAAGTACCATCTCTTGGTTCGAAGCGGCGGCAGCAGAGGCTGACCACGCGACGAAGATCGGCGGGGTTCCGCCGAGCCTCTCAGGTTGGTCCCCGTGGGTTCACCCCCCTGCCCCCCTCACTTTCGTGAGGGGGGTTTGGCGTTTGTGGAGATACTTCTGTCATGCAGAAGTCGGACTTCGTATCGGCGCGGGCGGCGATCCTGGGTGCGCTGGGGCTGGGCGCCGGCGCGGTGGCCGCCGGCTGTGGCGGTCTGGTCGTCTTCGAAGAGGAGGGCGCCGGCGGCGCGGGAACCACCTCGCAGACGGCGGGGCCAGGGACCAGCAAGAGCGGCAGCAGCGGGCAGAGCGGCATGACGACCGCGACCGCCGCCAGCGTGGTGGCGACCGGCGGCGGCTGCCTCCCCATCAGCTCGGTCAAGATACCGCCCCCGGCGGACGGTCCCTGCGGCGGCTTCTTCAGCGCTCAGTATGTCTGCTTTCCGAAGCTGCCCGATGGGCCCGCTTGCACGGCCCTCTACTCGGACAGCTGCATCCTCGAAACCTACTCCTGCGGCCTCAGCGAGGTCGGAGCCACGTTCTGTCCGGACCTCGGCGCCGATCAGTGCTGTTACACGGTGGTCGGCGAGTGTTTTATCGGCCGGCCGTTCATGGTCGGCGGCGTCGCGCGGCTCGCCTCGGCGACGACGGGCGCCTGTTGGACGACGGGCGATGATGACGCTTCCGTCATGCCGAACGTCGCCGACCTCGACTCGCCATCGCGCGAAGCGCTCGCAGCGTTCTGGACCCGCGAAGGGCTCACCGAGCACGCCTCGGTAGCGTCGTTCTCGCGGTTCACCCTTCAGCTCCTCGCGCTCGGAGCCCCGGCGGACTTGGTGCGCGATGCCACGCGCGCGACGGCGGACGAGGTCGAGCACGCGCGAACTGCGTTCTCCTTCGCCTCGACGTACGCGGGGCGTGTCATCGCACCCTCCGCCCTCGACGTCTCCGGCGCGCTCGACGGCCTGGTCGACCGGACTCTGGCCGCGGCGTCGATCGCGAGCGAGGGCTGCGTCGCAGAGACGGTCTCCGCGCTTCAGATCCGCCTTGCGGCAGACGAAGCGACGGATCCTGCCGTCGGTGCGGCGCTTCGTCGGATCGCCGACGAAGAGATGGAGCACGCGCTCCTCGCGTGGCGCGCCCTCGCCTGGCTTCTCGAAGCGAAGGACGCCCAGATGCACGCGGCGGTCGCGCGCGTGTTCGACGAAGCGGCGGCCCACGTCGGGATCGGGCCGGTCGTCGAGGCAGCCGGCGAAGGAGCTCGGATGCGCGCACACGGATACCTGCCGGTCGACGATCGGCGGCGCCACGCGGCCGAGGTGCTACAGGCCGTCGTCGGTCCGTGCGCTCGTGCGCTCCTTCAGGAGCAGCCGATTCGAGCCGGGCGCGAAGCGAGCGCGGCCTGGCGGGAAGGCCCCCCGAGCCGGTAGCGTTGTCACCGGTGTGCGATTGAGACCGACCCCCTGGCTGCCGCTGACGCTGTCGCTGCTGGGGTGCGCCTCCTCGGGCGCTCGGCATGCGCCGATCGAGGTCGAAACGACACCTTCGCGATCCGAGGCCCCGAGCGCTACGCCTGCCCCTCCCGAAGACGACGCTCCCCTGCCCCTGGAGAACCGCGCCGAGCGTGCCTTATGCGCCGGGCGTGGAGGCTGCGCGCTCCTGAAGCTCCGCAAGGCCGGGACGCGCGGCGACGAGACGCTGCACGTAGCGTTCGTCGAGCACGAAAAGGAAGTGAAGGGCCGCCCACCGCGGCCCGCCCGGCGCACCGCGCCGCTCGAGAGCGACGGCCACGACGAGGTGCTCGATGTCGAGCTCGACGGGTGCACGAACATCGAGGTGTGGCTGCTCTCGGAAGGCAAGCGCGGCGTCGCGCGGGAACACCTCCTCGGAGAGGCATGTAACGACGGCTACGGCGCCTCGGGCGTCGGCCAGGACGTCTTCTCGTTCGACCAGAAGGGCACGCTGACGCACAGCCGCTATGGCGGCTCTGCGTGGCGTTGGGGCGCGACGACGACGATCACGCTCGACCCGCCGACGGTCGTGAAGAGCGCCTCGGACGGAAACTGGAACATCGCCCAGAACAACGAGACGTCGAGCTTCGACTACCGGTCCTTCTCCGGAAAGACGGAATGGGACATCGAGCCCTGTGACGCTTCCGGCGGTCCGCCGACGCAGCAGGGCGGCCCGGTCGTGCACTTCGCCTTCGCAGCGATCCCCGACCTCTCGCCGAAAGCAATCGCCGGCGCCGAGCTCGACAAAACGCCGCTCGGCGGCTGCGCAGCGCTCATCGACGGTGACGAGGCGGGCTATGTGCTCTCCGGCTCGGACGCGAAGTCGAGCTCGGTGATGCGCGTCCTCGCCGCAGGGGGCGAGCTTCACGTCGAGATCGACGATGACAAATTCATCGACAAAGGCGCGCGCCGCGACGAGGTCGAGGTCTGGTTCGCGGTGAACCCGACGGACTACACGGAGCACTGCCTCGCCAAGCAGAAGGCGCCAAACGGCTTCGCGATCCCGGCCGGCGGCGGACCGGTGCGCAAGCTCGCGGGCTCGCTCGCCGCGCCCGACGTGGTGCGAACGGTGCCTGCAGGCGGAAAGACGCGCCGACTCAAAATCGAGATCCTTTCGGCAATGGAAGGGGTCACCGTCGTCTACCGCGACACCGACGATGGCAAGACGATCGGTCGTGCGATCGCCACGAGCGATCTGGACGTGAACAACGAGGCGTCGGTCGGCCGCCTGCGCAAGCTCGACCCCGCACGCGTGACGTGCAAGGCAAAAGAAGGGATGCTGACGGTGGTGTTACCACCGATCCCTCACGACGCGCCTGCCTTCGGAATCTGAGGGGCCGCCTCTTCTACTTGCAGTCTTGCGGGCAGGACTGCTTCGACTCCGAGCACGGACAGCCCACGGCCTGACAGACCATCTCCTGGCAGGTGCCGTTGCCGCACTCGTTCTTGCAGCCGGCCGACGGCTCACCGGTGGGCGCGGAGCCGGGCGCGGCCGGGACCGACGGCAAGCCTTGAGGGCACGGCGCGAACTCGCAGTTGGGTCCGGTCCGGCCGACCGAGCTCCCGTCGGGACAAATCTTCGCGTCCATCGTGCACTGAACGTCGCCGCCCGAGGGCGGAGGGCCCCCGGACGGAGGTGTGTTGGCCCCGGCTCCGTCCGACGAGCAGCCGAGGAGGACGAACGCTGCGAAGAGGGCCACCGGGTACGCGCGCATGCGGGGAGCGTAGCGTTCGAGGCCGGGAGCGTCGATCCAGACTCGCTCAGGGCGGGCACGCCACGGGCTCGGTATCGAGGACGAGATCGTCGATCCAGACCTCGAGCGGCAGGGCCATCGGATGGAAGCTCCAGGCGCCGACGTAGATCTGATCGACGGCCGGTCCGTACCAGGGGGAGTCATCGGGGACGACGTCGCCGACGCAGCCCTGCCCGTGATCGTCGACGACGGCGATCGGTGTCGCGGCGCCGTCCGCAGACATCTCGAGGTGGCGCGCGACCGAGTCCATCTCGAACTCGACGCAGGTCCAGCCCGCGGTGGGCATCGCCCCTTCGCTCTGGAACCAGCAGTCGTGGTACGGGTCGCTCCCCTCGGGCGAGAGGCCGTAAACGAAGCTGTAGGTGTTCACGTCATCTTGCGGGAGCGAGCTCATCAGGTACGTCGCGCGGCGGCCGGCCTCGGGCGATCCGGGATCCGCGTCGCCGCTCGCGCCGAAGAACGTCCAGTGCACGCTCGAGCCGTTGGGATCGATGTACATCATCATCCGGCCGTAGAGGTGGAGCGGGGCACCTTCGAAGATGGGAAGATCGCCGTCCGCGAAGAGCCGCCCGCCGGCCTCGACGCCACCGTCGATGCTCACGTGGAGCGCGCGCGAGCCCGAGACGGTGTGCGTGCCGTCGAGGTTCATCGTGGCACCGTCCGCCTGGAGCGCCGCGCGCCACGGACCGAACTCCTGGTCGTCGACGAGATCGCCGACCGATGGGTAATCCTCGAAGGTCTCGCAGAACAGCGCGCCCTCGCACGGGTCGACGGGGGCGCTTCCGCCACCGCCTGCCGACGACGTGGTGGACGTGGAGCTCGGCGACGAGCTCGTCGGACCAGCAGGTCCTGCGGTCGCGCTCGAGGCGCCGGTCGTCGCAGCACCGCCCGAGCCTTCGATGTCGCCGTCGCACGCCGCGAGGAAGGCGATCGTCAGCGTGACCAACGTGCGTGCCCCTCTCGACATTCGCCGAGGCTACCAGCTTTGTGCGCGTCATGCGGTGCGCTGGCGGTGAGCCTCGTAGAGCAGAACGGCGGCGGCAGCCGCGACGTTCAGCGAGTCCACGCCGGGGCTCATCGGGATCGAGATCATCCCGTCGCAAATCGCGCGCTGCCGTCCGGTAAGCCCGCCTCGCTCGCAGCCCAGCATCAGCATCGTCGCCTTTCGGAGCGACACCGAGCGGTAGTCGACCGCGCAGTGACCATCGGCGCCGAGGATCCTTCCGCTCACGCGACGCTTCCAAGCCCGGATGTCGGGCGGATCGACGCGTGCGAGGGGAAGCGAAAAGACGGCGCCCATCGTGGCGCGGACGCATCGCGGGTCGAAGGGATCGGCGCCGCCGCGAAAGAAGCACGCCCCGGTCGCGCCGGCGGCGACCGCCGTACGCAGCATCGTCCCGAGATTGCCGGGGCTCTGGATCTGGTCGAAGCCCAGCCACAAGCACTTCGGCTTGAACGGCGCGAAGAGCGAGCCGTATTTCAGCGGCGCTACGAACGCGAGCCCCGATGGCTCGCCGAGGATCGAGAGAGCGGACGCCTCCTCGGGCGTGATCGTCTTGGTCGGGATGCCGTCGTGTACACACCGCGAGAGGAGGCGAGCGGCTGAAGCGTCACGAACGAGGTCCGGAGCGACCATCACGCCGAGCGGCGCTATCCCGGCGTCGAATGCAGCGTGCAAGAAGCGCGTCCCTTCGGCCAGAAAGCAGCCGCGCCGTTCGCGCTCGTTCGGATCGTCGCGAAGCGCGAGCCACGGCTCGAGCTCCAGCGGAACGGCCGGCGTCACGCCGACGTGCGCGCAGCCGCGCGCGAGACCTCCAATGAAAACGAGATTGTCATGATCGGTGAATGCCGCGGGGAAAAGAGCGGCGAGCCCGCAGTCTACTCGATGTCGGCAGACCGCGCTCTCGCCGTCTCGAGGCCGAGCCGCGCCGCCCTGTCGACGCGCGCCAGCATCTCCGGGAGCCGATGTGCGCCGTGCATCGCGCGGACCGCCTCCGCCGCGCGCTCGAGATCCATCTCGACCGTCGTGACGTACAGCGGCTGAACGCTGCCGCCGCGAAGCACCTCGCGATGCGATGCGCCGGCGAATGCGGTCTTCGCCACACCGACGACAGGCAGCCCGGTGCTTCGGGCCAAGTGCTCGCCGAGGGCGGTGCGCCCTGGAATGCCGAACGAGGCGTAGCCGTCGACCAAGAGCGCTTGCGGCGAGAAGCCCGCGCCGCGCGCGGCGTCGATGAGCGCCAGCAGACAAGGAAGCTCGCGGCGATAGAACGCGCCCGGCTCGTACGGCGCCGTCGTCGGGACGAGCACCCCACCCTCCCAGCGCGGAGCGGCCGCGTCGAAGCCGTCGAAACCGAGGCCGGCAGCATAGGCCTGGCCCGTGTCGGCATACGCGACGTCCATCGCCAATAGAGACACATTTGTCATCGTCACCGCCTGTCGGGGCGTAGCAGCCTGACGCTTCGGCGATGCTGGGACCTACGGCACTTCACCGTGCCTCGATGCCCGCAATGTCCGCGACGATGCGGCTTCCTCGCATCGCCGAGCCGCCGTTGTCGACAGCGAACGTAATCCGGATTCCGCCTTTGCCGTCGGGAGCCACCGTCGCTCCATAACGCTCGAGCTCGGCCTGCAAGTCTCCCATTTTGCCGCGCTGAATCCGATCGCTGAGGTCCTCGAACAACGTCGCCTTGGGCGGGACGCCAGGGGGATAGAGGGCATCTTCCCGGATGACGGCGACGTCGCTGAACGAGCCGATCGCGAACAGGAGCGAAGCTCCCGCGGTCGGCAGGTCGCGACCACGAAACCACAAGCCGACGTCGTGCACGTCGAGGTGGGCGCACTTGAGGTAGAGCCCGCCTGCCTCTGCCTTGGTGTTCTCGAACGCGAGGTCCGCCGCCTTGGAGAGTCGGCCTGCGCCTTCGAGATCGAATGCCTGGGCGACGACCGGCCCCGCCAGCCGGATGACGAGTCCCTCTTCGGTCGGGCGCAGCTTGGATGAAAGCTTTGTCACCTCACTGCGGGACGCGGGATCCGTTCCCTGCAGCGCCAAGAGATCGATGGCCTTCGGGTCGATCGTCTCGCCCCGGCGCGCCCGTAGCCAGAGCTCGGCGACCCATCCGTCTCGCGAGAGGCCGAGCGCCTGACCTCCGGAGCGGACGCGGCGCCGGAGCGCCTCGCATGCAGCGGGATCGGCGACGGCCACCGAGGGCGGCTTTGACGATGACGCCCCCGGAGGCGGCGGGCGCTTCATCGCGATGTACGCGCCGCCGACGCCGAGGACGAGGACGATCAGGAGGATCGGCAGGAGCAGAGGCCGGAGCGCGCGCGGCTCGTAGACAGCCTCGCGCGTCGGATCGACCCGGAACTGCATCGGCGCAGGAGGCCGCTGCGGACGGTTCTTTCCCCGATCGACATCCAACGAGCCGATGGGCTCGAGAGCGGCCGGAGGGCGCGCCGCCGCGGCTTTCGCACCCTGCGCTGGTGCGGGCTTGGCGGGCGGCGGGGCCGGCGCGAGCCCGTCCACGACAAACGATATCGAGCCGTCGGCGGCTCCCGAGGCACCTTGGAGGGTCGGCACCTGCGGCGTCGGGGCCGGAGGCGGCGCCGGCGCCTCGGAGCTGCCCGCCGAGAGCATCGTCGCGGACGCGCTGGCCGCGGCGGCAGTCTTCGGCTTGGTGTCGAGCTCGAGGACGGGGATCTCGAGGTTGGGCAGATCGAGGACGTCGGTCCCGCCGATGGCAGCCGCGTCGTCGGTCGATCGCCTCGTGGGTCCCGGTCCAGGCGGCTGCAGCGGCTCGAAGGGCCGGGTCTCCGCGGACTTCGAGAATCGCGGGCTCTTCGCGAGGATCGAGCCCCCGGCCTCGCGCAGATCGCTCGAGGAGATCTCCGCTGTACGGCGGACGACCTCGTCCACCAGGCGCGCTTTGCGCTTGAGCTCGTCGCCGAGCATTCCCTCGACGAGCTGCGCAACGGCTGCGGGCGACGCGACGCCGAAGACCTTCTCGACGGCCATCGCCATTTCGCGCGCGGTGGCGAAACGTTCCTGGGGCTTGTGGGCAAGACCCCGGAGCACCAGCTCGTCCGCGCCCGCGGGGACGCCGGTCGCGACGGCACTCGGTGCCACAGGCTTGGTCGAGAGGATCTGCTGGATCGTCTGGACGTCGTTGTCGGAGTCGAACAGGCGCCTGCCGACGAGCGCCTCCCACAGCATCACGCTCGCGGCATAGACGTCGACGCGGCGATCGAGCGGATCTGAACGGACCTGTTCGGGGGCCATGTAAGCGAGCTTGCCCTTGATCTTGCCCACCTGGGTCCGCCGCCCGTGCTCGGTGGCCTTGGCGATGCCGAAGTCGAGGAGCCGCGACGCTCCGTCTTTTCCGACGAGGACGTTGTCGGGTGAGACGTCGCGGTGGATGAGCCCGAGCGTGCGGCCGTCGTCACCCAGCGTTTCGTGCACGGCGTGAAGGCCGTAAAGGGTCTGCGAGATCACGGCGCCGATGACGGGCGACGGTAGGCGCGTGCCCTTCTTCTGCATGGCGCGAAGGACCCGAGCAAGGCTTTCGCCCGCGACGTACTCCATGACGAGCACGAGCTCTTTGCCCTCGCTCACGACGTCGAGCGTCGAGACGACATTCGCGTGCTGGACGCGCGCAGCGAGCCGCGCTTCGTCGAGGAACATCGTCACGAACTCGGGATCAGTCGCGAGGTGCGGGTGCATCCGCTTGACGGCGACCGTGCGGGAGAACCCCACGGGCCCCAACAGCCGGCCGAGGTGGACCGTCGCCATACCGCCCGTGCCGATGACGTCGCAGATCGCGTACCGGCCAAGGACGAGAAGAGGGGCCTCTTCGCTCATCCGAGCCGGAGGCTACCAAGGTTTGGTGCGCGGCGGCGGGCGCTTCTGTATGCTCCGCGCGCCCTCCGATCGATGCAACGGACACTCCTCTTTACGACCTCGGCCTACACCTATTTCGAGCCCTCGCTGCTCGGTGTGGCGCCCTTCGAAGTCGGCGCGGTGGAGAGAAAGTCCTTCCCCGACGGCGAGCGCTACTTGCGGCTCGAGGCGGACAGCTGGGGCCGCGACGTCGTCCTGCTCGGGGGAACCCCCAGCGATCTCGACTGGCTCGAGGTCTACGACTTGGGGTGCGCGATATCGCGCGCCGGCGCGCGCTCGCTGTCGATCGTCATGCCCTACTTCGGCTACGCCACGATGGAGCGGGCCGTGCGCCGGGGTGAGGTCGTGACCGCCAAGACGCGCGCACGGCTCATCTCGAGCATCCCGGCGTGCGAAGCCGGCACGCGGATCTTCTTGTTCGATCTGCACACCGACGGGATCGAGTTCTACTTCAATGACGAGCACGTCACGCACCACGTGTACGGCGCGCCGGTGATCACCGCGCACATCCGAAAGATGATGGGCGATCGGCCGTACGTGCTCGGCGCGACCGACGCCGGCCGCGCGAAGTGGGTCGAGAGCCTGTCGCGGCAGCTCGGGGTCGATCCCGCGTTCGTCTACAAGCGCCGCGATCCCGGATCCGGCGCCATCTCCCTGACCGGCGTGAACGCGGACGTTTCGAGCCGCGAGGTCGTCATCTACGACGACATGATCCGCACCGGCTCGTCGCTGCTTCAAGCTGCCGAAGCGTACGCGAAGGCCGGCGCTTCCAAGGTGCACGCCGTCACCAGCCATCTCGTGCTTCCACCGGGCGCGCTCGGCCGCCTGCAGGCGAGCGGTCTTTTGGCGAGCATCTCGGGGACCAACTCGCACCCGGGCAGCATGCAGCTCGCGGCCGAGCCCGGCGCTGTCAGCTCCATCGCCGAGCTCTTCGCGCAGGCGCTCGAGATTTCGTTTCGGAGGTAACGAGCCGATCGATGAAAGCGCACGTCTTCTTGTCGCCCGGGATGTTCGGCTTCGCGCGCGTCGCGAGCTTCAGCTACTTCGAGCACGTAGCTCGAGCGATGACCGAGCGCTTCGCGCTTCGTGGCCGCGCTTGCCGGGTCGTCGTCTGCGACGTGCACCCCACCGCCTCGATCCGGCGGCGGGCGCTCCGGCTCGCACGAACGATCCGCGAGCACACGCAGGAAGACGACGAGCCGATTCACATCGTGGGGCACTCCACCGGCGGCCTCGACGCTCGCCTGGTCGCGTCGCCCTCGGTGCACCTTCCCGGGCTCGTCCGCGACGACCTGACCTGGCTGCCGCGGCTGCGATCCGTCACGACGATGAACACGCCGCACTACGGCACGCCGCTGGCCGCGTTCTTCGCAACCAAGAGCGGGCAGCAGGTGCTCTACGCGGTGATGGCGCTCACGGTCACGGTGCTCAAGCTCGGCTCTCCTCCGCTCGCAGCGGCGAGCGCGCTCATGGCCGCGTTCTCGCGCCTGTCCGGCGCGATCGAGCTCTCGGTCATCGAGCGCACCGCCGAGTCGATCATCAAGGTGCTCGACGACGCGTCCAGCCGCGACCTTCGCAGCTTCCTCCGCCTCATTCGCGACGATCAAGGCGCCGTGATCCAGCTCACGCCCGAGGCGATGGATCTCTTCCAGGCCTCGGTCGAAGACTGCCCCGGTGTGCGTTACCAGTGCGTCGCGAGCTTCGCCCCACGCGAGGGCGTGCGCGGTTTCTTCAGGAGCGTCCCGACCGCGTGGAGCGTCGTCTCGACCGCGATCTTCAACACGTTCTACAGCACCACCGCCAAGCTCGATCCTCGGTACCCGTGCAAGAGCGGAGACGAGGCGCTCGCCGATCGGCTCCGCGCGATGCTCGGCGAGCTGCCGGCCGACACCGAGAGCGACGGCGTCGTACCGCTCTACTCGCAGCTCTGGGGCGATCCTGTCTGGATCGGACGGGGCGATCACCTCGACGTCGTCGGCCACTTTCCCGGCAAAGACGTGCGCGGCAAAGGTCAGCTCCACGTCGATTGGCTCCGCAGCGGCGCCGGCTTCGACGAGACGCGCTTCGATACGGTGATGGATCGCGTCTTCGCCGGGATGCTGCTCGGCGAAGAGCAGGCGCGCGCGACGTGACGACGGCGAAGGGCGCGGCGGCGAAGCGCCTCGCCGCCCTCGCGGACGAGATCGCCCTGTGCCGAAAGTGCCCTCGCCTCGTCGCGCACCGAGAAGCCGTGGGGCGCACGAAGCGGCGCACGTATGCGAACGAGACCTACTGGGCCAAGCCGCTGCCGGGCTTCGGCGACCCGAAGGCGAAGCTCCTGATCGTCGGCCTCGCGCCGGGCGCGCACGGAGCGAACCGCACCGGTCGCGTCTTCACCGGCGACAAGTCAGGCGAGTTCCTCTACGCCGCGCTTCACCGAGCGAAGATCGGCACCCAGCCGCGGGCGATCTCGCGGAGCGACGGCCTCGTGCTGAAGGGCGCGTTCATCACGCTGCCTTGTCGCTGCGTGCCGCCCGACAATAGGCCCTTGCCGATCGAGCTCACCACATGCCGACCGTGGCTCGAAGAAGAGATCTCCCTGCTCTCGGACGTCAGGAGCGTCCTCGCGCTCGGCTCGATCGCGTACGCGTCGATGCTCCGCTTCGATGCCGAAAGCGACGCGCCGCCCTTTGCGCACGGCGCTACCACGTCGATCCGGATCGGCAAGCGCGAGGTGACGCTCGTCGCGAGCTACCACGTGAGCCAGCAGAACACCCAAACGGGCAGGCTCACCGCGGCGATGTTCGATCGTGTGCTTCGCACCGCAATCGAGGCGGCGGGCCCCTAAAATCCTCGGTTTTCTCGGGGGGTCGCCAGCCAAGCAGGACTCGTGTAGAAGAACCGCCGTCCGAATCCGTCGAAGTAGGTATCTCGGGTCAAGGACTAGAGGAGCCCTATGCGCGTTCAGAACCTTTTCTCGCTCGGTGTCCTGCTTCTTGTGGCCGTCGGTTGCAGCAGCGAACCCGATCCGAACGACCCCTCGCAATTCCAGGGTCAGGGACAGTACGGTCAGGGCCAGGGCCAGTATCCGCCGGGCCAATACCCGCCGGGGACCGCGACCGCACCGGCCACGCAGACGGCGCCGCCCGCCACTGCGACCGGCCAGGCGGGCAGCACCGCGACGCCCATCGCACCGGCCGCGGCCGCCATCGCGACCCCCGCGCTCACCGCGCTCGCCTCGGCGGAGACGCGCGGCATGAGCCCCGAAGGCGGCGCGTTCGCCGGCAACTTCCAGCAGGGCCAGACGCTGGAGCAGCCGTTCAACATCGAGCCCGGCAAGTGCTACACGGTCGTCGGCGTCGGCGTCGGCATCACCGAGCTCGACATCCAGATCGTCGGCCAGCTCGGCCCGATGACGCAGGTGCTCGCACAAGACAACCAGACCGGCGCGCAAGCGGTCGTCGGCTCGGCCGGCAACTGCTTCAAGAACCCGCTCCCGGTCGGTGGTCCCGCCAAGGTCGTCATGAAGGCGACGGGCGGAACGGGCATCGCGGTTGCGCAGATCTACAAGAAGTAACTGGACGGTTTTCTCGCCCCGATGCGTGATGCGTCGGGGCGTCGTCTTTTTGTCGACCCGTCGCGTTTTGTCGTTTTCTTGACCAATCGGGTAGAGGACGCGAGGGTCGGGCGATGACCCCGCGCGATGTAGGCGCAAGCTCCGCGGCGATGCGTGCCGCGCTCGAAGCGGAGCTCCGGTGCGCCGAGCAGCAATTCGGATCCGACGACTTCAGCGAGTTCACCGTGGACGAGCTCGATCGGCGCGCGATCGCCGGCGAGTGGCCTTGGGCGCCGCAGCCCGCGCCGTGCCCCCGGTAGCAAGAACGCCACGGCGAAGCGCGAACGGCACACGGATCTGCGCGGCGAGGCGCGGACTTTGCGATGTAGATCCGCATGAAGCCGCGGACGCATCATGCGAAGAAACTCATCATCGCGATCGCCGTCGCCTTGCCTCTCGCAGCCGCCGGCTGCGTGACCGAAGGCACCGCAATCGGCGAAGCCGAAACCGGCGGGCGCGACATCGGCCAGACGACCCTCTCGTGGAAGAGTGACTTCGCCGATCCGACGAACGGCACGATCGCCGGCCGGCTCCCCGACGGCACGGCGTACAGCGGGCGCTACTTCCAGATCGTGAAGCAGGCGGTGACCCAATCGATGACGGTCGATTGGGACGGCTACCCGTCTGCGTATTCCGGCTGGAACGGCTACGGCGACTCGACCGCAACGCTCTACACGGGCGAGGTCATCGCCAACCTCCAGTCGACGGACGGCAAGCGCCTGAAGTGCAACTTCGTGCTCGCGAAGCCGACCGAAGGCCTCGCGGGCGGCGGATCCGGCAGCTGCACGACCTCGGACGGGCAGACGATCAACGACGTCATCTTGAGCGAAACGGAAGACTGACGCGCGTGTCACGGCGGTCCGCGGGGGCGGGAATCAACCTCGACGCCAGGTACCTTCGGGCGACGCGAGGATCGTGGCGACGCGGTCGTCGAGCCGGCCCCGCAGTTCGGGCCGGTAGCCCGCGCGCATCGCGAGGTGCAGGATCTGGAGCGGCCACACGCGCGGCGCCGCCCACAGCTCGAGCCAGTAGAAGACCAGAAACGTCAGCGCCGTCGAGCGCAGCATCTCGACAGCCCCGATCGTGCGGATCCACGCTCCGATCGGGACGAAGCGCTCGGTCCCCGACTGTGGTGGGGGGACGTCTTCGAAGAGGTGGCTGAAGGTCTGAACCGCGCAGCCGCCCAGCGTCGCCGCGACTCCAATGACGAAACCGTCATTATTGACCAATCGCACGGTCGCGAACGCGCCGGCCGCGAGGGCGAGCGAGCCGGCGGCGGCCAGCGCTCCGACGAGGCGATCGACTACGAACGCCCAAAGCACGACGAGAGCGAAGAGCCCTGAAGCGAGCGCGATCGCCGCGACCCACGGGGCTTGCGCGGCGAGCATGAACAAGCCGAAGAGCACGATCGGGGTCCCACAGAGGTGACCGAGCCGTGCCCCCGTCGTTCGATGGAAGAGCTCGTACATCTCGGTTTGAAAGCGCACGTCCATGATGCGCACGTGCGCGAGCGGAACGATGAGGATGCGCTCGGCGAGCGTGTACTTCATGGGCCCCTCCGCTAGGGGAGGATAGCGGGGCAGCCAGCTTGCCGCTAACGCAAACCCGCGATCCGAGCGACGACCTCACTGGCGACCGGCTCGGCGCCGGCACCGGTGAGATCCAGCGCGAGCGGCGTGACACCGATCTCGCCGGCGTCGTACGCCTCGGTGTCGGAGCCGGGAGCGTCATGATGCGTGGCGTCCGATCCGCCGATCCACAGGTATTCGCCGCCGCGAGGATCGGTGCGGAACACGACCTCACCGCCGTACGAGCGATGGCCGAGGCGCGTCGCGCGGAGCTTCCAGCCCCCGCTGCCCGGCGGGACGTTCATGTTGAGGAGCACTGGCGGCGCGCCGGCGGCCGCAGCGTCGGCGAGCGCGCGCGCTACGCGAGCGCCGGCCTCTGCCGCGGCGGTCCTGTCGGCCTTGGAGTCGGCCGAGACGGCGAGCGACGGGATGCCGCGAAGCGCAGCCTCGCGAGCGGCGGCGACGGTACCCGAGTAGAAGACGTCGAGGCCGAGGTTGAGGCCGTGGTTCATCCCGGACACGCAGAGGTCGGGCAGACGCGGCAGGATGCGATCACCCGAGTGGAGCGCGACGTAGACGCAGTCCGCCGGCGTTCCATCGACGTAGAAGATCCGCTCGGCGGCCTGTTTGAGGCGAAGGACGCGATGGAGCGTGAGCGCGTGGCTCGTCGCGCTCTGGTTGCTCTCGGGTGCGCACACTACGACGTCGGCGAACGCCGCGAGCGCCCGTGAAAGCGCGACGAGGTTCGCGGCCGCGTATCCGTCGTCGTTCGAGAGGAGGACGAGGGGTCGCGTCATGCGGGCGGGGTCTTCTCGAAGAGGCGGCGCGGCAAGAGGACGAGCAGCGATAGAAGCGCGCGAACGCGACCGACGATCCCGGCGCCTCCCTTGAGGGCCGCCATCGCGAGCGCAAGGCGGCGCAGCGTGGTCCCGTACGGGTACCACCAGACCTCGCGCGCCATGAGGTTGCGATCCTCGAGGACGAGGCGCGGTCGCACGAGCTCACCCAGGGCGTGGGGGCCATTGGTGACCCCGAAGCCGGACTCGCCGACCCCGGACCAGGGCGCGGACGGGATGGCCGCCGTGAACGCGTGGTTGTTGACGGTCACGACGCCGGCACGCAGGCGGCGGGCCAGCTCGTGCCCGCGAGCGGTCTTCTTCGTCCAGATGCTCGCGGTCAGGCCGAAGCGGCTCGCGTTCGCCTTCATGACGGCTTCGTCCTCGTTCTCGACGACGACGATCGGAAGGACCGGGCCGAACGTCTCTTCGGTGAGGAGCGGGCTCGACTCGTCGGTGATCTGAACGACGGTGGGCGCGATCGCGAGCTCGCCCTTCTCGGGCACGCCACCGGCGACGATCTCGGCCCCTCCCTCGACGGCGGAGGCGATGTGCTCGCGCACGATGTCGGCCTGCCGCTCGGTCGTGAGGCGTCCGATGTCCCGCCCCGTCGCAAGCTCCTTGGTGAGCTCGGCGATTCGCTTCTTCAGCTCTTCGGCGCGCGATCTGACGACGTAGACGCGCTCGACCGACGCGCAGTTCTGGCCCGCGTTGGTAAACGCTCCCCAGACGAGGCCTCGCGCGGTGCGCTCGAGAGGCGCATCCTCGAGGACGATCGCGGCGTCCTTGCCGCCGAGCTCGAGCGCGCACGGGACGAGTCGCTCGGCGCACGCGGCGGCGATCTTCTTCCCCGTCGCGACGCTGCCGGTGAAGACGACCGCGTCGACGTCGCTGCGAACGAGCGCCCCGCCCTCTTCGGCTCCGCCCTGGACGAGGCCCACGAGCCCTTCGGGTACGAGGCCCTCGAAGAAGCTCGCGACGAGCTCACCCGCCTTGGGCGTGACCTCACTCGGCTTGAGGACCACCGCGTTGCCGGCGAGGAGGGCCGGGACGAGCGTTCGCAGCGGGATCGCGACCGGGTAGTTCCACGGAACGACGAGCGCGATGACGCCGCGCGGCTCGCGGTACACGCGCGCGACCTTGCTCGGGTACGAGATGGGATCGAGCTCCAGCGGCTCGGGCGCCAGGATCTCTTCGATGCTCGTCGTCCAGTAGTCGACGAGATCGCCGCTCGGCAGCACCTCGGCCAGGACGGCCTCTTCGAAGGGCTTGCCGCACTCTTTCACGAGGAGCTCGCCCACGTGGTCGGCGGCCGAGAGGATCCGCCTCTTGAGCGGACGGAGCGCATCGGCGCGCTCGCGGACCGGGAGCTGGGACCAAGAAGCCTGGGCCTTGCGGGCCGCCGCGACGACGTCCTCGACAGTCATTGCCCGACCTCGCGCGGTTAGGGGGCGGAGGGGTCGTACGTCTCGGGCGTGGGCGCCGGCGGCGGCGTGCCCGGATCCCCGGTGCCCGGCGCGGGCGGCGTTCCACCACCGCCGCCCGGTGCCGGCGCGACAGGCAGGTTGCCCCACTCCTTGTCGGTGAACTCGACCGTCAGCGCCTTCTGGCACTGAAGAGCGGCCAGCTTGCCGCGAGTCTTCGCCACGTTGTTCTGGCGGAGCGCGACGACGCGATTGCGCCTGGTGCAGCTGATCTCGATGTAATCGCCGACCGTGCCGAGCTTCTGGCCGTCGACGAAAACATCGGCCGTCTCGGGTGCTTTGACCTGCAAATAAGCCATGGTCGCCGGCAGGCTCGCCGGATCCTTCGGCGGTCCGTCGCCTGGCGGCGTCTCGGGCGCGGCCGAAGCGCTCGTCGAAGCCGTCGGCTCGGCCGAAGGCGTCTCGGTCGGCGCAGTGGTCGCGGTTGCGCTCGCCGTCGCCGTCGTCGTCGCTGCTGCGGTCGACGTCGGCACTGCCTTGTCTTCACGCGGCTTCTCGGGCGCGCGCTGGTTCTGTGACTGGAGGTACGCAAACGCGGCGGCTCCGCCCGCGATCACGAGCAGGGCGAAGAGCGCGAGACCGAGGCCGCCACGCTTCTTCTTGGGCGCCTCGATCGGCTCGACGAACTTGCTGGGCGCTTCCGCGACAGCCGGGGTCGCGGAGAATGCAGGCGGCGGCTCGGCTGCCGCGGGCGCGCCGTTGCCGGCGGCAGCGGCGCTGGGAGCCGGTCGAACCGGCTCGGGCGCCGGTTGGGGTTGCGGAGGGGGCGCCTCGATCGTCGGCGCGTGCGGCGACGGATCGGTGAACGCCGCCTCGAGGTCGTCGCGCGGTGGCGTGATGACTGTCGGAGCCTCTTCGATCGCAGCCGGCGGAGGCGGCGGAAGCTCGGCGACGAGCGCCGCGACGGGAGCCTCGGGCGCGTGGGCCGGGGCAGCGGCTTGCTCGAGGGCAGCGGCCTGCTCGACGGCAGCGGCCTGCTCGAGCACCGCGGCCTTGTCCATCGGCTGCGTGACGTCCGCCGGGAGCTCGGCTGCGGCTGCTTCGAACGGCGACGGGGCTACGTCGATCACCGGAGCAACGGCGACGCCCTGAGCCCGGGCAGCGGGCTTCTCGACGACGGCGGGCGCCTTCGGCGTCGGGCTCGTTCGATCCTGCGACGCGGGCAAGCGGCCGAGGCCGAGCGCGGTCGACTTCATCTGCACAGGACGAGCGGGCTGCGCGGCATGCGGAACCGAGGGCCGCGCGGCTGCCGGGACGCGCGGCGACGGCGTGGGCTGCGGCACCGAAGGCCGCTGCGCGGGCTGCGGCGCCGGCGCAGAAACACGCTCGGTCGTCGCCGGGAACTGGGGCGGAGTCGCCTTCCGGACGGGTACCGGTTGCACCGGCGCCGGCATCGCGGCTGCTGCAGCGGGTGCGGCCGCCGGCGCGGCAGCGCCTGCACGCCAGGAGACCCGAGGCTGGGTCGCGTTCCTTTGAATGCGAACCAGGAGCGCTTCTAGAGAAGCTACACGTTCGGCGTTGTTCACTCGATCGGCTCCGCTCTTGACGGCAGACTCGCGAGCAGAATAGCCGTCTCGTCGTCTTCAAGTCGAACAATGTGCAGGGAGGCGGGAGCCCGTGTGGTTTCAGGTGGCTTTCGGCTCGCGGTAGAGAAGCGGGCTTATTATCGCTTCGGGGGGTGCACTTGGGTGCATGCGCGCCCCATTTCTGGCAAGGACGCCCCATGAGAAAGGTCCCCCGCGCGGTCCTCCTTGCCTTGAGCTCCTTCGCTGCTTCCGGCGCGCTCTTCATCCCTCGGCCGATCGCTGCGCAGCCGGCGCAGCCGGCGCCGCCGGCGAAGCCCGAGGAGGAGCTCGGCCCCGGTGAGCAGGCAGTCAAAGCGAAGCCCGACAGGCTCGGCACGGAGCTCGCCGCACAGCCCGGCGGCCTGACGTTCGCCATCGTCGCAAGGGAAGCAGTCGCGACGTCGACGGCGGTGAAGAGCCGCGAAGCCGACATCGAAGAGGCGGCCGGTCAGACGAGCCAGACGATGGTGCAGTTCTTCCCGATCCTCACGCTGTCCGCGAGCTACACGCGGCTGTCCGAGGTCGACCAGTCCTCGCTGGGCGGCGGCGGCGCGATCCTCGGCGCAGCGAACGAAGGGCCTGTCAGCGTGGGCCCCTGCCCCGCCAACCCGGCCGCGCAGTGCGTCCTCGATTCCGGGGGCCTGCCCGTCGGGGCCTCGACCTTCAGCTTCAGCTTTCCGCAATTTCTCAACCAGTACGCCTTCAATGCGAACCTGACAGTACCGATATCAGACTACTTTCTGAGGTCGGTGCAGGCGTACAACGCCGCCGAGCACAACGAGAAGGGCCTCGAGGCGCAGGCCGAAGCCGAGCGGCTCAACGCCGCGGCCGAAGCGAAGCTCGCCCTCCTCAACTGGATCATGGCGCGCGGCGCCCGCGTCGTCGCCGAGCTCGGCATCGAGCAGTCCAAGGCGCAGCTCGCCGACGCCAAGGCAACCTTCGAGGTAGGCAACGCCTCGCAAGCCGACGTCTTCCGCATCGAGGCGCAGCTCGCGCAATCCGAGTTCAACGAGTCCGAAGCGCGGGCGCTGGAGAACGTGGCCGAGCATCGCTTGCGCACGCTCATGCACGCCAAGCCCAGCCGGCAATTCGCGATCGGGATCGACGTCTTCAAGGATCCCGGCGCGCCCAAGGTCGGCAACGTCGAAGAGCTCGTGTCCGAGGCGGTGCAAGCCCGGCTCGAGCTGAAGGCGACGAGCGAGCTTCGCATGGCGTCGGAAGAGATCGAGTCGGCGACCAACGCCGGGTACTGGCCGCGCCTCGACGCCTTCGCCGATGCGACCCTCGCGAACCCGAACCAACGCATCGTACCTTCGCGCGAAGAATTTGATTTCACTTGGGATGTCGGGCTCAGGCTCACCTGGACCGTCAACGAGACCTTCGCGACCCTCGGCGCGTCGCGATCGGCTCGCGCTCGCACCGCGCGCATCGATGCCCAGCGCGAAGCGTTGGTCGACGCGATCCGTCTCGAGGTCGTCCAGGCGCACGCCGATTTGATGAAGGCACAGCCCAACGTTGCCGCCGCCGCGCGCGGGCTTCAGGCAGCGGAAGAGACCCTTCGCGTCACCGAAAAGCTCTTTGCATTCGGCAAGGCGACGGGAACGGCGCTCGCCGACGCGCAGACCGCCCTGCAGAGCGCCCGCCTCCGCAAGCTCGTCGCACATGTGAACCAGTACGCCGCGCTCGTCCGTCTCGAGCACGCGGTCGGCCGTGACCGCGGTCAGGCCCCGCTCGCCCGAGCCACGCGCTGAGGCGAAAAGCGTTGACCTCCGGGCGGCGGCGGTCGACGTCCCTGCCCCGTTGACTGAGATCCTCGTCGTTCTCGCGATCTCGATCGCGGCGTTCGGGGCCGCGGGTTACCTGGTTCGGTGGCTCGTCGGCCAGCCCTCGGGCGACGCCGAGATGAGCCGTGTCGCGTCGCTCGTCCAGAGCGGCGCCGACGGCTTTGCCCGGCGCCAGTCGAGCATCATCGGCGCGCTCGCAGCGCTCCTCGGTGGTGTCCTGTTCTTGGCGTACGGGCTTCGGCCCGCGGCCGGCGACGTCGTGCCGGGCTTCGAGCTCGGGGTTTGGCTCACGCTTTCGTTCGCCGTCGGGGCATCGAGCGCGCTCGTGACGAGCCGCGCGGCGACCTGGGTCTCGACCCGCGGCGCGGTGCGGGCGGCGGCTGCGGCGCAGCGCTCCGTCGACGCGGCCCTTCAAGCTTCGGTCCGCGCAGGCGGCGCCGTCTCCCTCGGGATCGGAGCGGCGAGCGCGCTGACCACGTCGGGGTTGGTCCTCGCGCTGCTCGTTTACCACGGCGCCCTCGGCGAGGATCCGATCCCGGCGCGCGCGCTCGTCCCGGTCGCGCCTTGGCTCGTGCTGGGACACGCGCTCGGCGCCTCGTTCGCCGCGCTGCTCATGCAGCTCTCGGGCGGCTCGTTCTCGAAGGCCGCGGACATCGGCGCCGACGTCGGCGCCCGCGAAGCCGGGCTCGATGACGACGCCGCCGAGAACCCGGCAACGGTGGCGGATCTCGCGGGCGACTGCGCGGGCGGAACGGGCAACCGGGCCGCCGCGAGCTTCGCGACGGCGGCCTGCGAGGACCTCGTGATGATGTTGGCGCTCGCCCTCGTCTACGCCGCCGACACAGAGCTCAAGAACGCGCTCGCGCTCGTCATGCTGCCGCTCGTGGTGCGCGCGCTGGGTCAGCTCGGTACCGCGTTCGCCACGTTCATCGTCCGGACGGACGAGCGCGAGGATCCGCAGGCAGCCGTGTTCCGCGGCCTCGTCGTCGCGCTCGTCGTGCACGCGTTCGGCCTCGTAGGCGCCGTCGAGTGGCTGCTTCCTGCGCGTCGCGGGGCGCTTGTCGCGTGCGCCGCGATCGGCGGCGTGCTCGGCATCGCCGTGATCGCACTCACCAACTTCTTCGTCGGCCTGCGCTTTCGCACCGCGCGCGACGCCGCCGACGCCGCGCGCGGCGGGGCCACGACCAGCCTCCTCTCGGGGCTCGGCTCGGCGATCGACGCCACGATCGTCCCGCTCGTCCTCGGCGGCGCTGCGTTCGCGGGAGCCTGGCTCGCGGGCGGCGCGTTAGGAGGCCCTGCCGGGGGCGTCCTCGGGCTGGTCGCGGTCGGCCTCGGCGTCTCCGGCGGCGTCAGCTACTTCGCCGCGCTCGAGACCTCGGCGTCGATCCTGGATGCGGCCTCGGGGATCGTCGGCATGACGGTGGGCCGCACGAGGCCCGACGTTCGCGGCCGGCTCATGGCGCTCGAAGCCCCGGGAGCAACGCACCGCTGCGTCGCTCGCGTCCTACCGGCCACGAGCGCGCTGGCCGCCGTGCCGCTCGTGGACCTCTTGATTCATCACGAAGCCTTGCGGCGTGGCGCCCCGCCCGGGCAGGCGCCAACGAGCCCTTGGGTCCTACTCGGCGCGGCCCTCGGGTCGGCGCTCGTCCTCTGGCTCTTCGCGCGGTGCGCGGCGGACATCCAGCGCGTCTCGCGCCGCTTGATCGACGAGGTGCGCCGCCAGCTGCGGGATCGACCGAGCGTCGAGCCCGAGGTCGCCGAAGCGAAAACACGCGCGAAAAACGCGAGCCGCCGGCCCGACTACGGTCCTTGCGTGGAGGTCGCCGGGCGCCTCGCGCTGCGGAACATGCTCCTGCCGGGGCTGGCTGCCGTAGCCGCCCCTGCCCTGTTCGCGGTCGGCTTGCGCTTTGTTGCGGAGAGCGATATGGGAGGAGCGGCGGTCGGCTCGATCGCGTCCCTGATAACGGGCGCGATGGTGGTCGGCTCCCTGGGAGCCCTGCTCGGCACGTTCGCGGGCGGCACTTGGGGGAACGCCAAGAAGTACATCGTGACCGGTGCGCACGGCGGGCGCTTGCTCGTCGACGAGACTGGGGCCCGCGCCGAGAACCCTACCTTCCACGCCGCCATCGTCGGCGACACGGTGGGGGATCCGCTCAAGGATGGGGTCGCCCCTGCCTTGATCGTGTTCGTGAGGCTGCTTCCGATGCTCATGCTCGTGCTTCTTCCTCTCTTCTTCTGATTTCGGGCTCGTCTCTATCGTGGGCACACCCATCTCCGACGCACTCTCGACCCTGAGCGACCGCGGTCTGCGTCGTCTGCTCGGGGCGCGCACGTTCCTTCGCGGTCTCGAGTACTTCCGCCGCCGCGTCGTCGAGGACATCCAGGTCGGAGAGATGACGGCGTCGGGCACGGTCAAGACCGCCGACGCCGAGCCGTTCCAGGTCGAGGTTCAGCTGACGCCCGACGGCATCAAGTCGGCCTGCCCATGCCCCGCGTTCGCCAAGGCGAACCAGCACTGCAAGCACGTCGCTGCGCTGCTCATCGCGGTCCGCGATCAGGCTCGCGGGTCGCATCCGCGGCCCCCACCGCCGCCCCCCGCTGCTGCGAGCAGCGGGCCTTCACCCATCGGCGATCTGAAGCGCTCGAGGCGCCGCGATCGGCGCGGGCGAACCGTCCCCACCACGTCGAGCTCGATGGCCGCGATGGGACCGCCCGGATCGACCGTCGTCCCCGCGCTCGCCATGCAGGGCGACCGGGGCTCGTCGCCCATGGGCCACGGTGGTCACGGGCACGGCGGACACGGGCACGGCTCGGGTCACGGAGGGGGCAACGCAGCTCCGCTCGGCGCCATCCCGCAGGATGCATCCGCGAAGCCGACGGGCATCGGCGCGTGGCTGCCGCCCGACGGCATCTCGGGCCCGCGAAGGCTGGAGTTCCGCATCCACGTCCGACAGGGCGCGCTCACGGTCACCGTCCTCGACGCCGAGGCGCGGATGCCGATCCTGCCTTCGACCGCGCTCACCTGGCAGGCGCTCTATCCGACCAACGATCGAGCAGCGCTTCGCCTGCTCGCGCGCCTCGAGAGCGGCAACCCGCGGCACCCCGCGGTCGACGTCCGCGGCGAGGACGTGGCCGAGCTCCTTCCGCTCCTCGAGGGACAGCGCGTTCTCCTCGAGCCGCAGCTCATGCAGCTGAGGTTCGCGGAGGAGCCCCTCCGCCCGCGCTTCGATCTCGAGATGGTCGGCGGCGACACGATGATCGTGAAGACGAGCTTCGAGCGTCAAAGTGACAAGCGCCGCTTCTCGCTCCTCGCCGGCGGCTGGTTCGAGGGTTGGCCCGGCTGGCAGATCGACACGCAAGAGGGCATCGCGCGCCGTATTGACAAACGTGTCAGCGTCGCTGCGCTCCGTCGCTTGATGCGCTCGCCCACCATCGCCGAGCCGATGAGCGAGCTCACGCGCGTGATCATGCAGGGCCTTCCCAAGATCGCGCTCGAGGTCGGAGCGGAGCTGCCGGATCTCAACCAGATCGCCGACGTCGTCGATCTCACGCCCACCTTCCGCATGCGCGCGGGCGGCTCGCTCGTCGAGGCGAGCGTCCAGCTCTACGCGCTCTACGGCTCGGAAGAGGTGCAGGTCCGCGCGGACGGCATCACCCTCCCGGTGCTCATTCAGCCGCCTGACGAGGGGCAGCGCCGGCCGCGCTGCGTTCGCGTCGACATCGCCGCCCAGCAAGAAGCAGCGGCAAAGCTCTCCGATCTCGGCCTCGTCCCCGACGACAGCGGCCAGTCCTTCGTCGCGCGGGGAGACAAGGCTATCCACTTCTGGAGCGAAGGCCTCGGCAAGCTCCCGGACGAGTGGGACCTCTTCGTGCCCGAGGACCTCGTCGGCACGCAGGTGCGCTCTGCCTCGGTCGCCGTCTTCGCCAAGGTCAGCTCCGGCATGGACTGGCTCAACGTGAAGCTCAGCTTCGAGGCCGAGGGCGTGAACGTCGATCGGAACGAAATCCGCCGCGCCATCGCCGAAGGCAAGAAGTACGTCCGGCTCGAGGACGGCTCGTTCGCTTCGTTCAACCCCGATCAGATGCAAGCCATGCTCGATCGCGAGATCGAGCTCATCGCCGCTGCCGGCAAAGGCGGCAAGATCCCGCTCGCGCAAGCAGGCCGCGTCCAAGAGCTCCTCCAGCATGCGCAGGGCTCGACGGTTTCGACCGGCGCCAAGGACCTCTTCAAGAAGCTCTCGAACATCGACGAGATCGAGTCTGCGAAGAAGCCGCGCGCGCTCAAGGCGACGCTCCGCCCCTACCAAGAGGCGGGCCTCGCGTGGCTCAAGTTCATCCACGAGCTCGGATCGGGCGGCGTCCTGGCCGACGACATGGGTCTCGGCAAGACGGTCCAGACGATCGCGCTTCTTCTGTCGATCAAGCAAGAGGACAAGACCAAGCCGGTGCGCGCCCTCATCGTCGCGCCCACCTCGGTCGTCACGAACTGGGAGCGCGAGCTCCAGCGCTTCTCGCCGAGCCTCTCCGTCGCGCTGTGGCACGGCGCCGATCGCAAGGAGCAGGTCGAGAGCGTCAAGGAGGCCGAGGTCGTCATCACGAGCTACGCGCTCCTTCGCCGTGACGAGGACTTCCTCTCCAAGCTCGACCTGACGTACGCAATCCTCGACGAGGCGCAGCACATCAAGAACCCGATGTCGGCTACCGCCGCCGCGGCCAAGCGCCTCAAGGCCGAGCGCCGGCTCACCCTCACCGGTACGCCGATCGAAAACCGCCTCTCCGAGATCTGGAGCATCTTCGACTTCGTCTCGCCGGGGCTCCTCGGTCCGCTCGACAAATTCGAGCAGCGCTTCGCGCGCCCGATCGATCAGGGCGACTACAAGGCCGCGCAGCGCCTTCGCGCCGCGATTCATCCCTTCATCCTGCGCCGCACAAAGATGGAGGTCGCCAAGGACCTCCCCGAGAAGATCGAGCAGGATCAGGTCTGCGATCTCACCGGCGAGCAGCGCATGGTCTACCAAGAGGTCGCTCGCGAGGTCCGCGCCCAGGTCATGGGCGAGGTCGAGAAGCACGGCCTCGCGAAGAGCCAGATTCAGATCCTCGCCGGCATCACGCGCCTCCGTCAGGCGGCGTGCGATCCGCGCCTCCTCGGCCTGCCGCGCGACTTTGGCGACGACGACTCGGGCAAGCTCGTCGCGCTCCGCGAGCTCCTCTCGAACGCGATCGAAGGCGGCCACAAGGTGCTCGACTTCAGCCAGTACGTCTCGATGCTCAAGATCATCGAGCGCGCCGCGAAAGAGGACGGCATCAAGTACGAGTACCTCGACGGCTCGACCAAGGATCGACAGGAGCGCGTCGAGCGCTTCCAGGGCGATCCGACCGTCGGCGTCTTCCTCATCAGCCTCAAGGCCGGCGGCACCGGCCTGAACCTCACGGCCGCAGATACGGTCATCCACTTCGACCCCTGGTGGAACCCGGCCGTCGAAGAGCAGGCGTCCGCCCGTGCCCACAGAATCGGGCAAAACAAGGTCGTGAGCGTCTACCGGCTCGTCGCGGCCGGCACGATCGAGGAAAAGATCCTGGTGCTCAAGGCCAAGAAGCGGGAGCTTGTCGCGAGCGTGCTCAGTGAGGACGCCGGCGGCGCCAAGAAGCTCACCAAGAGCGACCTGGAAGAGCTGTTCAGTCTCGAATAGTTGCGCTGGCGTTCCCCGGAAGCCTGCTAAACTCTTCCTCGATGTCCTTAACTTCTGCAGTTCGGCGCCGGCATTCCATCGCCCGCGGCGGGCGAGCCATTTTGGCGCTCTTTGCTCTGGCGACGAGCGGCGTCGCGTGCGCCGACAACGCAGGGATCTTCACCGAAGACGGCCGCACTCCCACGCAGCCGGACTCGGTGCGCTTCGCGCACGACGGCACGCTCGAGCTCAAGCCTTCGCAGGTCGAGTCGATCGAGATCCTCACCTCGCCCGGTGCGGCGCTCGGCGTGCTGATCCTCGGCGACGGCTTCGACGCCTCGCTCGATCGCTCCACGGTGCAGGCAGCAGAAGATGGCTTCGCCGCGGTCGTGCTGACCGCGCCGAGCCAGCCGGCGACCTTCCGCCTTCGAGCGCAGCTCGGCGAGATCTCGGCCGAGCTACCTGTCTCGGTGAGCGAGCTCGGCTTCGCCGATCTTCGCGTCGTGCCGAAGTACACGGGCGTGCGCGACGTCGACGGCTGGGTAGCGGACGTCGTCGTCGGATCGAGCTGCGAGGAAGTGCTCGCCAAGCTCCCCCAGCATCCCGGAGGGCTGCGCAGCAGCGCGCCCTTCGGTTCGTCGCCGATCGTCGAGAGCGTGCCGGTGGGCCCCAAGGTCGTCGCCGCGATCCACACCAAGGTCCCTTCGACCGGACCTGTCACGAGCGTCGTCGTCGCGGCCGGTTGCACCGAGATCGCGCTCGAGACCGCGGGCAAAACGGCCGAGGTCGTCGTCGACGTGCTCGACCGACCGATGGCGCTCGAGGACGCCGTCCTCGACGTATCCCTCGACTTTGCGCCCGATCCCACGGGCTATGAGCAAATCCTCCAGGCCGGCACGCTCGCCGTCGCGAACGCCGCGTTCCCCCCCGGCTACCCGATGTCCCAGCTGCTCCTCGATCACATCGAGGCAGCCCTCGACCCCGGCGACCTCGCCGCGTTTCAAGAGCACCGGCAGGCTTCGCAGCTCGACACGAACATCTCGACGATCGTCGAGGGCTTCGACGCGAACGCCTGGTGCCTCTCGCTCGGCCACGAAGGCACGACGGCCGCGCTCGCCGACGCGGGCACCGACACCAGCACGATCGAAGGGCGGCTCACCGGCAACTCGTACGATCCGCTGACGGCCTCGCTCTCGCTCGAAAACTGGAGCGGAGGATCGGCGGACGCGCTCGGTGTGCCGGCGCCGCTCTCGGTCACCTGGTCCGCCAGGCCGGGCGACGGCATCGAGGTCATCGGCAGCATCCCGTTCTCCGGAACGCGACTCGCCGGGCATTGGATGCACGTCAGCGCGATGGCGCTCTACGGCCCGAGCGCCACGGTCTCCAGCGCCCTCGCCGGCGACTTGAACTGCGAAGCCGTCGGCGCCCAGATCGCCGGCTTTGGAACCTGCGACGCCGCGTGCGGCACCGCACTGTGCGAGGACGCCGTCGCCTCCCTTTGGGAGACGGGACTCGACGCCGACATGACAGGCGTCACCACCATCTCGCTGACCGCCGAGGCCACGGTGGATGGCGGGTTGGTGCCGATCGCGTTCGAGGGAACGTGGGCCGGGACGCTGACCGCGCTGGGCAAGTCGGGGAACGTCGCGGGCGCCGCCGTCGGCGAGTCGCCGCCACCGAATTGACGTAGGGCACGAGCTAGCAGAGAAGGGCTCAGCTCGGCACAACCTGCGAGCTAAAGGGCTGAATCGCAGGCAAAAACCCTTGGCACTTTCGTTGCTATTCCAACGGGTTGCCCATGGAGCGGCTCGGTCGACTCACGTGTTTGGTTGCGGCGGTAGCGGCGGTCGGTGCCGGCTGCAGCGGGACAACCGAGACGGGAGCCGAAGAGAGCGAACCAACTGCTTGCGGTGGAAGCATCACGACCGAGCCGAGCGTCGTCGCAGTGCTCCCTGGTGCTTCGGGCCTTGTCCTCGCTCAGGGCACGACGGCCTACGTGCTGGGTCACGACGGTACGGTCACAGCGGTCGACCTCTGCTCGCAAACGACAACTCCACTCGCGTCGTTCGCCGCCCTGGGAGCGGGCGTGATCGCCGGCGACGCGTTGTTGCTCGCCGTCCAGCACACCGCTGAGGTGCTGGGCGCATTCGAGCTGGTGCGGCTGCCGCTCGACGGCGGCGACATCGAGGCCCTCGCGACGGTGACGCGAGGCACGGCGCTCGATAGCAACGGCACGCGGACCGTCGTCTCGGTCCAAACTCCCATCAGCGCCGGCGGCGTCGACCTGGCGTTGTTCGAGCTCACCGGCAACGAGCTGGTGCAGTTCGGTCAAGCGACCCTGCCCCCGTCCCAGTTGGGACCAACCGGCGGGTTTGCGCTCCTTGGTGTGAGTGAGCTTGGCGCTTATGCGCGCGTCGTCGACGCGCACGGCCCCACGCAAGCCAACCTCTACACGTTCGACGGTTTCGTGTACCCGCTCGCAAAGCACACCGCGGGCGCGCTCGACGTCGCTGTCTGGGGCGATAGGCTCTTCGTCGCAGCCGACACCGATTGGGTTACCGGCAAGGACACCGGCATCCGCTCGCTTTCGCTCACGGGTGGTGACCCCCAAGTGCTGCTCGAGCCGGAAGCAGGACACACGCGAGCCGTCCGCAACATCGTCGTCGACGAGCAGTCCCTTTGCTGGCTCGACGGCACACAGGCGACTACTGGCGCCGCTGCCGCAGAGAGGCCGCGCTGCATGCCGCAAGGCGGTGGTGAGGTCCGCGTGATGGGGGAGGCGCTGGGTCCAACCGACGCGGTCGTCAACATGCAGCTCACCGACGGCGTGCTCGTTTGGACGGTGGCCAACCAAGAGGGCACCAAGCTGATGGCCGCAATCCCCTGAGCGAACATGGGAAGACTCACCCGACCCACGTGCTTGGTGGCGACGCTCGCAGCTTTCGTCGCGGGCTGCAGCGGCGCGGACGAACCTGGTGACGACGACGGAACCGAAGCTCCGCAGACGCCAGAGGCTGCGCCGACGGCTTGCGACGGCAGCATCACGACCGAGCCGAGCTTCGTTGCGCTCATCCCTGTCCGACAGCATCCCGCAGATAGAGAATGACACCGGCATCGTCTCGATGTCGCTCACAGGTGCCGATCCTCAGGTGGTCCTCGAGCCCAGGACCGGGCACACCAGCGACGTCGGCAGGATCGCGGCCGACGAGCGCTCCAGCTGCTGGCTGCCCGGCGACGCAATCCCAGGGTGCATGCCGCAAGACGGCGGCGAGGTTCGCGTCCTCGGCGAAGACGCCGGCACCACGACCGACATGGAGCTCACCGAAGGCGTGCTGGTCTGGCTCGTCAGCACCCAAGAAGGCATCAGGCTCATCGCCGCGATCCCCTGAGGCAGCATGGAAAGACTAACTCGACTCACTTGCTTGGTTGCGACGGTGGCGGTCCTCGCTGGCTGCAGCGGGACGGCCGAGACGGAGAGCGAACCGACGGTTTGCGGCGGAAACATCACGACCGAGCCGAGCGTCGTCGCGGTGCTCCCCGCCGGCGTGCGCTGGCAAAAACCGCACGACCTCCTGGCGAAGGGCACGACCGCGTACGTGCTGAACAACGACCAGCAGAACCACGTCGGCAGCATCACGGCGGTCGACCTCTGCTCGCAAACGACGACCACGCTCGCATCCTTCGACTTCGTGGGGACCGCTGCGATCGTTGGCGATGCGATGTTGATATCGGCCGATCGGGGCGCCGGCGCCGAGCTCTTGCGGGTCCCGCTCGATGGTGGCGAGATCGCGACCGTGCCCCTTCCTGAGAACGTGCGCGGGGTGGCGGTGAGAAGTGCGGGCACCCGCGTCCTCGTCGTCACCACCGGGACGGACAGCCACTCGGACTACTTCGAGCTCGTCGGCGACCAGCTCGTGCGCTTCGCGGGGAACGAGGCGCTGCAACCCCCGCCGCAGCCCGACCAGTACGGGGCGCTCCCCAGCGGACCGGCGGTCGTCGGGGCAAGCGAGGCTGGCGCTTACGTCGTGACCCGCGGGCATGGTGGGGACACGCCCTTTCAGCTGTTTCCCTTCGACGGCGGTTACGGGCTGAGCTTCGACGCTGGCGACGGTGTGCTCGACATCGCGGCGTGGGGCGGCCGCATCATCCTCATCAACGATTTCAGAATCGTCTCCCTGTCGCCGTGGCTCGACCAGTCGGAGGTCTTGCTCGACGCGGACGGCTCCACGGACGAAGTGCGCCGCATCGTGGTCGACGACCATTCCATCTGCTGGATCTCGAACCTGAAAGACAAAGGAGCGCCCAGGTGCCTGCCGCAGGGTGGCGGTGAGTTTCGGTACCTCCACGGCGAACCCGCGACAGCGCTCGCGCTGACCGAGGGCGTGCTTCTTTGGACCGTCGATACCGAAGACGGCGACGCCAAACTGATGGCCGCGATCCCGTGAGTCAACATGCAACACCTCACTCGCCTCACCTTGCTCGTTGCAACGCTCGCTGCCCTCGCGGGCTGCAGCGGGACGGCCGAGACCGGCACGGACACTCCGGAGACCGGCCCAACTGCTTGCGGTGGAAGCATCACAACCGAGCCGAGCATCATCGCGGAGCTCCCCAGCGGGGCGCGCCATTTCACAGCGCGTGCGATTCTGGCGAAAGGCACGAGAGCCTACGTTCTGAGCAACGCGAAGGAGAGCGGCGCGGGCACCATCACGGCGGTCGACCTCTGCTCGCACACGACAAGCACTCTCGCGTCGTTCGAGCATTTGGGTCAGGCCGTGATCGAAGTCGAATCGATGCTGCTGAGCGTCGACCGCGGCGGTGGGTATGAGCTCGCGCGGCTGCCGCTCGACGGCGGCGACATCGAACCTGTGGCCACTCCCCCTGGGTCTGTCGAGGCGCTCGAAAACACCGGCACACGGATCGTCGTCGCGGCCGCCAACCCCAGCGGCAGCGGCGGAGTGGAGCTCTTCGAGCTCGCGGGTAACGCGCTCGTCCGCTTCAATGGGATCACCGTCGTGCCGGATCCATACTACGGCTCGACGCCCCGAGTCTTTGTCGCCGGAGCGAGCGCGGAGGGTGTCTACGCGGAGGTCCCAACGCACGGCGGGACCTCTCGACTCAACCTGTATCCCTTCGATGGCGGCTATCCCGACCACGACCTTGCTCACACCGTGGGCGCGCGCGACCTCGCGGTCTCGGGCGACCGGCTGATCATCGCCGGGGCCGCCGCCGCCTCCTTTGGTGACCCAGGCATCGTTTCGATGAGTCTCACGGCCACCGAGCCTGAGGTCCTCCTCGAGCCGGGAAGCGGGCACACGCGCTCCGTCAGCAGGATCACAGCCGACGAGCGATCCATCTGCTGGCTCCCGAGGTCCGACGCCAACGACGACGCGCCTCGATGCATGCCACGAGCTGGAGGCGAAGTCCGGGTGCTCGGCGATTCGCTCGGTGCTTTCTGGGACCTCGAGCTGACCGACGGCGTGCTGGTTTGGACGGTCGCCACCCAAGAGGGCACCAAGGTGATGGCCGCCATTCCCTAAAGGCCCTCTCCCTCTCAGGCATCTCCCACTTGTGTTGGCGGCCCCGGCCATCGGCCTCGGCCATCGGGCATCGGCGATGCAGAAGCTGCCGCGCAACCTGATGGCCATTAATCTGTAGTGGGGCATGACGACCCGCTCCCCTGCCCCTCCCCCGTCCCCCGCGGCAGCTACCCACGCCCGTGCCCGCGCCCGATCTCTGGTAGGCTCCCCCGCAGCATGAAGTCCTTGCTTCGCCTGCCGCGCAGGCGCCGGTTGTTGTGCGCCCTGGGTGCCCTCACGCTCTTCCCGATGCTCGCCACCGGCGGCTGTGGCGACGAGACCGATCCCGACGGCGGCGGAGCGTTCGCACCCCAGCTTCGGCCGGGCGATCTTTGCTCGACCCCGCAGCCCTCGTCGGTGCGGGCGCGGTTCAGCCCCGAGCGCGTCTTCGTTCCGGCGTGCGCCCCGGGCGAGGTCTGTACGACCCGGACGGTGAAGCTGATCGTGGAGCCCGACTTCTGCGAGACCGCACCGATCACGTTCACGTCGAGCGACCCGACGAACTTGCCTGCCCCCAAGAACGACCGGCTGGAGCTCTACAAGAGCGAGGTGAGCTTTCAGGTGACCGGCTCCCCCGGCGTCGGGCGCTACTCGATCACCGGCGCCATTCCGCGCGGCGACGACACGGAGGCGACAGCCACGCTCGACGTCGTGGTGCTCGACAAGGAGGTGCCCTCCTGCGACGGCACGGCTGCGGATCCCTCGTTGACCGAGGAAGAGATGTTGGCCGGCAGCGGCGGCCTCGCCGGCGCGAGCATCTCGATCCCCAAGGGCGCGAACAAGCCCGAGGAGAAGAGCTTCCTCTGGCGTGTCGAGCCCTTCGCCGCGTCGCTCGCCTGCGGCTCGATGACACTTCCGTCAGGGTACCAGGCATTGTCGCCCGCGATCACGTTCGGGCCGGCCGACCTGGCATTCAAGCGCGACATCCCGCTCAGCGTCCCGGTGAACCCGGCGCTGATGCCCTCGCTCGCGCGCATGCGGCACCTCTCGATGATCTACAGCGGTCCCAAGTTCAAGGAGCCGCGGGTCGTGCCGATCGCGGATCCGCACTTCGTCGAGCTCGGCGGCCGCTGGGCGCTCACCTTCAAGGCTCCGCGCCTCGGCACCTACCAGCTCGCCGTAAGGGGCGACGCAGGCGCCACCAAGCGCAAGCGCCAGATCACCCACCGCGCGGTGACCGGCGTCTCGATGGGCGGCATGGGCTCGAGCATGTTCGGGCTTCGCCACCATGACAAGTTCGACGTCATCGCGCCGCTCGGCGGGCCGGCCAGCTGGACGTGGCTGATGCACCACCTCGAGAGGAACCACATGGGCGGCTTCCCGCCGATCGCGCCGGGGACCCAGCTCGCCGACATTCAGCTCACCCGCACCGAGTGCATGAGCACCGCCGAGTGCGCCGCGGGTGAGACCTGCCTGGGCAAGACCGACGCCTACCCCGGAAAGTGCTCGCTCTTGCCGCAGCCCGAGGAGCCGTACGAGCACACGCAGCTGTTCAACAACTGGTGGAACGAGTTCCCGCGCACGGGCACCGGCGGCGCGTTCCCGCGCAAGGACTACTCGCAGATCCTCCGCGATCTCGCGCTTTTGATGGGCAACCCGAACGGTGAGAACCTCACGCCCGGCGCGGAGAACCTCCCGGCAGGCGTGCGTCCCGACGATCCGAGCGTCCTCGGCGACCGCACGACCAACGAGTGCGCGATCTTCGTCGACCCGATCGACAACGATCCGAACAAGCCGCAGCAGGAGCTGCTCGACGATCAGTGCCCGATCGAGCGCTGCGCCAACACGCTGACGCTGAACAACTACTACGACGACGAGTACAACCCCGACGGCACGTTCCCTGTCATCACGGTCTGCGACGGCACGCCGACGACCGAAGCCGAGAGCCCGTGGGCGAACGCGTGGAAGGCCGAAGGGCCGAACCAGTACCCGCTCGAGGTAGCGCTCGCCGTCGACTACAACGCCAACGGCGTCCGCGACGAGATGGAGCCGGTCATTCGCAGCGGCCACGAGCCGTGGCGTGACACCGGGCCCGACGGCGTCGCATCGGCGCAAGAGCCCGGCTACCAGGTGGGCGTCAACGAGGACCCCTCGGGCGACGACTACGACGCGCAGTACAACCCGGGCGGGCTCGAGAACAACCACCGCTACGAGCTCGGCGAGCCGTACGACGATGTCGGCCTCGACGGCGTCGCAGGGACGCTTCAACAGCCGCCGAACGGCTGGGCGAATCCCGGTGACGGCTACGACGTCGGCGAAGGCGACGGAAAGTTCACCGTCGCGCGCGGCCTGCAGCGCATGTGGGACTTCGATCCGGCGTCCGTCGTTCGCCGCCAGACCACCGACGCGCCGGGGGGCGACCTCGACGATGAGGCGCTCGCCCGCATCGACACGTGGACCGATGGCGGGACGCGCGACATCTTCAACTTCCACGTCGGCGCACGCCACTTCGCCGGCTCGATGAAGAGCCGCGGTCGCGACACCACGTTCTACACCGACTTCTCGCAGTTCCCCGGCTTCAATCCGGACAAGCCGACCGACTACACGCCTGCGCGCATGCCGTGGGAGGACGTGCCCGGCTCGGTGTTCCTGCGGTACGGCATGATCGATCCGACGGCGAACGCGTTCGAGAACGGCAACGGACAGCACGTCGGCACCGTCGACCAAATCGCATGGCGCCTGCAGACCACGCTCTACTACATCGGGTCGCGCTGGCCGGAGCCGGAGCTCCGGACGCTCGTCGCGCTCTCGAACGACAAGCCCAACCCCGAGCTTCCGCAGTGCCAGATCGACGGCAGCTGCACCGAGGTCTTCACCGACTCGCGCGGCCGCACGGGCCCGTACACGATCAACCTGCCGCCCGGCTACGGCCACGAAGATCAGAAGGACCGGCGCTACCCGGTCATCTACCTCCTCCACGGGTACGGGATGACGCCCGAGGATCTCGGCGCGGCCATCCTCTTCGTGTCGAACTGGATGAACAACGGCGCCGACAGCATCTCGACGCGCCTTCCCAAGGCGATCATCGTCTACGTCGACGGTCGCTGCCGCGTCGCGGCCAACGGTCAGGCCGAGTGCATTCGCGGCAACTTCTTCACCGACAGCGGCCGGCCCGGCGGCATGATGGCCGACGCATGGTGGATGGACCTCATGCAGCACGTCGACCAGCACTACAGAACGCTCGACTCGAGCGTCATCGACTGGGAGGAGTGATCGAAGCACCGAGGCCCTCGAGCACCTCGGCGGGAAGCCCGCCGAGGTCGGCCCGGGTCCCTTGGAAGGCGATCGCTACCTCGCCGTCGGACGCATAGGCGTAGAGGCCCGCTCGTTCGGACAGCTGCGTCAGCGCTGCGAGGCTCTTTGGACCGCCTCGTCGCCAGAAGAACCCGCGAACGCGCAGCATGCCGCGGCGCATGACGAAGTTGTAGCTCGACTCGATCCCCTGCGAGCTCTGATCGACCTCGGCCCCGGTTCGGCGGATCCTCGCGATGAGCTCGTCGTACTCGAGCTCGGCGAGGCGAGCGGCGCGCGGCACGTCGATCCGGGCGCCGCGCTGCGAGACCACCGCAGCATCGAGGCCTCGGAGCACCGCGGCGCGGAGCGTCAGCGCTGCCTCTTCTCCGGGCGCCACGACGACGAGGGCTCGCGAGCCGTCGATCGCGAAGGCCACACCATCGGCATGCACGAGCGCCACCCGGCGGAGCAGGTAGCGCTCGAGCTCGTTGCCGGAGAGCGCGACCTTCGCGGGATCGAACGAGACCAAGTACACGCTCGCGGTCCCGCTCGGATCGTCCAGAGTGACGTGGGACACCGTCTCGGTCTCGCGAACGCTGCCGGTCGAGCGGATCGTCCTTCCCGCAGCGACGATCCGCGCTTCGAGCGCCGTCGCATCGAGCTC
>JBGTSH010000022.1:0-52506 GCA_041940405.1 Polyangiaceae bacterium
GGATTTAAAATCAAGAATATATCATATTCTAATTTGGTGTTCAGGGGCTGATCCTGGAGTATTGTATTTGGCTCCGAATTCAGAAAGAATTAAGCATTGTTCTATCGGAATTTTAGTGCTAATTCCTTCCATTGTTGGACTCTTCACTATGACATATGCTGTATCAACCTTAACACAATTTGCTTATATATATTTAACTATTGGAGTTATTTGGTCTTTAATCGTCTTGTCGGTAGACCGTTTTATTGTGTCGACAATGAATCCACTTTTACTATCAAAGAATAAATATTATGGTGTTTTCGCAGTTAGATTTTTATATGCAGTTTTTATCGGTTTGATAATAGGTCATCCAACTGTATTGTTGGTTTTTGAAAGTGATATAATGCAGAAATCACATGAAAAGAGGGAAGAGTATTATAAAAAAAATACCAGTTACATTGATACAATAAAAAATAAATATGATTATAAAGATAGTATTGCAAACTTAGAATATACCAGGAAACTAAAATATCTTGAAAATGGAATTATCGCTTATAACGAATTATCTTCTGCTGAGATTAGTGGACTAAAAATAGATAGGCAGCCTTACGGTTCGACAACAGGGCGATATGGAAGAAAAGATGCTGCAGATTTTATGATTGCCCAGAGAGACACATTTTTAATATTGAAGAAGGTCTTAACAGCTGAGCATAATAGGGATAGCACGAAATTAGCAGAAATGGAAGCCTTAGAGATTAATTCAGTATTAAAGAAAGCCGCACTTTTAGATTCTAGTTTCAGCGAAAGTTATCTTGCCCGTTACAAACTTTTTAATCAAATAAAAAATTCTGAGGAATCTGGTGAAGCGACATTAATGTATTCCGTAATTATATTTTTTTTTATAATCAGCTTTCTTTAATTCATCATTCAATTCATAACTATGCGACAGAAATTGCAATGTTGCATTTATAAAACATGTATTTCCTAAATTAGCAAGACCAGTTAATCCCTTATCTATAAATTTTTCATACTCCATTAATTAATATATCCTTATCCTTTTTTATATTGTTTAATTTATTTGAAATTTTTTCATTCGAAGCGTTTTCAGCTGCTTTTCCTTACTTTCTTACTTATCTGGAGCCGGGCACCGCTGAGTATAGTTAATAATAGAGAGGTGGATCCTGTAAGGATCCGCCGAACGGCATTGTTGGGCAGCAAGCTGCCCATCAATACCTTCTTTACTATACTATCTGGTGCTGGCTGCGCGTAGTATAGTAGAGAGGAGAAGAGGTGAGCAGCTTGCTGCTCAGCTCTGCCCGTTCGGCCACCACCGTTGGTGGTGTCCTCACTGATTAACTATACTATACTGGTGCCGGCACCGGATAGTATAGTAGATAAAGAAGGACCAGGAGCCAGCTTGCTGGCGACTGGGCCGGTCGGCACCCACCGTTGGTGGGTACCTCACTTCCTTACTATACTATCTGGTGCGGCACCGTGGAGTATAGTATATTAGTTAGGGAGGAGAGCAGCTTGCTGCTCGACTCGCCGTCCGCTAACAGCAGCTAAAGCTGCTATTCCTCTCTTAATTACTATACTATCTGGTGCCAGCTGCGCATAGTATAGAATAGAAGTGGTGGCAGCTTGCTGCCAGCACTTCGGTTATATAACCGTTCGGCACCGAGCAAGCTCGGCGTCTCACTCTGCGTCAACGCCTCCACGAAATCCGCCCACATCTCCTGCATGTTCGCGTACCGATCGCGCGCCTCGATCGCCAACGCCCGCACCACCCAATCGTCGACCACCGGCGAAAGCTCCGGCCGAAACGCCGTAAGCCTCGGCCGCGGCGCCGTCGTCGCGAGCTCATACAACGCCAAGGTCGATGACGCCGTAAACGGCGGCTCCCCCGCCAGCGTGCGAAACACGACCGCCGCGAACGAATACAGGTCCGCGCGGTGATCGAAGGGATGGCTCCGCCAGATCTCCGGCGAGATGTAGCTCGGCGATCCAGCGATCATCCCGGCGTCGGTGATCTCTTCGAAGTCGGGCGTCTTCGCGAGACCGAAGTCCATCAGCCGCGTCCCCCCGCCGACAGTCGGATCGACGAGGAAGATGTTCGGCGGCTTGATGTCGCGATGGATGATCCCCTTCGCGTGCGCCATCCCCAGCGCGTGCGCTACCGGCTCGAGCACCTCGATGACCGAAGCCGGGCTCATCCGGTCCCCGAAGCCTTCGATCTCGTAGAGGTGGCTGTCGAGCGGCTCGCCCTCGAGCAGCTCCATCACCATGTAGACGAAGCCGCGCGGGTCGGTGTCGAACTCGTGGACCTGAACGACGCTCGTCCCCCACAGCGCCGCGAGCGACTGAGCCTCGCGCCACAGCCGGAGGACGTACTGATCCTGGTCGGCCACCTCGCCGTTGAGGACTTTGACGGCCACCGCCTGGTTGAGCTCGGTGTCGACCGCGCGAAAGACCGTCCCGTGTCCTCCTTTGCCGATCTCGCTCTGCAGGAGGTAGCGGCCGGCAACCCGGTCGCCTGGGTAAATCACGAACGTCATTTTGGGTAAGCGTCAGGAGCGGGTCACGGGACGTGACGGAGCGTTACCCCCCGGAATACCAGCTTTGTCGCGGGGCCGGGGAGGGGCCATCATGCTAGACGAAGAGACGGTGGCGGATGGCCGAAAGTCGTAGCGAAGTGGTGGCCGAGAGCCCCGACGAGCCGTCGGAGCCCAAGCTCTACCGCGACCTCCCCTTTCGCGGCCGAATGCTCCGCGCGGCAGGCATCGCGTTCACGATCTACCATCTCGGGGCCGTCCTCGCGGGCGGTGCGGTGCCGGGCGTCCGAAAGTTCCTGGACCCTGTCCTGGGCTTTTACGCAGAGGGTCTTCGGATGACGAACTCGTGGGGGATGTTCGGCAAGCCGCCGAACACGACCCACGTACGCATCGAGATCGACACCAAGAACGAACGCAACATCCAGGTCGCCACCACGAGCGCGAAGGGTAGGACGCTGTTCGAGCGGATCCGGGATACCCGCATCCGAAAGATCCAAGGCAAGCTGACCGATGACGGCGATCGCAACCGCTTCGGTCAGCCGTTCCTCGACTACTTCTGTCGCAATCCGCCGGCCGGGCTCACCGACGTTCGCGTCGTCCGCGCGATCAACGACATCCACGAGCTGCGCGACGACGACGGCAACGTGACGCGCCAGGCATCGACCCGCGTCCTCTTCACGCGCCGCTGCGCCGGCACCGCCCCGTCGAAGGCATGGCTGCCCCGGCCGCCGGCGACCTCGCCCCCGCCTTCGGGCGGGGCGCCCGGAGGAGAAGGCGATCTGTGACGCGAATCGATCGCGCCGAGCGCTTCTTTCTCTCGTTCTTCGGTACGCCCACCGATGGAACGTCCGCGAGCCTCTTTCGGATCACGCTCGGGGTGTGCGCGCTGTGGCAGGCCGTCGGCGTCTGGCTCAACCTTCGCCGGTTCTGGGGCGACGACGGTCTCATCCCCTACGGCATCATCGCCGGCGAGAAGTACCAGTGGCTCAGCCCGTTCGCGTGGGCTCCGTCGAGCGACGCCGTCCTCTACGGTCACGGAATCGCATTCACGGCCGCGAGCTTCTTCCTGCTCATCGGGTTCTATCCGCGAGTGTTCACGCTCGTTCTCGCGTGGACGCACCTCTCGCTTCAACTCCGCAATCCGTTCATCCTCAACAGCGGCGACAGGCTGTTCATGATCGTCGCTGCGCTCGCCGTGGCGGCGCCGCTCGGACAGCGCTGGAGTGTCGATGCTTGGATCCGCAAGCTGAAGAACCGCCCGGCGCCGGAGGGGCTCACCCTCTGGGGCATGCGGCTCCTGCAGATTCAGATCGCGTACGTGTACTTGAATTCGGCCCTCGCGAAGCTCGGCAACACGAGGTGGCGCACCGGGATGGCGCTTCGCGACGTGCTCTCGTCGCC
The DNA here is from genome assembly GCA_041940405.1 of Polyangiaceae bacterium. Lineage (GTDB taxonomy): Bacteria > Myxococcota_A > Polyangia > Polyangiales > Polyangiaceae > Xiheicaenibacterium. Next base: position 3,933 of record JBGTSH010000022.1, read on the forward strand.
GGTGTTCGCCGAGTGGCCTTCGTACATCGACGTCACGCCCATCATCTGGTTTTTGACGTACTCGACGCTGGTCTTCGAGCTCAGCTTCCCGATCCTCATCTGGTTCAAGAAGCCGCGGCCCTGGCTTCTCGCCTACGGCGTCTTGTTCCACGCCGGGATCGATGCGCTGATGGTGATCCCGATCTTCAGCTACATCATGATCTCGACGTACCCGGTGTTTCTCGAGGACGGCGAGATCGAGCGGGCGCGCCGTTTCGTTCTTCGGATCCTGCGCCGAGAACGTGCCGAGCCGATGGAGACGCCGTCCGCAGCCGGCGTATGAAGGCCGCCGCGGGCTTGTTGCTCGCCGCTCTCACGGCGGGCTGCAGCGAGCCTGCCGCCGGAGCGCCTGCATCGTCGACCGCGCCGCCGGATCCGCCACCCATCGAGCTCTGGCTGGGCGGCGACGTGCATCTCAGTGACGACACGTCGGCGCGCCTCGCCGCGATTGCACCGGTGACGGATGGCGCCGCCGGCATCATCAACCTCGAAGGGCCCGTGGCGCCCGCCGTACCTTCGGGTACGGGCGTTCGCCTTCACAACGCGCCGCCGACGCTGGTGTCTCTGCAGAGCGCCGGCGTTCGCGCCGCCGGGATCGCCAACAACCATTCGCTCGACGCAGGGCCCGACGGACCGAAGCGCACGGCACGCGAGCTTCTCGAAGCCGGCCTCGCGCCTGCGGGGCTCGATGCAGGCCCCGCAGTTCTCGAGATCTCCGGGCGCCGCGTCGTCGTGACGGCGCACGATCTCGGCCGAGGCGCGCCCCCGGCGAATCTCGGTGACGAGCTCGGTGCCGCTCGTGCAAGAGGGGACGTGCTCGTCGCGACGTTTCATGTGACCGGCCCGGCGTCGTACCTTCCTCGAGCCGAGCTCCGTCGCGCTGCCGACATCGCGATCGCTTCAGGGGCCAAGGTCGTCGCCGCGCACGGCACCCACGCGGTCGGCCCGGTCGAGCGTCGCCCAGGCGCCGTCATCGCATGGGGCCTCGGCAATCTCACCTTCTCGTGCGACTGCACGAGCGAGATCGACGGGGCAATCCTCCGTGTTTCGATTTCCGACGCCCGCGTCGATGCACGAATCGTCCCGATCGACGCGGGCCTTCGCGGCGCTGCCGCGAAGCCGGCGCACGATCCGATGCTGATGTTCGAGCTCTTCGAGGCGATCGGCTCCACACCGATCACCCGCGAACGCGGGCCTGTCCTATCGGCTTCGTTTTGATTCGACGCCCGACCGGGCGCCCGCCTGTCATCAGGCGGCGATGAACCACTGGTCTCTACCGTCGAAGTCGGGATTCTCGTGGAGCGGGCCGCCGAGCGACGTCTCGACGCTTCGAATGACGGCGATGTTCTTGCGGTCGGTCTCGTTGAGGCGGCTGTCGTCGTAGCCCTGGTCGGGCTTGTACCAAGTGGCGGTCGCGAAGTAGTCCTGCACGACCTTCGAGTCGAAGGGGCGGCCCCGCCGCGCGTACACCGTATTTCGCAGGATGCGGAGGTCCCGGCGCGAGAGCGTGCTCAAGTCTTCCACCTTGAGGATCTTGTCGAGCCGCGACGGATCCTCGAGCGGCGACGGCTCGCCTCCGCCCTCGGTGCCGACGAGCTCGCCGAGCCGCTGCGAAAGAAGCGATAGCTCGACCGCGTCTTCGGGCGTGGCCTTGCCTGCGTTCTTGCGGGCGAGGACCTCGTCCTTCATCTTGAGGAGCTCCTCGCGCGGGATGGCCGCGTCGTGCTCGGAGATCTTGCGGGCGTTGTCCTTGTCGATCTTCGTGATCTTCGAGGTGTCGATCGCCTCTTTCGGTTGGTACCAGTCCTGTGCGCGGAAGTGCTTGTCGAGCCACGGCCGTCGGAACGTGTTTCCGGCCCGCGCGAAGATCGTGTTGCGGAGGAGCGACAGCTCGCGAGGCGTGCGGCCCTTCAGGTCCTCTTCGGTGATCGCGCGGTCGTAGTAGAGCGGCCTCGCCGGCGCAGCGGGCGTCGCGACCGATGCCGAGGGGGCCGGCGTGCTCGCTGCCGCCGACAGTTTCGGTGCCGGCGTGGACGTCGTGGTCGCCGGCGCGCTCGAGCTCGCCGTTTTCTCGGCGGGCTCGCTGCAGGCCACGGTCGAGAGCGCAGTCACCACGGCGAGGGCTCGGGTGTTCACGACAGCGAGGCTAACGGAGTGAGCGCCCTTGGGAAGGCTGATGGAGCTCGGAAGGTCGGCGAGCGAGCGAACGTAGGACGCCCGAAGCGTGCGCGCGACCCTCCTCCTCGGCTTGGTGCTCTGTGTAGCGGCAGCGGCGTGTGACGCTCCGCGAGCGCCCGAGGCGGCAAATTCTCTCGAAGCGCCGGCAGGATCGACGGCTGAAGTAGTCGCTACGGCATCGGCCAACCCCGTCGGCGAAGCAGCGCAGGCCGTTCTTCGCGGCGAGCCAGAAGCCGTGCCCGAGCCGGACCTTCCGCCGGAGCCGATCCCCGAGAAGTCGATCCCCGAGAAGATTGCGGTGAAGGAGGTCCTTCCCGAACCGAGCGACTGGGCTCCGCGGCCCGCGCCCGGTCCCGAGCCCATCGATCTCGTCGAACGGGTCGACGACGTCGTCGACTACTCCTCGGGTCCCGCAAACGGCGTACCCGGCGGTGTTCCCGGGGCCGTTGCAGGCGGCGTTGCGAGGCCGAGCACGCCTCAGCTTGCTCCCGATCCGAGCGACAAGAGCGTTCCGGCGAGCCTCGCCGGCAGCTCCTCGTGGAACTGCGCGTTCCCGCCCGAAGCCGACGAGCATGGCATCGATCAGGCGACCGTGACGCTCCAAGTGTCGGTGAACGCCGAAGGGAAAGCCACGGCTGCAACCATCCTCAGCGATCCGGGGCACGGCTTCGGCAGAGCAGCCAAGCAGTGCGCCCTCACGCGCTCGTACAAACCGGCGCTCGACGCCGAGGGTAAGCCTGCAGCCGGAAAGACGCCGCCCATTCGCGTTCGGTTCTCGCGCTGACTTGCAGGCCGACTGGATGCGCTAACGTTGAGGCTCGGTGCGCCTTCTCGCTTCACTCGCGCTCGTCCTCCCACTTCTCCTCGGTTGCAGCCCCGCACCCGCTACGAGCCTGACAGCGTCTTCGTCCCCTCTCGCATCGGCTTCCGCGGCGCCACCCGCCGTCTCGGCCGCCGCTGCCGGCTCTCCTCCCGCCAAGGCGCGCGCGCTGGCCGACGCATCACCGCCGGATCCGGCCGTCGTCGAGCGGCTCAAGAACGACGTGCGCGACGTGAGCATCGAGCGCGAGCCGGGCACACCCGGCTGGAGGAAGGTGCAGGAGCTGATCGCGAGCCGCCTGAAGAAGCACGGCTTCGAGGTCGAGCATCACAGCTGGCAGCCGATCGCCAAGAACGTGCTCGGCGTCAAGAAGGGCAGGAGCAAAGCTGACGAAGTTGTCATCTTGTCGGCGCACTACGATCACGTCTGGGGCTGCCAGGGCGCGGACGACAACGGCTCGGGCATCGCGGTCGTGCTCGAAGCGGCGCGCGTGTTCGCGGATATGGAGCCCGACCGAACGCTCGTGCTCGCCTTTTGGGATCACGAAGAGAGCGGCCTCCACGGGTCGAGCGCCTACGTGACGCGCGCGCGCCAGCGCAAAGAAGATATCCGTTTGATGATCTCGCTCGATGGGGTCGGCTTCATCGATGCGCGCCCCGGCACCCAGCAGATGCCGGATGGCATCGGCCTCGTCGTCCCGGACATCGTGCAAGAGCTCGAGGAGCGCCAGCATCGCGCCGACTTCATCGCGGTGATCGGCGATGATGCCTCCGACGCAGCGGTTCGAGCGTTCGACGACCACGGCGTGGAGCGAGGCCTCCCCGTCCTCGGCGCGGCGCTCTCGGCGATCGGGCGCCTCGCGCTCCTCGACGCCGCGCGGTCGGATCACGCCAGCTTCTGGCTCGGCGGCTATCCGGGCATCCTCGTGACCGATACCGCCAACTTCCGAAACCCGCGGTATCACTGCGGTGCGGGGCCCGACACGCCGGAGTCGCTCGATTATGTGTTCCTGGCGCGGGTGGCGCTGACGACGATCGACGTGGTCACAGGTGCCCTGAAACCTTGATCAGCCGAAGCCCTCGCTGACCGCCCAGACTGGGCCAAGCATGCCGAGCTAGGGCATGATCGATCTCGCATGCGGCTCGGCATCGATCTCGGAACCACACGCACCATCGTGGCGGTGCACGATCGAGGAAACTTTCCGATCGTGAGCTTCTCGCGGCCGGACGGCGACCTCGTCGAGCACTACCCGACGATGACCGCAGAAGTGAACGGCGAGCTCGTTCACGGCCTCGACGCCGAGGCGGCCGAGCGTGACGGCGCGCCTTCGCTGCACTCGTGGAAGCGCCTGCTCCACCACACGAGGCAAGAGGAGGCGATCGCGATCGGGTCGGTCGTGACGACGCCCATCGATCTCGTGACGAGCTTTCTTTCGGCGCTGCGGCGCGATCTCCTCGAGCGCTCCAACGTCGCCGCCCTGATGACCGGCTCGCTCGAGGCGGTCGTGTCGGTCCCGGCGAACGCGCACTCGACGCAGCGGTTCGTCACCCTCGAGGCCTTCAAGCGCGCCGGGTTCTCGGTGCGCGCCGTGGTGAACGAGCCGAGCGCGGCCGGCGTCGAGTACGCGCACCGTCACAAGAGCACCCTGTCGTCGAAGCGCGAGCACGTCATCGTCTACGACCTCGGCGGCGGAACGTTCGACGCGGCGCTCGTCCACATCGCCGGCGGCCATCACGACATCGAGCTGACGTCGGGCGTCGCGATGCTCGGAGGCGACGACTTCGACGCGCAGCTCTGCGCGATGGCGCTCGAGATCGCCGGGGTCCCGTTTCCGACCACCTCGCAAGCGCGCGCCGATCTCTTGAAGGAATGCCGCGCCGTGAAAGAGGCGATCCACCCGAACACCAAGCGCATCGTGCTCGAGCTTGCGGCGCTCGGGGATCGGGCGCCCGAACAACCGGTGGTCGTCCCGGTGAATGATTTCTACGAGCGCGTTCGTCCGCTCGTGCTCGAGACGCTCGCGGCCCTCGAGCCGATCGTCGAGGCACTCCGGGACGAGGAGCAGATCGGGGGCGAGCTCGCGGGCATCTACATGGTGGGCGGTGCCAGCGGCCTGCCGATCGTGCCGCGCATCGTCCGTGAGAAGTTCGGCCGGCGCGTTCATCGCTCGCCGAGCCCCGCCGCCGCGACCGCGATGGGCTGCGCGATCCTCGCCGCGGACGACCGCGCACAAGACGGCGCGATGGTCACCGAGCGTTTCGCGCGCCACTTCGGCGTCTTTCGCGAGGCCGAGCACGGACATCGCACCATCTTCGACGCGGTGTTTCCCAAGGGCACGCCGATGCCTGGACAGGGCGGCGAGCCGATCGTCGCGACGCGGCGCTACCGAGCGGCGCACAACATCGGTCACTACCGCTTCGTGGAGTCTGCCTACGTCGACGAGCGCGGCGATCCCGTCGGTGACATGACGCCGCACGCCGAGATCCGCGTCCCGTTCCAAGGTGAGCTCGAGGGTTCCGTCGGGCGTCTGGCAGGCGAGGGACCGCAGATCGAAGAGCGCTACGAGGTCGACGCCGCCGGTGTCATCGCCGTGACGATCACCAACCTCGACGCCGGGCGGGCTGCGAAGTTCGTGCTCTGAGGCTCATCCGATCGAGCGCACGTACTCTTCGAGCTTGTCACCGAGCTTGTCGAGGATGGTGTGTGTGAGTCCTTGCGTTCGGAGGTCGCTTCGAACGCTCTGGTACCCAGCGACGACGTCTCGCTTCATTGCGTGCAGGCGGTCGAGGACCACGCCCTCGTCCAGGCGCACCTCTTTGGCGAGCTTGCGCCATTCGGCCTCTCCGATGTCTCGAAGGCGATACTTCCCGCCGACCTTCATTGCGAGCTTCGCCCGGCGCGGATCGTACCGATCGTAAGGCAAGATGCTGGCAACGTCGTACAGCGGCGATAGCCGAATGCGATCGGTGTCGCTGTGAAGGAGCGCATAGTTCTTCGCGTGCGCGTCGGTGGCACCGATGAGGTAGCTCATCAACAGCGCACCGACGAAGGTGTCGATGTCTTCGTTTGCACGGGGCGAGTTGTTTCGCAAAAGCTCGACCGCAAGCTGCGCGCCTGGCCCTCCGTCGCTTTCGTACTTGAGTCGCGGATGAACCCCGAGCGCCTGGCAGAGGTCCTCTTGGTGGAGCCGCACGATCCGCGTGCGGCCTTGTATGCGGTCGAAGCGCTCGACCACGATCGCCACTTGGTCCTCGAACCGTCGCACTTCGGAGCGAGCAGCGGGAAGACCGAGCTCCCTCGCCAGCGACAAGCAGGCGTGCTCGTTCTCGGCGTGGCCTTCGAGGTCCAGGATCGGCGGTTTGAGGATGTGCGTGGTGGGCGTGCGGCCCGACGGCACGCCCCATCGCCCATCGCGATAGAGGAGAGCTGTCTTGGGCTGCGCGCCCGCCAAGCTGAGCTGACCGGCATCCTCGTCGGTCCTCCACGCCGCGGGGTTTGATCGGAGCAGGCGCAGGCGGCTTGCAACATCCGCTTCGCTCAACCACTCGATCTCTTCCGGCCCCGACCCCAATACCGCGTCGAGCCGGTCGGGCTTGACGACTTGCAAGGCGCCCGGACAGTCCTCCCCCGTGTGCGAGAGGAGACCGAGCAAGCTTCGCGATGACACGCCGAAACGGCGTGCCCAGCCCTCGAGAATTTGATCGCTGTCGGGCAGGAGGCCCCAGAAGAACGCCTCGACGATCTTCGTGTTGCGGTGCTCCTTGGCCGAAAGCGGCATCGAGCGCGAAAGCTCCGTCGCGTCGGCGGTGATGTACGCGTCGTCGTAGGTGAACGTCAGCTTGCCGCCGCTGACCGATCGAAGCTCGCCTGCGCGCCGGCCATCGATGAGCACGGTGAGGCTCGTGGTGTTCATCGCTTTGCTCGCGCCCGATCCAAGACTGCGTCGATTTCCGAGCTCTGTGTTGGGCGAGGCTCCACGAGGACTCGAAGATCGAGCTCCTTCAGCGTCCTCAGGACCAGGCCGAGCTCAGCCCTCGCTTTTCCTCGCTCGAGCTCGATGATCCAGTTCCGGCCCACCCCTACCTTCTCGGAAAGTGCCAGCTGGCTGAGCCCAAGTGCTCGACGACGCTCACGAATTGCTAGACCGAGGTCGGCCGGGGATGTCACCGGAGCGGGCATGATTCGAAATGTATCCGAACGGCAACATTTAGAAAATGTATCCGAACGGTAACATTCGCGAAATGTATCCGAGCGGCAACATCCACGAAATGTATCCGAGCGGCAACATCCGCAAATCCATCAAGCTGAACGGTTTGCCGCGAGCGCCGACCTGACACCCAGCCGAGTCGGAGATAAGACGGCGACCGTCATGACGACCGTCCAGATCCTGCGCGAGTACTTCGCCGCCCAGAGCGACCGCGCCAAAGACCTCGGTGACGACGACTCGCTGCTCGAGCGAGGGCTTCTCGACTCGATGGCGTTGGTCAAGCTCATCACGTTCCTCGAGGAGCGGTTCGGCGTGCAGCTGTCGGACGAAGAGTTCGATCCCGACAATTTCGAAACGCTGGCGGCGATCTCGGCGCTCGTCGCGGCGAAGTCCAAAAAGGGCTGACCGTCTTGGATTTCGGCCTGAGTGAAGAGCAGGCGGCGTTTCGGCGCTCGGTGACCGAGTTCGCCAAGAAGGAGCTTCGCAAAGGCGACGGCGAAGCGGCGGCGATTCGGCGCCGCGAGAAGTCGGGCGAGCTCTTCCGCGAAGGTTGGAACAAGTGCGCCGAGTTCGGGATCATGGGTCTGCCCGTCCCCGAAGAGTTTGGCGGTCTCGGTCGCGACATCATCGATTGCACGATCGCGATGCAGGCGCTCGGCCGCGAGTGCCTCGACGCGGGGCTCCTCTTCGCGATCAGCTCGCACGTTTTCACCTGCGAGATCCCGCTCACGTTGTTCGGCAGCGCGGCGCAGAAAGAGAAGTACCTCCCGCGCATGGTGAAGGGTGAAGTCATCGGGTGCCATGCGATGACCGAGCCCGAAGCTGGGAGCGACGCGTTCAGCATCCGCACGACAGCCGAGAAGAAGAGCGATCGCTGGGTGATCCGCGGCGGCAAGACGTTCACGTCGAACGCGCCGATCGCCGATCTGTTCCTCGTGTTCGCCACGACCGATCGAAAGAAGGGTTGGGCCGGCGTCACCGGCTTCTTGGTCGAGAAGGGCACCAAGGGACTCTCGGTCGGAACGCCTCTCGAAAAGATGGGCCTCAAGACGTCACCGACCGGCGAGATAACGCTCGAGGACGTCGAGGTTCCGCTCGACGCGGTGCTCGGGCGACCGGGCCAGGGCTCGGCGATCTTCAACGCCGAGATGGAGTGGGAGCGAAGCTGCCTCTTTGCGACGCACCTGGGGGCGATGCAGCGCCAGCTCGACACCTGCGTCGCCTACGCCAAGACGCGCTCGCAGTTCGGCAAGCCCATCGGACAATTCCAAGCGGTGGCGCACAAGATCGCCGACATGCGCGTCCGCATCGAGCTCGCCGAGCTCGCGCTCTACAAGGTGGCCTGGCTGAAGGCGAGCGGGCAGCGCGCCCAGATGGAGAGCGCGATCTCCAAGCTCTTCGTGAGCGAGTCGTTCGTAGCGTCGAGCCTGGATGCGGTGCAGATCCACGGCGGCTACGGCTTCATGGCCGAGTACGACGTCGAGCGCGATCTGCGCGACGCGATCGGCGGCAAGCTCTACTCGGGCACGAGCGAAATTCAGCGCAACATCATCGCGAGCCTGTTGGGCCTGTGAGGCCGTACCTCGTACCGCAGCTCTTGGATCGCGCGGCGGAGCGCACGCCCGACGCCCTCGCTCTCATCGAGCCGAAGAAGGGCGCGGCGCCGTGGACGTACGCCGATCTCGATCGCGAGAGCTTGCGCGTCGCGACCGCCCTCGCCGAGCTCGACGTTGGTCCCGGCGATCTCGTCGGCATCTGCATGGAGAAGACGGCGACTGCCGTCGCCGGCGTCTACGGCATCCTTCGTCGCGGCGCCGCGTACGTCCCGATCGATCCATCGATGCCGCGTCCGCGCGCCGAGAAGATCCTTGCGAACGCCGGCATCGCGGTGACGCTCACGACGCCCGATCGGCTCGGCTTCTTCGCCGAGGCGCGAGCCGAGGCGCCCGCGCTCTCGCGCGTTCTCCTCACCGGCGCCGTGCCGGACGCCGCGCCGGCAGGTCTCACGACCGCATCGCTCTCGGCGTTCTCTCCGGAGCGGCGGTCGATCCGCCACGTGACCGGCGGCTACCTCGCCTACGTGCTCCACACGTCGGGCTCGACGGGCCAGCCAAAGGGTGTCGCGATCTCGCACGACAACTGCCTCGCGTTCGTCGAGCCGGCCACCTCGCGCTTCGGGATCACCGCCGCGGATCGCCTCGCGTGCCAGGCGCCGCTCCACTTCGATCTCTCGGTGTTCGATCTCTACTGCGCTGCCCTCGCGGGCGCCGCCGTCGTCATCCTGCCGGAGCACTTCTCGGCGTTTCCGAAGAAGATGACCCAGGCCATCGCCGAGCACGGCGTCACCGTCTGGAACTCGGTGGTGAGCGCGCTCGCGCTGCTCGCCGACAAAGGCGGTCTCGCCGATGCGAAGCGCGACAGCTTGCGCGCGGTCATCTTCTCGGGCGAGCGGATGCCGATTCCGCTCCTCCGACGCCTGCGCGACGTCTTGCCGGCCGCGAAGCTCTACAACGTGTACGGCCAGACCGAAGCGAACTCGTCGCTCGTCGAAGAGATCGCCGACATCCCGTCGGACGACGGCGCTTCCTTGCCGCTGGGCAGGCCGCTCCCCAACTTCGAGACGTTTCTGATCGACGAAGCCGGCAAGGTCATCGAACAGCTGGAGGCGACGGGCGAGCTCTGCGTTCGCGCCGGCACCGTCGCGTCGGGGGCGTACCTTCGTGATGAGGCTCGCTCCCGAGAGAAGTTCATCGTCGATCCGCGGCTGCCCGAGACCGGAATGCGGGTCTACCGAACGGGCGATCTCGCTCGGCGCGACGCCTCCGGCGCGCTCACGTTCGCGGGGCGGCGCGACGACATGATCAAGACGCGCGGCTACCGCGTCGAGCTCGGTGAGGTGCAGGCAGCGTTCGAGCGTGTCGCCGGCATCGTCGAATCGGCCATCATCGCCGTGCCGAATCCGGCGATCGGATACGAGCTCCGGGCGTTCGTGGAGCTCTCGCCCGGCACTTCGCTCAGCCCGGCCGAGATCGCGGCGAGGATCTCCGAAGGTCTTCCCGCGTACATGGTGCCCGAGAGGATCGAGGTGCGCGATGCGCTTCCCCGGACCTCGACAGGAAAGATCGACAAGAAGGCGCTCGCCGCCGAGACGACGTGAGCAAAGTTTCGATTCGCCCCATGACCTTCGAGGACCGGGAGGCGTTCGTCGAGCTGACGGCGCACCGTCCGGGCTTCAATCGTTCGGCGGCCGAACGGCGCACCGAGGTCATCTGGCACATCGCGTTCGAGAACCCGACATCCGACGGCGGTCCGACCTATTTCGTCGCGACCGACGGCTCTCGTCTGCTCTGTCATATGGGGCGAATCCCCACGTGGTTCTTTCTCGAGGGCAAGCGTCATCTCGCGAGCTTCGCGCACGATCTCTTCGCGCACCCCGACCTCCAAGCGTCGGGCGCCGGCTTCTTCACGACGATGAAGCTCTACAAGAGCGTCGAGAACGCCTGCCAGAGCTTCTGCGGGCTGCTCTGGACCAACGAGATAAACGTCAAGCTGCAGCAGGCCAGAAAGTACGACCAGCTCTGGGTGCGCCGCTGGGTTCGGCCGCTCGACCTGAGCCGGGTGATCGACGACCGGCTCGGCATGCTTCCGGACCTCGCGCGCTCCGCGTTGAAGGTCGCGGGCCGGTCGGCCATCGGCGTCGGTGATCTCGCGCTCCGGCGGTCTTGGCGGCGCGCGCCCGTCGAGCCGATTCAACGCGCCGACGAGCGCTTCGATCGATTGGCAGAAAGCATCGGCCCGCGGCTCGGGATCGCACCCATCAAGGATCGGCGCTACGTGCACTGGAAGTACTTCAGCTGGCCGAACCTGCCGACGGCGGTCTACGGCGTCCCCACGCCCGGCGGGGATCTGCGTGGGTTTGTCGTCTTGCGCGAGCCACTATTGCCGACCGATCAGGGTCGCGTGCTGGACCTCGTCGCTGCCCCCGACGACGAAGAGGCGTTCAACAGCCTCGTCGCCGTGGCCATCGCACACTTTCGCAAGAAGGGAGTCCACAGCGTCGACTGCATGGCGACGTTTCCGCCCGTGGCGCGCGCCCTCGGTAGGTTCTTCTTCGTGCAGCGCCTGCCCGACATGCCGCTCTTCTACTTGAACGGACAGAAGGCGCCGAACCCAGACCACCTCGCGCATGTCGAGAACTGGTGCCACGCGTTCGGGGACTCCGAGGGCGGCGAGACCCCCTGAACGCACAGCGATGGGCACAGTGAAAGCGCGCGATATCGTTTCCGTCGCCGTCGTCGTCGCGCTGCTTCTGCCGATCTGGATCGTCGGCGCTCCGCCGCTCTCGGACTACGTCAACCACTTGGCGCGCGCGCACGTGCTCGCGCACCTCGGTGACACCGCCGCGTATGGCGAAGCGTACGCGAGCGCATGGGGGCCGTACCCGAACCTCGCGTTCGACATCGTTGGGGTGCCGCTCGCGGGGGTGCTCGGTGTCGAGCTCGTAGGAAAGCTCTTCCTGTCGCTCACCGTGCTCGTCTGGTGCGCCGGCTGTCATGCCCTTGGGCGCGCCGCGCTCGGACGCGGATCGTGGCGGGCTCCGATCGCATGCTTCTTCGTGATGTGCGAGCCGTTCCTCCTCGGCTACGCGAACTTCACGTTCGGAATGGGGGTCGCGCTCTTTGCGATCGCTTCCCTCTTGCGATCGCGCGGCGGCGCGCAGGCCCGTTGGCTCGCGATAGCCGCCGGGCTCGGCCTCGTCGCCGCCATCTCGCATGCAGCGGCGATCGTCACCTTCTGTATGGTCGCCGCGTGCTTTGGTGTGTCGCGCATCCGAGACGGCATTCGCCACGCGGTGGCCGAAGGCGCGGTCGCGATCCCGGCCGGGCTCTACTTGGCGTTCTGGCTGGTCTCGCAGGCCGACCACTCCAAGGACCGCTCGTGGGCCTCTCCGGGAACGTCGCTCCGTGCGCTCGCCACGAGCATCACCCCGACCTACGAGCCGTGGGCGGATCCGATCGTGCTCGCCGCGCTCGCGCTCGCGGCGACCCTGGCGCTCTATCTGTCGCGGCCGGTGCGCTCGAACCACGCGCTCGCGCTCTCGGGCGCCGCGTGCGCCGTCGCCGTCTTCATCGCACCCGCAGACTTCGGCGGAAGCTACGAGGCGAACGGGCGATATGCGCTCGGCGCGTGGGTCATGCTGCTCTTCGCGATCCAGCCGGACGAGGCGAAGCTCTCGCGGCTCGCGGCGCCGGCGGCGATCGCGCTTGCCTCCCTGTTCGGGCGGCAAGCCCTCGTGACGCGGGCTTGGCTGCGTCTCGGCGCCGAGCTCGAGGCGGAGCGCGCCGTCCTGCGTGAGCTTCCGGAGCGCGCGGTGCTCGCCAACGTGACGTTCCTCGACGCGCGCGCACCTCGATCGGCCCGCCTTCGTGAGCTCGCGCTGCTGCACGCGCCGGCGTTCGCGGTGATCGATCGAGAGGCGACCCTGCCGACGCTCTACGCGATCCCCGGGGTCCAGCCGATCGCTCACAAGCGATCTCTCTATGATGCACACCGCTTCAAGAGCGGTGAGGTCGATCGCGTCGACGTCGCGCGCATCCGAGCGGAAATGGACGCGGCGTGGCTCTGCCGAGCACCCGAAGAGCTCGTCTCGAAGCTCGGCAAGGTGACCGAGCTAGGCAAGAGCGGCGACTGCGTCCTCGTTCGTATCGAGCGCTGAGATCGGCTAGGGTGCCGTGCCGCTCGCGGCGGCATCGAGCGCTTCGGGCGACCAGCCGAGCTCGTCGAACCACCGGCCGCCGACCTGGCGGTTGATGGGCATGGCCTGGTTCGCAACGCCGTGGAAGAGCACCATCTCGTTGCGCTTCTCGATCTCGTCGCCGAGGCTCTCGAGGGCCCGCGCGCGCTCGGACGGATCGCCGAGCGAATCGGCCTCGAGCACCGCGCGGCCGAACATGAGCGCGTCGTCGATCTTCTCGTTGTAACGCTTCACTGCAGAGCCGGGGAGCATGCCGGCGCCGGCCTTTGCTTCCATCAACCTGCGGATGGCGACGTAGCCCGTCTCGACGAGCTCCTGGCGCGGCAGCCAGCGGGTCTCGTAGTTCATGCGGTTGACGATCGACGCGCGCTCCATCCCGCGGCGATGCTCTTCGGCCGTGCGGAAGAAGACTTTGTAGCCGTGCTCCTCCGGCGATTCGAAGATGTTCGATGCCGGGTCGAGGAACGGCACCATGGGGCAGACCATCGGGTTGACGTTCTTGCCTTTGAACTTGGTCAGGAGCTTCTCGCAGTAGTCGACGCTCTCGAGCGCGCTCTCGTGCGTCTGCTCGGGCATGCCGACGAAGTACCAGACGTCGATCCCGTGGATGCCGTACTCGAGCGCTCGCTCGATCCACGCCTCCATCTCTTCGTTGGTGTAGACGCCGCGACCCGAGAGCTTCGCGATGCGAGGATCGTGGCTCTCTGGCGAGAGGGTGATCGAGACGCGCGGGTTCGAGCGCGCCATTTTCTTCAGCGTGTCGTCGGGCGTCAGATGAAATTGCTCGAAGCTCACGCTCTTGAGCGGCGTCTCGGCGATGCGATCGAGGAACTGATCGAGCCCTTGCTTGCTCTCGTTGTACGAGCCGACCGAATAGAAATGGTAGCCCGACGCATTGTCGAGCCGGCGCATCGACTCGAACTCGTACCGGACCTCGGCGTCGGGCTTTCGCGCCATCGCCTTCTTCTTGCCGAAGATGCGCCGAAACGCTTCGCGCGAGCCGCCGCACCATGGGCAGTTGTAGGCGCAGCCGGCGTTCTGCGTACTGAGGAGCTCCCGGATCGGCAGGCCTTTGGACTTGGGCGCGACGGGTTGCACCGACCAGTCGATGCCGCACGCGAAGGAGTCCGGAAGATAGGTGAGGCCCGAAGAGACGACGCGGCCCGCCGCGTCCTTGTGGATCAGGTTCGGGATGCCCTCGAAGCTCGCGCCCTTCTTCGCGCGCGAGACGAGCTCGGCCATCGGCTCGTGGGTGTCGTAGCCCATCATCACGAGATCGATGAACGGGTACCGAATGAGCTCCTCGGCGTAGTAGGTGGCCGAGATCCCGCCGAAGAGGATCTTGATCTCCGGACGCAGCGCCTTGAGCCGCCGCGCGATATCGAGCGAGCCCTGGACGTGGATCATCCAATGGAGGTCGATGCCGACGACCGGCGCGTCGATCGCAGACAGGACCTCGTCGGCGTCGATGTGCGGATAGCGGACGAAGAGCGACGCGAGGTTCACGATGCGAACGTCGTGATCGCGCTCCCCCAGGTGCCGCTGCAGCGTCTTGAAGCCGACCGGGAAGTACTCGTAGAGCGGCGTGATCGGGACGTCGCCGCTCGTTCCCAAGAAGGGGAAGTAGATGTCGCGCCGCTTGCGGAAATCGAAGAACGCCGGAGCGTGCAAGAGGACGAGGTCGGCGCGGAGCGACGGCAGCATGGGGGGTATCAGGGGCAGCTGAAGGTGGGATCGGAGCCGTCGGCGCCGGCGGCGTCACCGACCTGGGCGTCGGCGCTCGTTTGGCAGTCCTCGGCGACCGTCGACGCGCGGCCGGGGGTCACTGCATCGAAGGAGTAGCGCAGCGCTGCGTTCGATCCACAGCCGAGCGTCGCCGGATCGAACGCACTGGAGAACGGCTGCGCGTAGTAGGCGACGTCGTCGATCGATCCGGCATAGGGGTAATAGCCGACGACCGAGCGTCCGACCGTCACGACACTGCTCGGATCGATGATGCAGGGGCTGCCGCAGTCGGCGCTGGCCGCGAGCTGACCGTTCACGAACATGTGCATCTCGTTCGTGGTGAAGCTCCCGAGGATGTGCTGCCAGGTGCCCGGCCCAGGAATGTCGGCCTCGACCGAGCACGTCCCATTGATGAAGACGTTGAGGCGCGCGCGGTAGGTGCCGCCCGCGTTGGTGATCGCGAGGTAGTAGCCGTTGCTGCTTCCGTCGGCGTGGCGACCGGCGACGAACGCGACGCCGTCGACCGGGAGCGGCTCGGGGTTTACGAATGCGCCGAGCGAGAAGCCGTCGGTCAGCCCGACCTCGGCGCCGACCGTCGCAAAGAGGCCGTCGTCGACGCCGTCGAACGTCGCGTAGCAGCCGCCGGCGCCGCTGGTCGACGTCGACGTCGAGGTAGACGTCGTCGACTCGGTCGAAGTGCTCGACGGACTCGAGCTCGACGCAGTCGTGGAAGACTGCGTCGTCGTCGTTCCGTTGCCCCCTTGGCCGGAGGTGCTCGTCGTGCCGTCGTCGTCGCCTTCGCCCGACGCGTCGTCGCCGCACGCCGGGAGAAGCAAGGCGGAGGAAGCGCCCAAGAGCGGCACGGTGATCCAAACCAGGAAGCGCGAAGCCGAAGTCATTGCGGCCTACGTTCGCACGGAGATCGCAGCGCGACAACACGACCAAGCCACCGCGCCGTAAAGCACTGCTTCCGAGAGACGGAGCGGCAAGGGGACCGTGCCGAGCGCACCCCAGACGCCTGCCGCGAGCCGTAGGAGCAAAAGGACTCCGAGCGCGACGGTCAGCCCTCCCGACCACTTCTCGACCAAACGGCTCGACGCGACGGCGAGCGCACCGAGCGCCGCGACCGTGGCGGCGTCGGCGACGAGCCAGGCCGGCTTCGATCCGAGCGCCGCAGCGATGCCCGAGCCCTTCATGATGCGAGAGAGGCCGAAGTCTCCGAGGACGACGATGGCGACGACCGTGAGCGCGATCGCGGCGACGAGGAGCTGGCCTCGCGAGCACGCGCCGGGCGACCCGGGCGCCGCGCGCATCGCACCCATCGCTGCGAGCCAGCCGCCGGCGACCGCCGGGGGATCGCACGCAGCGAAGAGATAGATGAGGCCGGGGATTGGCCGGATGGCCTTGTCGACGACCTGGCCGATGAGGACCAGCGCCACGAGCGAAAATGTGATCGCGATGAGCAAGAGGCCGCGCCGGAGCAAGCCGGACGGATACTATCGGGCGCGCGACGAACCATGCCGGCGATCATCATCAACCAGTGGAAGAGCTCCGAGGGCGCCGGGCCTGCGCGCGCGGTGATTCTGACCCGAGAGACGAGCCCCGAGGGGCTCGACGTCGAGCGGCTGCGGTTCACGGAGAGCGGCGAGATCACACCGCCTGGCAGCTCGGCGCACGTGATCAGCGTTCTTCGCGGTCGGGGCGTCCTCTCGTGCAGCTTGGGGCGACTGGCCATCGAACCAGGCGTTCACGTGTTCCTGCCGATCGGCGAGCACGTGACAATCCAGGCGTCACCGGGGCTCGAGCTGGTGACGGTCTCGGGGCCGCGCGCCCGCGGCACGCGCGCGATCGTTCGTGACGAAGAGTTCGTGCGCGCGTGCGCGACCGAGAAGCAATCCCTCCGCTGGGTGCTCACGCCGCAGTATCTCAGCCGGCGCATCTTCCTCCACCACGATGAGGTCCTCGTCGGTCGACGAGGCAATCCGATTTCGTGGTTTCACACGACGATGTTCGATGTCGCCGGTCTTCCCGTGAACGAGGAGGGCGAGAGCGTGTTCAAGATGGCGTACACGTCTCGGACCGAGTTCAACGTCTGCTACGACGTCAGCGGTCGGGCGCGGGTCCGTATGGGCAAGCACCCCTACGGCTCGGGACGCGAGGGGTGGGCGGCTTGGTCGGACATCGACGGTGAGACGACGTACCACCTCGATGAGATCGAGGTGGCGAGCGAGGGCGTCCGCAACAAGCACGAAGTGTCCGCTGTCGGCGGGCACGTCACCCTGTTTTGCGCATTCGATCCGGCGCCGACGGGGATCGAGCGCCACCAGCTCGGCGAGTACAGCGACTACGAGCCCTTCGAACGGGTGTCGGCGCGGCCCGAGTACCAGGCGCATCGCGAGTCGATCGGACGGTACGACCAGATGGTCGAGCGCCTCAGCCTCGCGAAGGCAAAGGGCGAGATCGAAGCTTCCCGTGGCACGCCCGAGTGGGAGGTGTACCTCGCGGGCCGGCGCGCGCAGCAGGCGCACGAAGCGGCGCTCGTCCGCCAGTCGTCACCCGAGCGCGCGCGCGTGCTCGAGCGCTGGCTCGACTCGGCCTCCCCCCTCACGAAGTGAGGGGGGCCGGGGGAGTGAATCGACGAGAGCGACGCCATCGAGCAGCTCGACGGTGCCAGTTCATCCATTCGGCTACGGGATGATGTTGATCTTCGTCGAGGGGCCGCTCAGCCGGCCCGCGCCGACGCTCCCCCAACCGGGTGGGAGCTTGGGCAGCGTGAAGTCGAACAGCCACTTTCCGTCCGCGGCCGAGACGTTCAGACATTCGGCGCTCATCGGATAGCCGAAGCTGTCGTGCCAGTAGGCGACGTGCATGGCCATCGGCGCGTGCACGTATTGGATCCACGGCACGTCGGCGAACCAGAACACCGTGGGCGCGCCCCGGTCGGGCGACATCGTCTCGACGGCGTCCTTCCATTGGATCGGAAAGACGCCGATCTCGGTCGTGGCGAACTGCTTCGCGTCGTTGCCCTTCACCGGGATGCCGCCGAGCCCCGGCGACCACAGGGTCGTGTACTTGGGCTCGAGACCCTCGAACGCGGTCATCGTCCCGCCGAGGATGCTCGCCTCGATCCAGCGTTCGTTCTCTCGGATGCCGTGCTTGAGCTTCGTGGGGCGCTCGATGACAGTGACAGCATCGTCATCGACGAGCCAGCCACCGCCCTTGGTCTCCCAGCGCACGAGCTTGCCCTCGGTCTCGCGCTTGCCGGTCAGGAACACGAGCCGCTTCTCGGGCGAACGCACCCACGCGGCGGGCAGCGTCGAGGTGCCGGAGAGCTCGACGCCTTCGAAGCTCGACCGCTCGTACGGGAACGTTCGATCGGCCGGCACCAGGAACAGGTCGGGGGTGAGCAGCCAGAGCCGGCCCTCGGCCTCGAAGACGCGGGCGTAGGCGAAGCCGCTCCCCGCCGGGATCGTCTTCACCTTCGCCAGCGTCGGGTTCCAGGGGCTCCCCTCGACAGGCGCGGTGCCCGCGAAGAAGGCCGGGATCGGACCGTCTGGTTGGAAGACCTTCGTCCGATCCCGAACGACGAGCTCTTCGTGCCCCTCGCTCCACTTGCCGAGCGTCTTGAACTCGCCGACCGCGGGCATCTCGATCTCGGCCGAACGCTGCTCGGCCTTGGTCGGAACGCGCGAGTACATCGGCGCGCCCATCGAGAACGCGTACCGATAGGGATACGCGCCGGCGCCGGGTCGGACCGAAGCGAGCGCCCGCCAGTACGGCGTGTCGAACCTGCGGGTCGTCGTCTCGTCGGCACACACGAAGCCGTGCGGCTCGACCGCGTACCACTTGTGGTTGCAGTTCATGCCCCCGACGGGCTCGGCCGACTTGAGCCGAACCGAGGTCCCGACGCGGATGGCCCCGATCGCGAGCCTGTCCTTCGTCCGGTTGGGCTCGGGCCAGATCCACGTTCGAAACGAGAGGCTGCCGATGCGCGGCCCGTCGTGCTCTTCGGGCTTCGGCGCTTCTTCGGACGGCGGCTCCGGCGCGGGCACCGCCCGCTCCGGTCCCGCCTCGATCGCCGGAGGCGCCTCTGTCCGCGCGTCCTCGAGCGGCGTGCCGGCGCACGCGCCCAGCAAGAGCAGCCAGCTATTCCTCAACTTTGGCAGTCACCGAGAGCTGCGCTTTCTCGATCACGCAGTTCGAGTCGGTGCAGACCGAGAGCGAAAGCTCCCCGGAGATCGTGGTGCTACCGGCCGCGCTCGGCGTGAACGGAATCGACATCGTCGCCTTCTTGTCGGTGCGGTTGACGGCGCGGACGATCGCTTCGGGGTAGGTCACGCCAGCCGGCGCGGTCCCCATCTTGAACTTGTACGGGTACTCCTGGTTCACGTGGTACTCGCCGAGCGCGTTGACGATCGCCGTCACCGTAGCGGGCTGTCCCTTCTTGTAGGACGGCTTCGCCGCGAGGTACGCGGTGAACGACGGCATCTTCTTCTGCTCGCCTTCGACGTCAGGCTTCGCGCTGGCTGTCGCGCTCGCGGTCGTTCCGGGCGCGCCCGTCGTCGCCGGCGATCCCGTCTTCGCAACCTCTGCCGAGCTCGACGGATTCGCGGTGGTGGTCGCCTCGGTCGACGTCGGCTCGGCGGTGGTCGTGGCCGAGGCCTGTGCGGTCGAGCTCGCGGCGGCCGTCTCGGTCGTCGCGGCCGTCGCCTTGTCCGGCGTGGGCTTTGGCGCTCCTGAATCGCCGCAAGCCGCGGCGGCAAGCAAGAGGAGTGAGAGGGCCCGGGAGAATTGCAGGGTCGCCATCGAGAAAAGGAAGGTAGCGCGAGCCGGCGGGGGGTCGCTACCTTGGTGGGTCTCAAGGAGACTCCAATGGCGGGCGATCAGCTCTTCGAGCATGGTGGGAGCTTCGAACAAGGCGAAATCTCGGGCAACGTTCGGCTCGGGAAGTACGAGGCGCACTACGAGGAGCTGTTCGCGGAGGCGCTCGAGGACGGCGTCATCACGTCCGACGAGCGAGCCCGTCTCGAGAAGGCGGCAGAGTCGCTCGGTCTCGATCGCGAGCGCGTCCTCGCGCTCGAGCGTGCTCTCTCGGCCGCTTGGGAGACGCGTCACGCCGCGCCGGTTCGCGAGCCGATGCGCGAGGCTCTGTTCTCTGATTCGCACCCTGACGGGCGCGAAATGCCCGCTGCCTCGCTGCGTCCACTGGAGCTCGAGAACGACCCGCAGGTAAAGGGCCTACGCAAGCGGATCCTGGAGCTCGAGGCGCGGATCAGGCAGCTCGAGACCGAGCTCGAGGACGCGCGCGCGCACGTCGCGGTCGACATCGATTTCTCCGACATGACGGCGGCGACTGCTCCGCCCGACGATCCCGAAGAGCTCTACCGCCGGGTGCGTCACGATCCGCGCGACACGGCGAGCCTTCACGGTCTCTTTCGAGCGCACGAGAAGAGCGATCCGGATCGCGCCTGGTGCGTCGCGCACGCGCTCGCCTTCCTCGGCGACGCCACCGACCAAGAGAAGGCCTTTGCTGCCGCGGGCGATCCCGGGGGGCTCATTCGGCCGTCGTCGTCGCTCTCGACCGACGCGTGGAAGCGCAACCTCTTTCATCCCGATGAGGAGCTCCTCACCGGCGAGATCTTCGCGGTCGTGACGAGCCCGGTGTTGCTCGGCCGGGTCTCGGCGCTTCGCCATCAGAACGCGCTGCCCAAGCTCGACCCGTCGCGCCTGCAGGACCCGAAGACGTCGACGGTTCAAGCGGCGCGTTGCTTCGTCTGGGCCGCTTCGATCCTCGGCATGGCGCCGCCGGCGCTCTATGCCGATCCCACTTGGGACGGCGCGGTCGAGATGGTCCCCGGCGTCCCTCCGTCGTCGCGGCTCGGCAAGCGCGCGCTCTCGGGCCGCGGCCCGCAAGAGCTCGCCTTTCTCGCGGGGCGGCACCTGGCGAGCTACCGCGAGGACCACTTCCTTCGCCTCCTCTTTCCGAACATCCCCGACCTCGAGGACATCTTCGTCGCGGCGCTCACGATCGGCCAGCCACAGCTGCCGCTCGCCGCTCAGGCCAAGCAGCGCGCGCTCCCGATCGCCAAAGCGATCGAGCCGCTCCTCGATCCCGCGCAGAAGGATCGCCTCAGGGGTCACTTCTTGCGCTTCGTCGAAGAGGGGGGTCGGACCAACCTCAACCGATGGGCGCACGCGGCAGATCTCACCGCCACGCGCGCGGGCCTCTTGCTCGCGAACGACCTCGGCGCCTCGAAGCGCATGCTCGAGCTCTCGGGCGACCAAGAGGTCGACTCGAAGATCGATGACCTCATCGTGTTCTTCACGAGCGATCGATGCGCACGCCTCCGCAAGCAGCTCGGCATCGCGCGCGCCTAGACGCGGCTGCCGTGGCGGCCGTGCTCGCGCTCGCTTCGTGCGAGGGCGGCTCCGACCCCGCGAGCTCGAAGGATTGCGCCGCCGCAGGGGCGTGTAGCAAGAGCGGGCGGTGCACCTTCGATCCCAAGACGAAGCGGTGCGTCGTGGGCTCCGACGCCGACTGCGCACGGTCCGACATCTGCCACATCGACCAGCGTTGCAGGAGGGTCGGCGACACCTGCGACAAGTGAGCGGGAGTCCGGAACCGGGAGCCGCGATCGCGTGGCTCACCCATTGCGAGGAGAGCGAACCATGCGGCCGAGGACGCGTGGTTTCGAGGGGTCATCGATCGGGCGAGTGAGCCCGTCTGCCCCACTTGCTCTGTCGTGTCACGAGCCGCACGAGTCCGGGGTCTACCGCGCCGGCATGACGATCGGCGCGCAACTGCGACTGCTTCGACCGCTGGGTACCGGAGGGATGGGCAGCGTCTGGGTAGCCGAGCACCTCGGTCTGAAGATGCCCGTCGCGGTGAAGTTTCTGCGGGAGCAGTACCTCGGCTACCCGCAGGCGATCGCTCGCCTCCGTCGCGAGGCGGCGGCTGCTGCGCGGATCCGTAGCCCGCACGTCGTGCAGATCTTCGATCTGCAGGTCACCGACGAGGGCGTTCCGTACATCGTGATGGAGCTGCTCGAAGGCGAGTCGCTCGAGGAGCACCTCGAAAGGAACGGGCCTCTCTCCCTCGAGGAGACCGCCGAAATCGTGCGGCAGGTCGGAGCCGCCGTCGCCAAGGCGCACGACCTGGGGATCGTTCATCGCGACATCAAGCCGGACAACGTCTTCCTCGTCGACACCGAGCGGGAGCTCTTCGTCAAGGTGCTCGACTTCGGCGTGGCGCTCGACCTGTCCGAGCGCAACGACCGGCTCACCGTGACCGGGGCCGTCGTCGGAACCCCGCACTTCATGTCGCCCGAGCAGATGATCGGCGGCGAGGACATCGGGCCCGCGTCCGACGTCTGGTCGCTCGGCGTCGTCGCCTATCGCTGCCTCACGGACGCGTTCCCCTACGAGGGCGACAGCGTCGCGGCCATCGCCATCGCCGTCGATCGCGGGCCGCCGATCCCGCCGTCGATGATCGTTCCGCAGATCCCGGCACCGGTCGACGAGTGGATGATGGCCGCTCTCGAGCCGGACCCTTCGATCCGGTTCCGCGACGCGCGCGCGATGCTCGTCGCGTTCGAAGAGGCGCTCGCGATCGCGAGAGGCGATCGGGCGCGCGTTCCCACGATACGCGACGTCGACGTGACGCCGCCGGTCACCAGCGAGCGCCGCGTTCGCTTCGTGAGCGAAGCACCCACCATCCCGGCCGTGTCGCCGCGAAGGAGACCGTGGCGGCGGCGATGGGTCGCCGCGTCGGTCGTCGTGGCGGGGCTCGCCGCAGCTGCGTGGATGGGCGGCTCGACGAGCCCGAGCGAGGCGGCGCCCGCGGCTGCGGCGACGGCGAACGTACCGCCGCCTCTTCCGCCGCTGCCGAGCCCGCCACCCCCGCCGAGGATCAACGCGCAGCCGGCGACGGTTCCGGCCGTCGCGCCCAATCCGTCTTCTTCCGCGACTGCGATACCGGCGGCACAGCCTGCGGCGGCGGGCCCACAACCGCCACCGTTCTCCGTGCGCAGGGTCCGGCGCGATCTCGGCTTCTGAGCTTTGGCTTCGGGTTCGTTCTTCGATTGGAGAGAAAGCGATGCGTCTTCGTTCTTTCCTCGTGGCAGCTTTCGCTCTCGCGTCCTTGCCGGCCGCGCCGGCGGTAGCGTCTGCGGCGGACGACGAAGCACGCTCTCGCGCACGGTCGCTCGTCTACCAGGGTGACGACCTCTACGTCGCAGGACGTTACGGCGAAGCCCTCGAGGCGTACGCCGAGGCCGACGCGCTCGTCGGCGCGCCGACGACGCGGATCGAGGTAGCCAAGGTGCTGGCGTCGCTCGGTAGCTTCGTCGAAGCGAGAAGAATCGCGGCGGAGCTCGTGAGCGGCAAGCCCTCGGGCAGTGAGCCGCTCCCGTTCGTCGAAGCGCGGGGTCGAGCCGCCGGCATGCTGCGTGACCTCGATCGTCGGACCCCCAGGTTACGAATCGAGGCGGAAGCGGAGAGCTCGTTCGACGTCAGCGTCGACGGCCGCTCGGTGCCCCAAGAGGAAGCGACCGCTGGGGTCTACCTCGATCCCGGAACGCACACGGTCGTCGTCAGCGCCGACGGCCAGGCAACCGAGGCGAGGCGCGTCTACCTGCGAGAAGGGGAACGACGAAGGCTCGTCGTGGACCTGGGCCCACGCGAGATCCCGATCTCGCGGTGGGCGATCGCGAGCTTCGTCCTCTCCGGCGTCGCGCTCTCGGCGGCGACGGTCACCGGCGCGACGGCCCTCGCGAGAGAGAACGGTGACGATCTCGACGAGCTCGAGGCGGCATCGGTCGTGTCGCTGGCCGTCGCTGTCGGCGCCGGCGCGACCGGCGGAATCATCATCGCGCTCGATCAGAAGACCGAACCGGAGAAGCCGGCAGAGGTGCAGGTGGGGCTTGGCCGCGTCGGCCTCACGTGGTGACGCGCTTCTTTTTCTTCTTCTTGCCCTTCGGTGACTTCAGCTGGGCGATCTCGTCGCATAGCGCGGCACGAGCAGCCTCGTGGTCGGCGAGCGCTCGTTCGTAGCGAACGGCGCGCGTATGAAGCTGCTTGGCGCCGAAGAGGGAGGCGGCCGCAATGGCCAAGGCGAACAGCCAGAAGAAGGCGGGCAAGTCGCTTCCGCTGGGCATCGGAATGATGAAGAGGAGCAAGCCCAGCGGTGAGAGGAAGGCGAGGGCGGTCGCCTGGTTGCGCGTCGGGACGATCGGCGTGCCGTCTTTGGCCTTCGACATCAGCGGCTGCCTCTCGCTCTCCCACTTGCGATCGAGATCCTCGAGCTCGTTCTGAAGAAGCAGCCGGCGGTTCTGGCCGGCGAGCTCCTCGACATGCTCGGCGAGCTCTTCGGTGCGCTCTTCGACGCGCTTCGTCGCCTCGGCCAGCTCGGTGTACGCCGAGCCTTCTTCGTGATGGATCGCGAGCTGCGTCTCGCAGTGCTTGCACGTGACGAACTTGGCCGACTCGCCGACCTTGAGCTTCGCGCCGCAGTTGTTGCAGTTGAGGGCGATGAGCTTCACTTGTCCCCCGTGAACTTGAGCCTGCCGAACCGCGAAGCTCGGTGAAAGTTACCTTGGCCGAGGATCGGCGACCAGGCGACGCCGCCGTTGTTCTCCATCGCGTAGAGGTTGGCGCGCCAGGTGTCGCCGGGACGAGGAGGCGCATGCTTCGCCTTGCCGAAGCTCTTCCAAGGGAGCTTCGCCTCGACCGTGTAGCCCTTGTCCTCGTCCGAGGCGTCGTCGATCGTCCCGTCGATCCGCACCGCGCTCGTGAGCCCGGCCTTCCACTCCTCGTGGCCGAAGGGGCCGTCCGGCGATCCGCGCGGGCTGTTGTAGCCGTCGAACTGCGAATCGAAGACCAAGTTCTGAGGCCCGATCTGGATCTCGTAGTAGTCGCGGTTGTCGCCGTCTCCGTCGGGGTCGAGCATGATCTCGATCGTGTCTCGCTCCCAGAGGTGAGGGTCCACCGCGTCGCTCGGGAACCCGCCGCGGACGTCGTCGTCGGCGACCGAGACGATGACGTAGAGCGCCTCGTCATCCCAGAACAGCCGGGCGCTCGCAGCCAGGCGGCGCCGCTGTGGCTCGCCGGTCGTCGGATCGACGAACGTGTCGATCCGCGCCGCGTTCGCCCACGCGGGCTCGGTCATCGCGCCGTCGATTGTCATCGCTTGCGCCGCGAGATGTGGAACCGCGATCTCCGGCAATGGGCTGGCGGGCGCAGCAGACGCGGTCGGCAAGTGGCGTTCGGCCTCGCTCGAGCAAGACGCCGCAGCCATCGTAGCGAGCAGCGTCCAGCGCGTGAGCGGCACCGAGCAGCGCGTCACGGATCTGTGCGCCGCGGTGCGGCGCGGAGCCGAGTTGAAGTGAGAAAACAAAGTTCGAGATCGTCGGCGAAAAAATGATCGAAGAGCTTCGTCGCGTGTTGACGAATCGCAGATCGATACCGATTCTAGTCGTGCCTCTTACCGAGGCGTGACAACTCAAGCTCGAAGAACGCGCATCCCAATCTGCATTTCCCGTAAGCCCGACGACGCTGCCGGGCGCCAGACGGGGCAGAGGACGGCCACGCGAATCATGAACACCGCCCCGCTACGTTCGTCACGCAGAGAAGCGTGACGGATAGAGGGGTGGCCCCGGCGGGGGTACGAAAGCCGCCGGCCCCGCCCATCTCACCGATTGGCGGGGCGTTCTTTTTTGTGCTCGGCTCGTGGGCCGGGCTTTCTTTTGTGCAGCGCGGCGGCCCCCGACCTGGGTGGACATCCGACATTTCGCGGCGTAGCTGGGCGATTTCCGCGCTTCTGTGCGTGAGCCCGGGCCGACTCTGGACTAGAGTGCCGCGCCATGAAGCAGCTGTCCTCTGCGCTTGCAATTTTATTCCTGGGCTTGGGTTCCCTTGCGTTGGGCGCGTGCGCCACGGAGGTCGACACGGGCGAGGACGGCGGCGGGGGATCGGGCGGCTCGCCGACTGGGTCGACCGTCTCATCGGTTTCGTCGACCACGGCCGTCACGACGGTCGCGTCGACGTCGACCGGCATGGGTTGCCCGCAGAACTGCGCCGAGGTCGAGGTTCCCGACTGCTACGAGGCGGTCTGCAACCAGATGACCGGCGTCTGCGAAGTGCAGCAGGCCGAAGACGACACGCCTTGCGAGGACGGCGAGTACTGCACCGTCGACGACACCTGCCAGGACGGTCTCTGCGAAGCCGGTCCGCCGCGCGTGTGCAAGGGCCCCGCGGATGCATGCCTCCTCTTGACCTGCGACGAGGACGAGGACGAATGCATCGGCAGCCCCGTCCCGAACGGCGCTCCTTGCACGCCGTCGGACGTCTGCGTCGGCAATGCGATCTGCCAGAACGGCCAATGCCTCGGCGCGCCGATCGACTGCTCCGGCACGCCGGTCGACGACTGCCTCTACGCGGCGTGCAACCCGAGCAACGGCCAGTGCGAGGGCGTCCCTGACATCTCGCAGAACGGCACGGCCTGCGATCTCGGCGGCGATCCCTGCATGGTCGGCAAGACCTGCGATGCGGGCGCCTGCCAAGGCGGCTCACCGAAGAGCTGCTCGCAGCTCGACATCGGCTGCCAGAACGGCGTCTGCAACCCCGTCACCGGCATCTGCGAAGGCCAGGCGGTCCCCGTCGGCGGCCAGTGCAACTCCGGCACCGACGCTTGCAACACGGGCATCTGCGATGCCGCGCAGCAGTGCGTCCTGACGCCGGTCGCCGACGGCACCGTCTGCGACGACTTCAGCACGTGCTCGACGGGCGACACCTGCACCGCCGGCGTGTGCGGCGGCACGATCGATCCCGCGTGCAACATCTACCTCGAGCAGAACTTCGAGGCGTGCCCCCCGCCGGGCTGGGTCCTGAGCGGTGAGTGGACCTGCGGCGTGCCGACCGTGGTCGGTCCGCCCAGCGCGTTCGAAGGCACGAACGTGGTCGGCTGCAAGCTCGGCTCGAACTACTCGAAC
This sequence comes from Polyangiaceae bacterium, assembly GCA_041940405.1. Taxonomy (GTDB): domain Bacteria; phylum Myxococcota_A; class Polyangia; order Polyangiales; family Polyangiaceae; genus Xiheicaenibacterium. The sequence goes on from JBGTSH010000022.1 coordinate 30,644, forward strand.
AGCCTGACCTACGAGACGAACTACGTTCAGACGCCGCCCATCGGTCTCGGGACCGCGGACGAGCCGGTGCTCACCTACCGCCACTGGGTCGACACCGAGGGCAGCTCCTTCGACGCGTACAACGTCAAGGTCAGCACCGACGGCGGCCTCACCTGGACGGTCATCACCAACGTCAACCCGCCTTACAACCTCACCTCCGTCGGCGGTCAGCCGGGCTGGGGCGGCCACCAGCAGGCACTGGGCTGGCAGCCGGTCGTGGTGAACCTGCTCCCGTACGTGGGGCAGCAGATCATCTTGCGCTTCTCGTTCCGCACGGACGGCAGCGTCACGTATCCCGGCGTCTACATCGACGACGTGCAGGTTGGTGAAGCGGTCAGCGTGCCGCTCGACATCGCCACGACGTCGCTGCCGAACGCGCTCGGGGGGCTCCCGTACACGACCACCGCAACCAAGACGGGCGGCACGACGCAAGCCCAGTGGTCGATCGTCGGCGGAACCAACATCGCCTGGCTCAGCATCGACCCGACCACGGGCGTGCTCTCCGGCACTCCCTCGCTCGCCGAGCTCGGACCGGCGAGCGTCACCCTGCACGTCGAAGAGCCACTTCTCCCGAGCAACTTCGATGAAGCGACGTTCAACTTCAGCGTGCAGACCGGCTTCTTCCAGGAGACCTTCGAGGGCACCTGCCCGAACGGCTGGACGATGTCCGGTTCGTGGGGCTGCGGCGCACCGACCGGTGGACCTGGTACTGCGCACGACGGAACGCAGGCAATCGCGTGCGTCCTCACGGGCGACTACCCGAATGGCCTCGCCTATGCCACGAACCACGCCACGTCACCGCCGATCGATCTGACCGGCACCACCGCCCCGGTGCTGCACTTCTGGACCTGGTACGACACCGAGTCGTGCTGCGACGGCTTCAACGTCAAGGTCAGCAACAACGGCGGCGCAACCTACACGCTCGCAACCGGCGTGACGCCTCCGTACCCGGCGACCATCGCCAGCGAGCAGTGCTGGCGCGGCCTTTCGACCGGCTGGGTCGAGCACACCGTCGATCTCAGCGCGTACGCCGGACAGACGATCAACCTGCGCTTCGCGTTCCGCACCGACGGCTCGGTCGTCAATCCGGGCGTCGTGATCGACAGCCTGCAAATCGTCGACTGACGATCGCTGCCACAAGACGAATCCGGGCCGGCCCTCACGGGCTGGCCCGATTCGTTTTGTTCGCGCACCGAGGCTGAGGACTGGGAACGGGTGCGACAGCCGCGGGGCAGTCGCAGCCCGAGAGGGGGCGGCGGCGTCGCGCTCGACCTGGGAACGATTGGATATCCGAGGGAAAGACGAGCGGTTCGGTCGGTACGCCAGTTGCTCAGCGGAGCGACATGGCCACTTCAGCGCTTCCTTCGAGAAGCCACCGGCTCCTGCTGCTCCTGGCGTCGTCAGCACTCGCCTCGTCGACCCTCGGCTGCATCGGCTCGATCGGCGGTGAAGAGGGCAGCCCGACGGATCCCGACGAGACGGCGTACGCGACCAGCGCCTTCGAGTGCAAACCCGGGATCCTCCCCGAGGAGCTGCCGCTGCGTCGCCTCTCGAACCTGCAGTACCGCAACGTGGTCGACGACGCCGTCCGATCCATCGCGCCGACGCACGCCGACGCGATCATGACTGAAGTGTCACCTCCTGTGAACGCCCTGCCCCGTGACTCGCGCTCGGGTCCGGAGCCGAAGTACGGCGGGTTCCGGCGCCTCGATCAGGCCATCTTCCAGGAGACGGTGAGCGGCGCGTACAAGGTAGGTGCAGAGATCGGCAAGGCCATCGTCTCGGATCCGGCGCGCCTCGGCGAAGCGGCCGGGAGCTGCGCGACCGACACCGACGCGGGCAACGACGGCGCTTGCATCGAGGCCTTCGTCGCCAAGATCGCGCCTCGGATTTTGCGCCGCCCGATCACCGACGACGACATCTCGTTCTACCGCGGGGTCGCCGGCGCCACGCTCGAGGCCGAGGACTACGCCGACATCATCACGGTGCTCCTGAGCGCGCCGAGCTTCCTCTACTTCTTGGAGCAGGGTGAGGGCGAGCCGGCAGACGGCGCGGTGGTGCTCTCGGCGCACGAGCTCGCGACACGGCTCTCGTTCCATCTCTGGCAGACGGGGCCGGACGACGAGCTCTGGTCGCTCGCCGACTCCGGTGACCTCATGAAGCCCGAGGTCTACCAGGCGCAGGTCGAGCGGCTCTTCAACGACGCGCGCGCCCGCCGGGCGCTCGACGAGTTCTATGGCGAATGGCTCGATCCGCAGCACCTCGGGCAGCTCGACTCCGGGCTCGGGACACCCGATTTCGACGCGTTCCGCGGCAACTTCACGCCGACCGCCGAGACGCGCCAGCACATGCTCGACGAGGTGGAGCGCATGGGCAGCTACTACTCGGTCGATGCGCCGTCGAGCTTCGACGAGTTCTTCACTTCCGACCGCTCGTTCGCCGAGAACGAGGACGTCGCCGGTCTCTACGGCGTGCCGGTCTACAGCGGCGGCGAGCCGCCGGTGCTGCAGCCCGAACGCCAGGGGGTCGTGACCCGGGCGCTCCTCCTCTCGAGCGGAAGCTCCTCGACGCACCCGATCATGAAGGGCGTCTTCGTTCGCAAGGCGCTCCTTTGCGACGAGGTTCCACCGCCGCCAGGCGACGCGATGGCGGTCGCGATGCAGCTGCAGCCTGCAGGCGTCACCGCGCGCGATCTCGCCGTTGCCGTCAGCGAAGCGCGCGCCGACTGCGCGGCTTGCCACACGACGATGATCAACCCGCTCGGCTTCGTCACCGAAAACTTCGACGCGCTCGGACGGTACCGCACCACCGAGACGGCCTACGACAAGACGACAGGAGAAGAGGTGGGCACCGCGACGGTCGACACGTCGTCGACGCCGCAGGTGACGCCCGAGGATATGCGGGTGGCGACCACGGCCGCCGAGCTCAACCAGTACATGCTCGAGAGCGAGAAGCCGCAGGCCTGCTTCGCCCGCCGTTACTTCCGCTTCACCTTCGGACGAGAGGAGGGCGAAGGCGACGGCTGCATCCTCGCCGACACGCACCAGGCGCTCCTCGACGGCGGCGACCTCGGCTCGATCTTGAAGAGCATGGCGCTGAGCCCGCAGTTCCAAAAGAAGACCTACACGCCGTGAAGGAGACGACGATGATCGCTAAGAAGACCAACGGCGGTACTCGGCGCATGTTCCTCCGCGGCGTCGGCGGCGCGGTGCTCGCCATTCCCTTCCTCGAGTCGCTCGTGAGAGAGAAGCCCTCGGCCGCGGCGCCGAGCGGCGCGCCCCGGAGGTTCATCGCCTTCGCAACCGGTCATGGCGGCGTCCGCTCGACGAACATGTTTCCGGCGCAGTCGACGCTCACACAGTCGCTACCGTACGCGGGCATCACGGTGCGCCGCGGCGCGCTGACGCTCGGGGTCCAGAACGGCGTCGCGTCGCTCTCCCCGGTCTTGAGCGGCGACTCCACCGTCTTCACCCAGGCGCTGGCGAGCAAGATGAACGTGATGCGCGGGCTCGATGTCGCCAAGTACATCGCGCACAACGAGGGATCCCATCTCGGCAACGTCACCAGCAACGACCCGAGCGGCACGCCGCTCATGCGGCCCACAATCGACCAAGTTCTCGCGTATTCGACGACGTTCTATCCCACGGTGCCGAAGGTGCGCTCGATGAACCTTGCCGCCGTCGGCAGCGTCTCGGTCGGGTATGAGAACCCGAGCGATACGAGCAGCCCGCTGCAATCGATGCCGAGCTCGCACAGCGTCTTCGACCTCTTCAATGCGGTGTACACCCCGCCGGACCCCGACGAAGTGCAGCGGCCGCCGGTGGTGGACAGCGTCCTCGCCGACTACAGACGCGTGCGCGACGGCTCGCGTATCTCCAAGGCCGACCGCGACAGGCTCGACTCCCACATCGCTCGCCTCGAGGATCTCGAGGCGTCGCTGGCCGCCGGACAGACCTGCGGCACGGTCGAGGGACCAACCGAGGATCCGACCGGGCCGTGGGTCGGCGACTACTTCACCAACCCGGAGACGCAAGCGCGCTACATCAACGCCTACGCCGACGTGATGGCGATCGCGCTGAGCTGCGATACGTGCCGGATCGGGACGATCTCGTCGGACATCCTCATGGACTACACGGGCGCGGACTATCACCAGGACGTCGCGCACCGCTCGGATCAGTCGACGCCGCAGGACCCCCTGCCGAACGTGAACGCGCAACAGCACATCCTCGACGGCTCGCAACGGTTCTTCGAGCGCGTGTTCCTTCGCTTCATCGCCAAGCTCGATTCGATCGACGACGGGAACGGAGCGACGCTCCTCGATTCCTCTCTCGTCACCTGGACGCAAGAGAGCGGCATTCGCACCCACGACAACATCGACTGGGGTGTCGTCATGGCAGGCGCAGCGACCGGCGCGCTCACCACGGGGAGCTTCTGCGACTACCGCAACATGTCGAGCGCCAAGATCTACGAAGGCTCGAACGACGAGACTCACGCCGGCCTGATGATCATGCAGTACCACGGCACGCTGCTTCAGGCGCTCGGCATGGATCCGAGCAGCTACGAGGAGTCGGAGTACGGCGGTTATGGGCCGATGATCGACTACTCGGGTGACTCGTGGTTCCCCCACGGCCTCTGGTCCGAGACGGTCAAGCACGCCGCGCACGACTGGCTCCCGTTCCTCAAGGCCTGACGCCGGCTCATCGCCGGCTCGTCAGCGCGGGTGCGTCGCGGTAGCCTGCCGCGCATGTACTACGTGCTGTTCAGCCAGATGAAGAAGCAGCTGGGTCAACTCGAGAAGTGGCTCGCCAAGGCGGAAGAGTTCGCCGAGGCGAAGAAGATCGACAAGGCGGTCTTTTCGACGTTCCGGCTGGCTCCGGATCAGTTCCCGTTCTCGCGTCAGGTGCAGATCACCTGTGACACGGCGAAGCTCGCCGCTTCGCGCCTGACCGGCAAGGACGCGCCTTCAAGCCCCGACACCGAGACGACGCTGGCGGAGCTCCGCGCCCGCGTGACTTCGACGATCGCGTACCTCGACGGCTTCACTGCGAAAGACTTCGAGGGAGCCGACGACCGCAAGGTCACGCAGCCCCGTTGGGAGGGCAAGTGGATGACCGGCGCCAACTACTTCATCGAGCACGCGGTCCCCAACTTCTTCTTCCACCTCTCACACGCCTACGCCCTGCTTCGTCACAACGGCGTCGAAGTCGGCAAGCGCGATTACCTCGGGGCGCTCTCGCAGCGCCCGCCGGAGAGTTGAGCGCCGACAACCAGACGCGCGGGCTGACCGCGATCGCGATCGGGGATCAGATCGCGGCCAGCCGGCGGCAGACCACGACCTGGGCATCGCGCTGCTCGCCAGTTACTTCTTCTTCAGCTCGCAGCTTCCCTCGTAGGCCTCGAAGAAGCCCGCCTTGCCAGCCATGAGGGCCACGGATCTGATCTTCAGATCTCCGAGGTTCGAGCACTCGTCTTTGACGAGCTTTTGAACGGCTTCAGCCGCGGCCGCGGGGTCCTTGCTGTCTTTGCAATCGAAGCTGATCGCAGCCATCGAGGGCTTCACCTTGCAGCCTTCGGGGACCTTCGACTCGAGGCCCGCAGCGTACTCCTTGCGTCTCTCGTCGATGCCTTTGCATCCGAGGAGCTGTACGGAGAACGCAGCGACGAGCAATCCAACGGCGATGGATCCGCGGTTCGTGATCATTGGATCCGCACATACGAGGGTCGGCGCAGTACTCCCCCCGCCCGAGCGACGGCGCGCGTTTTTCGGTGGGAGCCCTGCGTGGATCTGCGCGTACCCCCGGCACCGGACGCGCGCACCCTCCTGGGTTGGCTCGCATGGTCGGCCAGCGCACCTGCGACCGCTGATACCATCGCCGAATGGGGTCCGAGCGCGCGTGCGAAGGGTGCGGGGCGAACGTCGCGCTGGCAACGATCCAACTCGATACCGAGGGCCGGCAGCTCTGCAAACGCTGCCACGCGACTGCGCTCTCAGCCCAAGCAGACGACGTGCAACGAGCCCACGGGGCGCGACGAGCGTGCGCGCGCTGCGGACAAGATACGCTCGTGCGCGATCGGCCATTTGCGCCGGCTCAGTTGGAGGGTGGCGGGCGCGACGTTCCGTATACCGTCGGCTTCCACTACCGGTGCTCGATGTGCCCGCACCACGTCATCATCATGTCGCAGGGCGGGTTCGGGCTCCTGGCGTTCGTGGGAGCGCTCATGGCCTTCATGATCCCGTTCGGCAAGACCGTCGAGAATCGCTGGATCAGTTACGTCTTCCTCGGCGCCATCGCGCTCGCCCTGCTGCGCGAGGCGTACGTCCGCACACGCAATCCCGTGCGGAAGACCTGACGCTGCGCAAACGAGCGCGAGGCTACTTGCGGCCGCGCTTGCGGGCGTCGCGCTCGCGCTTGCGCTGCGCCTTCTTGGCGTTCTTCTCGGCCTGTGAGAGCTGCTTCACCTTGGTGAGCGACTCGCCCCCGCCGCCCATGCCGGGCATGCCCCCCATTCCAGGAATGCCGCCGGGCATGCCGGGGAAGCCGCCCATGCCGGGCATTCCGGGGAAGCCGCCCATGCCGGGCATGCCGGGAAAGCCGCCCATGCCGGGGAGGCCGCCCATGCCGGGCATTCCGGGAAAGCCGCCGCCCTGCATCATCTTCCGGGCGTTCTTCGCCATGGCCATCTGCTTGAGGCCCGGGATCTTTCCCATGATGCCCATGTTCTGGCCGAGCGAGCTCATCATCTGGCGCATGAAGACGAACTTCTGGATGAGCTCGTTCACCTGCTCGGTCTTCACGCCGGCGCCCTTGGCGATGCGATCGGAGCGCGTGGGCTCGCGGATGAGCGCGTAGGGATCCTTGCGCTCGAACTTCGTCATCGACTGGATGATCGCCTCGATGCGGACGAGCTCCTTGTCGTCGAGGTTGACGTCCGCCGGCATCCCGCCCGGAAACATTCCCCCGAGCGGGAGCTTGTCGACGAGCTCTTTGAGCGAGCCCATCTTCTGGATCATGCGGATGTGCTCGAGGAAGTCTTCGAGCGTGAACTCGCCGGTGAGCATGCGCTCGGCGTCGCGCTCGGCCTTCTTCTGATCGACGACTTGCTCGAAGTCCTGCATCAGGCCGACGACGTCGCCCATGCCGAGGATGCGGCTCGCCATGCCCTCGGGACGGAACTCTTCGAGCTTGTCCGTCGTCTCGCCCATGCCGGTGAAGAGGACCGGGGCTCCGGTGACGTCTTTCACGCTCAGCGCGGCGCCGCCGCGAGCGTCGCCGTCGAGCTTGGTGAGGATCACGCCCGAGAGGCCGAGCCGCTCGTGGAAGGAGCGCGCGGTCTTGACGGCGTCTTGGCCGATCATGGCGTCGACGACGAGGTACATGTTGTCCGGCGTCGTCTTGCTCTTGATGTCGGCGAGCTCTTGCATGAGCTCTTCGTCGATCGCGAGGCGGCCGGCCGTATCGTAGATGATGACGTCTCGGCCCGTCTTCTTCGCTTCATCGCGCGCGGCGGCGCAGATCTCGACAGGCGTCTTGTCGGGCAGGTTGAAGACCGGAACCTTGATCTGCGAGCCGAGCACCTTGAGCTGCTCGACCGCGGCGGGGCGCTGCATGTCGGCGGCGACGAGGAGCGGCTTCTTTCCTTCCTTGTCGAGCTTGCGCGCGAGCTTCGCCGCGCTCGTCGTCTTGCCGGAGCCCTGGAGGCCGATCATCATGATGCCGGTCGGGCCCGAAGCCGCGAACTTGATCGGCTCCTGATCGTGCTTCATCAGCTCGACGAGCTCGTCGTGGCAGATCTTGATGAACGCTTCGCCCGCGCCGACCTGGTGCGTCTCGCCCTGGTGCTTGACCTTGGTCTGGAGCGTCTGGCCGATCGCCTTCTCTTTGACGCGCGCGAGGAACGCCTTGGTCACGCCGATCTCGACGTCGGCCTCGAGCAAGCTGAGCCGCACCTCACGGAGCGCGACGTCGATGTTCTGCTCGGTGAGCTCGGTGAGGCCGGCGAGCCGGTTGCGTGCCTGGCGGAAGCCTCGCGTGATCGTCTCGAACATGGCGGACGGCTGCTCTAGCACGTGGCGGCCCGGGCTCACACCGGCTCGGGCGCCTTTGCCACCGAGGCGTTATTGCGTGCTTTTGGCGATCAGGTCGCCCTTGGCGACCTTGCAGCTTTCGAGCTCCGCCTCGGCCTCTTTCAGGAGGGTCTCCGAGCGCTCGAGGCGCTTTTTGAGATCGAGCGGGTCGCTCTTCTTGGTCGTGTCGGTGAGCTCCTTCTCGATTCCCTCGGAGAGCTCGTTCGACTCGGCCAGGCGAAGGTAGGCGTTGGCGCAGGCGTCGCGCGCGCGGATCGCCACGGGCGACTTCACCTGCATGGCGAGCAGATCGTTCGCGGCCCCTTTGCGGGCACCGTAGTCCTTGGCCGGCGCCGCCTGCAGCCGGTCGATGCCCGCCATGACCCGCTCGCGGTCCTGGATCTCGGTGTCGCAGGCGGCGAAAAAGAGCGCGAGGAGCGCCGCTCCCCGCAATGAAAGCGTCACGTCAGTCCGCCGGCTTCGGTGGCGGGCCCATCTGGATTCGCTCGCCGAGGTACGACCCGATGAGCGTGAACATGACGCCGATGAGCGCCATGATGATGTACATGAAGAGCGGCATCGTCCGGACGGTTTGACCGCTCGCCAGGTAGCCGACCGTCGGAATGGCGACGAAGAGGCATGCGACGACCGGCTCGATGAACGTGCGGCCGGGCGAGATCATGCCGATGAGCAGGCCGCCGAGGAACCAGACCGGGATCGAGACGAGCATGCCGTTCGAGCCCTCGAAATCCAGGGCGGTCACGACCATCGGCAGGCCGATCACCAGCGCAGCCGTAAGCACCGTCAGGACCACGAGCGCGATCCCGCACCAGAGGACGCTGAAGCCCGTCTGGCCGAGCTGCCTCGCCCGGGCGATGTCGGCACGCGATTTGGGCCCTTCGAAGCTCGCGCCGCACGAGACACAGCGCGCGGCGCTCGGGGCGTTCTTGTAGCCGCAGGCCGGGCAAAGGGCCGGTTTGGAGGTAGCTGAGGCGGTGGCCGTCGCCATGGATGAGCGAGGCTAGTTTCTGGAGCGCTTGTGGGCAAGCTCCCAACCGAGGGCGCGGTACTGGGCAAAAGGCGCCCTCGGTACCGAGAAAACTCCGGCCGGCTGGACTTCTCTCCTCTCGTATACTCTGTTTCCCGACGTGGCCTCCGATCAGAGCCAGGCCTTACCCCCGCTGGAAGCGACAGAGCCGGATCCCGAGCTCCTCGCCCTTCCTGCGCCTCCGAAGCGGGAGCGGGCGCTCACCATCGCGTTGATGCTGCTTACCAGCGTCGCGGCGGGGCTTCTCGCGTGGTCCCTTCGGGGTGAGGCGCAGTATGCGGCGAGCTCGGGGCAGCCGCGCGATCTGGGCGATCTCAGTCGGATCGGGCTCGATCCCTCGACCGCGAACACCTACGTCCGGGGAAGCTCGCTTCTCGGTACGCAGGGAGCGATCCGCTACGGCCGTGCGGCAGAAGGCGACACGTTCCGCCTCGCGCCGGTCGTCGGCAACGACAAGCTCTGGGTCGAGATCCGAGTCCCCGAAGGCTTCGAAGGACCGCGCTTCATCCCGCCGACGCAGTTCGCAGGAAGGCTCGTACCGTTTTCGGAGGCTGGGCTGAGGCACGCGAGCTTGCGCGGCGCGGTGGCCGACAAGACGCAGACGCGCATCCCCGAGGACGCGTGGATCCTCGTGGACTCGAGCTCGCCGCGCGCGTCGCGCTGGGCGCTCGCGTTCGTGGTCTTGTTCGCAGGCTTCGCAATTTGGAACCTGGTGGGGGCGGCACGGCTCATCGCTCGTGTCCGCGATCAAGAAGGCGGATGAGCGTGCAAGCCAACGCCGGGCAGGTCGAGAAGGTCCTCGAGGATCTGATCATCAAGCTCACGCGCAGCACGAGCACCGCAGAGGTGCGCGCGGCGCTGATCGAGGCGAAGCGCCTTCGCAACGTGACCACGCGATGGGCGGCCATTCCGCCGCCGCCGGATGCACGGCGCGAGATGATGACGCGCGTAATGGACCTGATCGCGCAGGTCGGCGTCTCGCTCTCCAAGCCGCCGCCTCCCGATGACGGCGCGGACAAAGAGAAGGGCAACAAAGAGAAGAAGGACGAGACCTCGGTCCCCCCCATCTCGCCGAAGGCGACGGGGCCGGGAGCGTTCAAGCCCACCGAGCGCGCGATGGAGTCGGTTCGCGGACGGGAGCTGCCCAAGACCTCTCCGCCCGCACCGCCGCCGCGCCGGCCGCGCGCGAGCGCTCCCGACTCCGAGGGGCCGCCGACGCTCACGCCGTTCGAGGCGCGCTCTCGAGGTCTGACTCCGCCGCCGCTGCCCGCGATGGTCGCTCGTGGCCTCACGCCGGCGCCGCGGTCGTCGCAACCCGGCGATCGTCTCCCGCCTCCGCAGGCTCGCTCTGCGCCTTCGGTCGAGCCGTCGCCGCTGACGCCGCGCTCGCGCTCGGACGAGACGGCTCCGCCTCCTTCGCCTTCGCGTGCGGGGCAACCGCTTCGAGGAAGAAAGCTCTCCGACGCGCCGCGGTCGAGGCCGCCGCCGAACCCGTTCGACTCTCCGTTTCGCGGTCGCACCAAGACCGGAATCGCAGACGATCCCGATGAGGTCGCCCGCGTACAGCGCTCGCGCATGCCCACCGCACCACCGCCCGCTCCGCCGCCTTCGCCTGCGCCGGCCGGAAGACGCGAGACGAAGGTGATGGGCTCGCAGAGCGTCGAGGAAGCGATCGACGCGCTCGGCGAGTACGAGCCGCTGCCTCCGCTCTCGAGGCCGCCGCCCAAGAAGGACATCGAGATCGAGACGGTGCCGCCGCCGTCGTCGCCGCGGGAGCTCGGAGCGACGCTCAACTTTCCGCGCGAGGGCAAGCTCGAGGGCTTCAGCTCGACGCTTTCGCTCCCTTCGATGCGGCCGGTGAAGGGGAAGAAGCCGTCGAACCCGACGATGCAGCTTCCGACGCCGATCCCCGAGCCGCTCAAGGGCTCGGTGCCGCCGTCGATTTCGCAACCTCCGGGGCGCGACTCGTCGCCGGGCAAACCGCTTCGCACGGTGGTCTCGCCCGGGGTGACGATCGTCCGGCCCGAGGCTGCGCAGTGGCAAGCTCATCCCTCGGTTCCGGGCGTGACGCTGAAGCTCCTCTTCCGCGATCCGCGGACGGGCGTGTACACGGCGCTCCTCCGGCTTGCGCCGGGCGCGACCTTTCCGCGCCGGCGTCATGCAGCTTCGGAAGAGGTCCTCCTCATGTCGGGCCTTGCCAGTGTCGGAACGTTCGAGCTCCGCGCCGGCGAGTACTGCCGCGCAGAGTCCGAGTCGGTCCACGAGCCGATCACGACGGCGACAGGTTGCACGCTCTTCGTCTGCGGCTCCGAGCACGACGAGTTCTTGGACGACCCGTGACCGATCGATTCGCTGTGATCGTCGTCGGCGCCGGCGTGATGGGCTGCGCGACCGCGGTGGAGCTCGCGCGACGTCGCATCTCTTGTCTGGTGCTGGAACGCAGCGTCCCCGGCGCCGAGGCTTCGAGCGCAGCAGCAGGGATGCTCGGCGCCCAAGTCGAGTCGCATGCGCCGGGGCCGTTCGTCACGCTCTCCGTGAAGAGCCGCGACGCGTTCGCCGGCTGGGCGACGCGCCTGCGTGAGGCGACCGGCATCGACGTCGAGCATCGCGTGTGCGGGATCACCAAGGTCGCGTTCGATCGTCGGGAGCTCGATCTCGCCGAGGAGCACGCAGCTTGGCAATCGAAGGAAGGGCTGCGTGCCGAGGTGCTCCGCGCGTCCGACGTCCGAGCCATCGAGCCCGACGTCGCACCCGACGTGATCGGCGGCGTTCATTTCCCGGACGACGGTCGCGTCGATCCCCCGAGATTGCTCAAGGCGCTTCGCATCGCGGCCGAGCGCTTCGGAGCGCGCTTCAGAACCGGCGCGATCGTGAGGCGCGTCGTGAAAGCCGAAGGCCGGGCGCGCGGCGTCGAGCTGGAATCGGGAGAGCTCCTCGAGGCCGAGCACGTCGTCCTGGCGGCGGGCAGCTGGTCGACCCTCGTCGGCGGCACGCCGCTGGCTGCCGGAGCCGTGCAGCCGGCGCGCGGGCAGATCGTCGAGCTGCTCCTACCGACTCCGATCCAGCGCGGGGCGATCTACGGAGCGCACGCGTATCTGAGCCCTCGCGACGACGGCCGCGTGCTCGTCGGCTCGACGCTCGAGTTCGTCGGTTTCGAGCGAGGCGTGACGGCGGGTGCCGTGCGCGATCTCCTCGCCGCGGCGACGCGCATGGTGCCGCGCCTCGAGGGTGCAGATCTCGGCAAGGCCTGGTCGAGCTTCAGGCCGCATACGGACAGCGGGCTGCCGATCATCGGCAAGTCGTCGGTCGAGCGGCTGTGGCTCGCGACCGGACACTTTCGCAACGGCATCTTGCTCGCGCCCATCACCGCCGAGATCATCGGCGCGCTCGTTGCGGGCGACGCGCCGCCTATCGATCCGTCGCCGTTTGCAGCGCCCGCCTGACCCAGGCGAGCACGGCTACGTCGGCCGGAGGAAACTCCTCGTCGCGGAGCTCGTGGGCGGCGGCCCACTTCACCGCGGCGACGTCGATCGCGCTCGGCTCCGGCGACTCGGGGCGGAGCGTTGCCTCGAAGAACAAGAGGAGCACGCTCTTCTCGGCGTACGCGTGATAGGTCACCTCGACCGGCGCGCCGACATCGGCGACAGCGCCGAGCTCTTCGACGAGCTCCCGGCCGAGGGCCGCGCGCGGATCCTCGCCCGGCTCGACCTTTCCGCCGGGAAACTCCCACGCGCCGGCCAGGTGCTGCCCGGCTTTGCGCTGCGAGAGCAAGACGCGCCCATTTCTGAGGATCACCGCCGCGGCGACGATGACGGGGGGCTTTCCGCCTGCGCTTGCGTGTGACATGGCGACGCCATGCCCATCACATACCGGGACGCAGGCGTCGACATCGATGCAGGCACCTCGCTCGTCTCGCGCATCGCGCGGCTCGCGAAGCCCACGCGCATCCCGGAGGTCGTCGCCGACATCGGTGGCTTCGCCGGTCTCTGCGCGATCCCCGCGGGCATGCGCGAGCCGATCATGGTGAGCGGCACCGACGGCGTCGGCACCAAGCTCAAGGTCGCGTTCGCAACCGGCATCCACGACACGGTGGGCATCGATCTCGTCGCGATGTGCGTGAACGACATCATCTGCTGCGGCGCCCGCCCGCTCTTCTTCCTCGACTACTTCGGCACCGGGAAGCTCGACGTCGACGTGGGCGAGGCGGTCATCCGGGGCATCGCCGAGGGCTGCAAGCAGGCCGGGTGCGCCCTCCTCGGCGGCGAGACGGCAGAGCTCCCCGGTATGTACGCCGACGGCGAGTACGACCTCGCGGGTTTTTCGGTCGGCATCGTCGAGAAGAGCGAGATCCTCGACGGGCGCCGCATGCAAGCCGGCGATGTCGTCGTCGGCGTCGCGTCGAGCGGACTGCACTCGAACGGCTACTCGCTCGCGCGCCGCGTACTCCTCGACAAGATGACATTGAAGATGACGGATCCGTTTCCCACGGATCCGTCGCGCACCGTCGGCCAGGTCCTCATCACACCGACGCGCATCTACGCGAAGGCAGTTGCCGCCGTCCGCTCGCTCGGCCAGGACCTCCGCGGCATCTCGCACATCACCGGCGGCGGGCTCCCCGAGAACCTCCATCGCTGTTTTCCGGATGGCCTCGGCGCGCGGCTCGATCTCTCGACCTTCGAGCGGCCGGCGGTATTTCGCGCGATCCAAGAAGGCGGTCCGGTCGAGCCGGCCGAGATGCTGCGCACCTTCAACTGCGGCGTAGGGCTGTGCGTCGTCGTGGCGAAGGTGAGGGCTCACGCAGCGATCGCCGCCCTCCAGGGCGCGGGTGAGAAGGCTTGGGTGCTGGGCGAGGTGATTCCGCACAAGGAAGGCGAGCGCGTCGTCTTCGACTGATCCGCGGCGCGGCCTATTGCACCTGGCAGGTCACCCCCTGGCTGTCGCACTCCATGTTCTCGGGACACGATCCCTGGACGCAGGGCGGAAGGCACGCGGAGTAGTTGCCGAAGATGTTGGGGAGGCACGCGGTGCCCTCCGGACATGGATCGTTGGGACCGGCGCAGCTCTCCGTACAGAAGGTGAACCCGCCTCCGGCCGTGTAAGCCTGGAGCTCGCACCCGGTCGGGCAGGTGCCGGGTGAGCCAGGCACCACCACGGCCATGCAGTCCGAGCCAGTGGAGGTGCTTGCGGTGTTTGCACCGCTGCTGACCGTGCTGCCGGTATTGACGGTGCTGCCGGTGCTGGCGCCGCCGCCACCCGAGCTCGTGGCGTCGTCGTCGGAGCACCCGGCAAGCCCAACGAGCAGCGCCGCGAGCGCAGAAGGAGAGCAAGCGCGCCTCATCGCCCTCTGTGTGGCATGTGCACGGAATTGCCACCACCAATTCCGCACGCCACGCTCACGAGATGCCTGCTAGGGCTGCGACTTCTTCCGCTCGAGCAGCAAGCGAAGCACGCGCGCGTCGGCGCGATCCTTGTCTCGCATGCCTTCCTTGGTGCGAAGCAGTCCCTCGATGCCGAGGACCCGCAGGGGTCGACCATCGACGGGCAATGACTCGATGAAAGGCGCGAGCTCATGCCAAGAGTGACCGCACGCGGACGCCATCACGTCGATGGTGAACTCGTCGTTGATGCGAATCGCCAGCGGCCCGTCACCGTCCCAGAGCGTTTCTTCCTCGCCACGAAGCTCGGCGGCCGCCCCGTCCGGAAGCTCGCTCAACGCCGCAACCCATCTCTTCGTATTCTCGCCGTCCGGCGCCACGAGAATATCGACATCGTCGGACATCCGGACGAGCCCATGCGCGGCGAGCGCGTAACCGCCGATGAGCGCATACGCGACGTGGTGCTTCTCGAGCCTCTGGGCGAGGTCGATGACGTCCTCCCAAGTGGCAGGCCGCGTGGTCTCGGTCACGTCCCGCCCGGGCGCGCACCCGGCGGCGAGCCAGAGAGACGCTCGAGCGTCCACGCTTCTCGATCTCGGTTGGCTTCTTCGTGGCTCTTGTATCGGAACACCCCCTTGGGTGCTCCGGTCGACGATGCCGCCAAGGACGTGAGAGCGCGCCGTACCGCGGCGTCGGGCGGGCCGCTCGGCTCGCGCCGCTTGCGCCCGACGACACGCCGGAAGCTCTCGTCTTGAAACGGGTCGCGCGTTGCCACTGCGATCTGCCTCAGACTAGCACGCCGGCTTCACGCCGCTGCGGGCGGCGGCGCGAGCTCGACCTTCACCAGCTCGATGCCGAGCCGCGTGGCGAAGTCGAAGATGCGCTCGTCGCGGTAAAACTCGCCGTAGACGATGCGCTTGATGCCTGCGTTCGCGCACATCTTGAAGCACGAGAAGCACGGCGACGCGGTGACGTAGATGTCCGCCTCGTCGATGCGGACGCCGTTGCGCGCGGCTTGGATGACCGCGTTCGCCTCGGCGTGGATGGTGCGGACGCAGTGGCCGTCCTGCATCAAGTGTCCCTCTTCGTCGCAGTGAGGGAGGCCGCGGATCGAGCCGTTGTAGCCGGTCGCCAAGATCGAGCGGTCGCGGACGATGACCGCGCCGACGAACTTTCGATCGCAGGTGGCGCGCGTCGAGACCTCGCGCGCGATCCTCATGAAGTACTCGTCCCAGCTGGCCCTGGATCGCATGCCCGAATCACTATGCTTGCAGCGGTCCGGGGGGAAGGGCCGTTGCGCCCCCGGCGTCCAGCGGCTACCCGAGCGTCGTGGCGAACCTCCGACGAATCCTCGTGCTGGGCTCGGGCGCGCGGGAGCACGCCCTCTGTCGCGCGCTACTGCGGGGTGCGCCAGCGTCGGGCGACCCCGATCGAGAGGTGTGGATCGCGCCGGGCAACGGCGGAACACGCGGCGATCGCATCCACCGCGAGCGCGTCGATCTGGCGCGGCTCGACGCTGTGGTCGAGCTCGCGCAGCGCCTCGAGCCGGACCTGGTCATCGTCGGTCCCGAAGCGCCGCTCTGCGCCGGCGTCGTCGATGCGCTGACGGAAGCGGGTTTCCTCACCTTCGGGCCGACCAAGGCAGCCGCGCGGCTCGAGGCCTCGAAGGCTTTCTTGAAAGAGACTGCGCACGGCGCAGCGATACCGACCGCGGCCTTCACCGTGGTGCGATCGTTCGCTGACGCCGAGCGTGCCATCCGCGAGCGCGGCGCCCCGATCGTGGTCAAGGCCGACGGCCTCTGCGCCGGAAAAGGCGTCGTCGTCGCCGATACGGTCGACGAAGCGATCGAGGCCGCTCGCTCGATGCTCGAGCGGCGCATCTTCGGCGAGGCAGGCGACGTCGTGGTCCTCGAGTCGCGGCTTACCGGTCGCGAGGTGAGCGTGCACGCGCTCTGTGACGGCGAGCGCTTCTTCATCTTGCCGCCCGCGCGCGATCACAAGCGAATCTTCGACGGCGATCGCGGCCCGAACACCGGGGGGATGGGCGTCGTATGCCCGGCCCCCGGGGTCGACGAGGCGCTCATGAAGCGCATCGAACGCGAGATCATCGCGCCGACGCTCTCGGCGATGAGAGATCGCGGCGCGCCGTTCCGCGGCGTTCTTTTCGCAGGGATCATGGTCACGCCCGAAGGGCATCCGCAGCTCCTCGAGCACAACGTGCGCTTCGGCGATCCGGAGTGCGAAGCCCTGATGGAGATGGTCGAGGGTGACATCGGCGCGCTGTTGGCATCGGCCGCGCGCGGCGCGCTCGATCCCGAGGCGATCAGCATTGCCTCGGACAGGCACGTCGCGGTCGTCATCCTCGCCGCCGAGGGCTATCCGGGCACGCCGAAGCGAGGGGACCGCATCGAAGGGATCGACGTGGCCGAGCAGAGCGCCGGGGTGGTCGTGAACCACGCAGGCACCGAAGTGCAAGACGGCGTGCTCGTGACCTCGGGTGGCCGCGTCCTCGCCGTCACGGCGCGCGGGTCATCGCTGAGCGAGGCGAAGGCGCGCGCGTATGGAGGCGCCGACGCCATTTCGTTTCAAGGAAAGCAGCTCCGCCGCGATATAGGTGGGGCGGCCTGAAGCGTGCCGCTCGTCCTCCACCTCTCCGACATCCATCTGGTCTCGGGGGCGCCCGAGCAGGACGCGATCCTCGAGGGCCTGTACGCGGCCGTCCGAAACTACATCGCCGAGTCGGAGGCCGAGGTCGACCTGCTCGCGATCACCGGCGACATCTTCGACAGCGCATCGCTCGATCCGGGCCGCGCCGCGCGTGCCTTCCGCGCGCTCTACGACGGGCTCTCCGATGCGATGGGCCGCGAGGCACCCGCGGTGATCGTCCCGGGCAACCACGACAGGCGCCGCAAAGGTCTGGTCGGCCCCCACCGCGGGGATCTGGTGCGAGCCCTCGCGCGCGTTTCGCCCCAAACCGTGCACGTACACGGCAACGACATCCCGTTCTTGGCGCGCGTTGTACCCAAATCGTTCCACGGCCTCCCCGCTTCGGTCATCGCGTACGACTCGACGTACCTGCCCACGGGGTACATCAGCGCTGGAGGGATCGTGCGGCAAGAGGACCTCTTGCACGCCGCGGCGCATCTCGATAATGACGACAGTCCCGTCATTCTTCTCGTGCACCACCACCTGGTGCCGACGCCGCTCACCGACCTCGGGATCATCGAGCCGCCGCCGGAGCGGTGGCTCCGCTACGGACTGCAGCGCATCCTGCCGGAGGTCGTCGCCAACGCCGACCGCGAGGAGCTGACGATGACCGCGCTCGGCGCAGGCACGGCGCTGTCCACGTTGCACACGCTGAGGCGCGCGGTTCTCGTGCTTCACGGCCACAAGCACTATGCGACGGCGCGTCATTTGCGGCACACCGTCGTCGGTCACGGCGACGTGCTCTTGGTGTCCGCAGGAAGCGCAGGCACCGCAGAGAAGTGGAGCCCCGCAGGAACGAGCGACGCGGCGCGCCTCTGGCCATCCTTCAACGCCGTCCGCTTCGACGGCAGCGAGCTGACGGTCGAGACGGTGAGCTTCGGCTACAAGGACAACAAGCGTGGGCGCATCGTCGTGCGACCGCTCCTCTCGGCGCGGCAAGACGGTGCCCGCTGGTCGACCCTGCCCATCCGCATCGAGGCGCGCGGTCCCGTCGGCCCCGAGCTCGAAGCGAACGAGTCGATCTGCAGGCTGGTTCCCTCCAACGACGACGCGAGCGCACGCTGGGACGTGATCTACGAGCGACGCATCTCTCGCCTCGGCGAGTCGCCGCATCGCTATCTCGAGCAGGTCGAGGGCATCCCCGGCTCCAAGCTCATCGTTCTCGATGCGGATCTTCGGACGCGTGAGACGCTCGACGTACCGGGGCGCCTGGACCTGGAGCTCGGCTCACCGGGGATCACACGCTATCGACTGGAAAACGGCGTCTGCCGCACCGCCGCCGAGGCCGAAAAGGTCTACGGTTCGCGCACCGCGCCTTATGAGTGGATCGGCCTGATGAACCGCTACGCATGCAAGCGCACGCGGCTCGTCGTCACAGGTCTCGGCGATGCAGCGCGTGAAGCCTTCGCGAGCATCACCGATCTCGGGACGGGTCTCGAAGAGCCGGCGGCGCTCTCACGCGCGGCGGGCGATGAGGTCTCGCTCACCGCGACGCCGTGCGGACCGCGCGCGCTCCTTCGGATCTACTGGCCGCTCGATCTCGGGCCCCGGCAGCTCAGGGCACCTTGGACATCGTAAGCAGTCGTCCCTCCGTCCCCGGCGGGTCGGTGGTGCACCTCTCGATCAGGTACAAGTTGCATCCCGACACGACGAGCGCGTTCGACGGTGCCGCATAGGGGCCCGTGGACCACGAGCTGGTGCCGGTGATGAGCTCGGGATCTTCACCCGTGAGAGGCGCGCGCACGATGCGACCCTGCGTCATCTCGCCGAGGCCGGGTTGTGGAATGACGTGGGCGTAGAGCGCATCGTCGTCGAAGACGAACGCGACAGGAAAGCCCGAGAGAACGAGCTCCGGTGTCGAGGGCTCATCGATGTCGACGCGGTAGATGCCGAGGTCATGGTGGTCCGGGTCCAGGAAGTAGGCGCCGAAGTAGACCTGGCCTTCGTGCGCGAGCGGAGGAGCTCCGAACAGGGTGCCGGTTGCCAGGAGCCGCGGCTCGCCTCGAGCGAGCGGAACGGCAACGAGACTGTGGCTCAGCGCTACGAGGACGCGATCGGCTTCGACTCCAATGTCCAGGATCGACTGCTCGGGATCGATGGGAAGAAGCTCGGTCGTCTGGCCCGTGATCAACGACGTGCGATAGAGCGGCGAAGAGTCGAGGTAGGTACCGCTCGAGAGGATCGCTTGGTCGGCGACGATCCAAGTAGCGTTCGGTGCCAACTCGACCAAGAGCTCCGGATCACCGCCTGCCTTCGGCACGCGCTGCACCACGTTCTCGTGCTTGTAGTACAGGAACCCATCGCCCCCGTATTGGATGGCGCCGCTCGCCGAGCCCGGCGGGGTCAGCGCTTCGGGGGCGCCTCCGAACATCGAGAGACGGAACACCTGGTTCTCGGAGGCGTAGTAGAGAAACTCGTCGTCCGTCGCCAGGTGGGAGCCGAACAGCGTCGCGAGCGGCACGGCGTCGGGTGCCTCGTGCACGCAGTCTTCGACCCTCGGCGTCAGGTCGGCCACGCACGCGATCGCCTCTTCGTCCTCTGCTTCGGTATCGACATCCGGTGCCAGATCGACGTCGGCGTGACACCCGCCGCAGAGCGCCACGCAAAGAAGCAACGCCAACGAAGCCGTCAAGTGAGGCACGTCGGTCGCCAAGCAAGCGGTGCGCCTGCGAGGAGACCTCGGATTCAGGCCAGATCGTGCCGAATCCGCGGGGATCGCCGACAGTATGGCGAGCGTCCGCACGCTGCGGCGACAGAACGTCAAAACGGCTTTGGCTCGTAGTGAAGCACCCCGCCGGCTGCGCTATGACGAGCAGCCATGGCCCTCTCGCTCGACAGGCTCAAGAGCTTCCCCGGCGTCGCCGGTCCCGTCGTCGTCGTCGTGATGGACGGCGTCGGCATCGGCGCCGAGAACGAGGGCAACGCCGTCTGGCTCGCACGCAAGCCGATCCTCGACGGTCTCGCCAAGACATCCCTCACCACACAATTGCGCGCGCACGGGACCGCTGTCGGTATGCCGTCGGACGACGACATGGGCAACAGCGAGGTCGGTCACAACGCGCTCGGCGCCGGTCGCATCTTCGACCAAGGCGCCAAGCTGGTGAGGGCAGCGATCGAGTCGGGCAGCATCTGGGCGGGTGAAGCGTGGGCCCAGGCGGTTCGCACGGCGAAGGCGAGCGGCGAGCCCCTGCATTTCATCGGGCTTCTCTCGGACGGCAATGTCCACTCGCACATCGAGCACCTCATCGCGATGCTTCGTCGCGCCGATGAAGAGGGTGTCGCCAAGGTGCGCGTGCACGCGCTCCTCGACGGGCGCGACGTGCCCGAGACGAGCGCGCTCCAGTACGTCGATCAAATCGAGGCGGTGCTTGCCGAGATCTCCAAGAAGCCAGGACGCGACTACCGCGTCGCGTCCGGCGGAGGCCGCATGACGACCACCATGGATCGGTACGAAGCCGACTGGTCGATGGTCGAGCGCGGGTGGAAGGTGCACATCCAGGGTGAGGGTCGCCAGTTCCCGAGCTTGCGCGCGGCCGTCGAAGCGCTGCGCGCGGAGAAGCCGGGCGTGATCGATCAGAACCTCCCGAGCTTCGTCATCGGGGACGGCGGCACGCCCGTTGGTCCGATCCGCGACGGCGCGGCGGTCATCTTCTTCAACTTCCGCGGCGACCGAGCGATCGAGATCACGCGGGCGTTCGAGCAGGAGCACTTCGGAGCATTCGACCGCGGCCACCGGCCCAAGGTGTTCTTCGCCGGGATGATGCAATACGACGGGGACCTCAGGCTCCCGCTGCACTTCTTGGTTCCGCCGCCGGCCATCGATCGGACCATCGGCGAGTACTTTGCGTCGATGGGGATCCCCCAGCTCGCGATCAGCGAGACCCAGAAGTTCGGTCACGTCACCTACTTCTGGAACGGCAACCGCACCGAGCCGTTCGATCCGAAGACCGAGACCTATCTCGAGGTCCCCAGTGACACGCTGCCGTTCGAAGAACGTCCGTGGATGAAGGCCGCCGAGATCACCGACCGGCTCATCGCCGAGCTACAGACCGGCAAACATCGGTTCGCGCGGGTCAACTACGCCAACGGCGATATGGTCGGACACACAGGTTCGTTTCAAGCCACGGTCATCGCGATGCAGGTCATCGACTTGCAACTCGCCCGCTTGCGGGCGGCGCTCGACGCCCTGGATGGCGTGCTGGTCGTCACCGCCGATCATGGCAATGCCGACGAGATGTATCAGCACAGCAAGGACGGGCGCGTGGTTCGAGACAGCATCTCCGGCGTTCCTGTGGTAAAGACCAGTCACACTCTGAATCCAGTCCCTTTTATGATTCACGATCGCAACCGCCAGAATCGCTACGTGGTCGCTGCTGATGCCCCCGTCACTGACCGGACAGTCGGCATCGCCAACGTCACGGCCACCTGTCTGGAGTTGCTCGGATTCGTGCCGCCCGAGGGCCTGGAACCATCGCTCTTGAGGTTCGAGCCGTGAAAAAGATCGTCTTTTTCAGTGTCGTTGGCGTGGCCGCCATTGTGGCTATCATCATTTTCGCCAGCTCGTCGGTGAGCAGCCGCCAGCCACGGGCGGCCAGCGCCGTCGTCAGGGTGCTCTTGCCAGAGCCCGAGA
>JBGTSH010000023.1:0-52267 GCA_041940405.1 Polyangiaceae bacterium
TCGACGCGCCTTCGGCCATGGCGGCGCGGAGCATCTGATCGAGATCGACCAGCTCGGCGAATCCCTCCAGCCCGTCGATCGCGTCGAGCGCGCGGCCGTCCGCGGTCTTGGGGAGCCGGGCGACCAGCAGCGCCGACCAGCCCGCGAGGCTCGGCTGGGCGCTCACGAAGGTCGACCAGGCCTCGCGCGCCATCGCGCCGACATCGAAGGCCGCCAGCCCGACTGCCCGCGCCAGGCCGAAGGGCGCCGCGGGCGCGCGGTCGACCGCGCGCTCCTCCAGCGTCCCCGCGATCGCGCTCAGAAACTCGACATGGGGTCTGAGGCGCGCCGGCGCGGCCGGCGAGGGCGCGTCAAAATCGGTCAGGAAGGCGGAAAGCTTCTCGCGCGGCCATGTGGCGGCCGTCTCGGCCTGGGCCAGGCGGCGGCGCAGCGTGTCCGCCGCCGCGCCGACATCCGCGGCGAGATCGGCGGGGGCCGGGCCGAGCGTCGCCAGCGGCGCGCTGTCGCCGGTCGTGTCGGCCGCCTCCTGCGGCGCGCCGTCGCTGCGCCCGGCGATCAGACAGGCGCTCGGGGCCTCGGCGAAGCCATAGGCGGCGGAGACGGCCGGCCGCCAGTCCTCGGCGATCCGCTCGTAGAAGGCGCCGACGCTCTCCCAGAAGGTCCAGGAGGTCGTGCCGGCGATCGTCGCCGGGCGGGGATCGCTGGGGCGCAGCCGCGCCAGCAGCCGCGACGCCTGCGAATCAAGCTCGGCCGCCGCCGCGCGGCTCGGCGCAGCGGCAGGCGCATCGCCGCCGATCCAGGCCTCGGGATCCTCGGCCGCGCCTTCGAGCGCCAGGACCAGGGTCTGCAGCGCCACGCTGTCGCGAATGTCGTCGATCGCGGCGACGACGCTCGCCGTCGCCAGCTGGTCGTCCTGGAGAAAGGCGCGGGTGGCCAAAATCGCGACCCCGTCGCCGACCGGCGTCGGACAGGCCGAGTCGTTGTCCTCGTACATCTCCATCTTCTGAGTCCGCTCGGTCGCGAACTTCCAGCGCGTCGCTCCGGTCCCGGCGTCGAGGCAGTGGAGCTGCAGCTCGTCGTCGGTCGACGCGGCGAGGTGGACGCGAATTTGATGCTGCCTGCCGGTCTCGAGATCGCAGCGGATGAGCGCGTAGCGTCGACCTGTCTCGGGATTGGCGCGGCGATCGATGACGGTGCACGCGGTGCTGGAGGCGAGGCCGGTGCCTTCGGCGGCGATGCGCATCTTCACGCGGATGCTGTTGGCCTTGTCCTCTTCGAGCGGCAAATCGACGCGGAACGCGTCGGCCTCGGGCCAGCCTCGCGCGATCGCGAGGTAGGCCTTGTCGACGAACCGCCGCGGTGACGGCCTTCCGGTGATCGGATCGAGACCGGCGAACTGCTTCTTCACGTGGCGATCGGCTTCGGGCGTGAGGCTGAGGAGCAGGACGCCGGTGGTCTCTCGATCGAGCCGGTGAGCGAGGAAGAAGCGCTGCTCGGGGCGGGCGGTCTCGAGGATCTTCGTGACCGTCGACCGGTAGTAACGCGCGGTCGGATGCACGGGGATCATCGCCGGCTTGTCGATGGCGAGGAGCGCGGCGTCCTCGAACAGCACGGGCAGCTCCGCTTCGGGAGCCGTCTCGTCCCACGGCGGGCGCCACATGTGGATCCGCTGCTCGGCGCGTACGCGATCGCCGGGAGATAGGCGCTTGCCGTCCTCGCTGAAGGCCGAGGCCAAGATGATCGCCTGGGCCTTGGTGCGGCTGGTCCGCTTGAGCTGCGACTGGACGAAGCGGTCGATGCGCATCCCGGAGCATTCGGGCGGAACGCGCAGCACCGTCACGACGGCAGCCTCGTCGACGCCCTCGGGGCGCTGCGGGCGCTCTTCCAGCTCGAAAGCGCGCAGCCGGGTCATGGTTCGGGAGCCTAGCTGTGGTAAGAGCGGGCGGCACATGGAGATCCTGTTCGTGACCTCGGAGCTCGCGCCGCCGGTGAAGGTGGGCGGGCTCGGCGACGCCGTCTTCGGCCTCAGCCGTACCCTGAAGAACCTCGGGCACAAGGTCACGATCGCCCTGCCACGCTTCGAAGCCGTCGAAGAGAGCGGCATCCTGCTGGCCCGGCGGCTCACCCCGATGCGCCTCTCGCCCCACCCGGGTGAGGCGGTGCCCTCCCACGGCTTCGTCCCGTCCGAGGTGACGCTGTTCGACGGCCGCCTCGGGTCGGGCGTCGATCTCGTCCTCTTCGATGCCGCGGACGCCAAGGGCCGGAGCATCTACGCGGGCACGGGCACCGCGGCGGTTACCTCGATCTACGACGAAGAGCACGCCGCCCTCCGCTATGCCGTGTTCTGCCGCGCGGTCGTCGAGCTCTGCAAGCGCCAGGCGGCCTCGGGGCAGGCGTACGACATCGTGCATCTGCACGACTGGCCCGCCGCGATGGTCGCGTACCTGATGCGGCTCTATCCGGAGCTCGAGGTGACGCGCAGCGTCCTGACCCTTCACAACGCCGCGCACCAGGGGCAATTCGAGGGCGAAGCGGCGCGCGCAGCGCTCTCCGCGGTCGGCCTGAGCGAAGCGCACTTCGTCCCGACGCGCCTGGAGTTCTATGGGGGCGTGTCCTTCCTCAAGGCGGGCATCCTCGAGGCCGACGCGATCACCACCGTCTCCGAGACGTACGCCCGCGAGATCCTCGCGCCCGAGACGGGCAACCGCCTCGACGGCGTTCTGCGCGCTCGCGCGAATCCGCCGACCGGGATCGTCAACGGTGTCGACTACTCGGTGTGGAACCCGGCGACCGATTCGACGCTCGTCGCGCGCTACGACGCCGACGACCCGTCGAACAAGGGTCGATCGAAGAGCGCGCTCTTCTCGGAGCTCGGGCTCGAGATCGATCCGGACCGGCCGCTCTTCGTCACGATCGGCAGGGTCGTGGAGCAAAAGGGCATGGACGTGCTCGCCGCGGCGCTGCCCAAGATCATGAAGAACGATCTCGCGTTCGTGGCCGCAGGCAGCGGCGACGTGGCGCTCGAGACCGCGCTCAAGACGCAGCTCGAGCGCTACCCCGAGCGCGCGCGCTTTCTCGGGCGCGTCACCGAAGCCCTGAGCCACAAGCTGCTCGCGGCGGCGGACTTCGTCGTTCTGCCCTCTCGTTTCGAGCCGTGCGGCCTGGTGCAGCTGCACGCGCAGCGGTACGGCGCCCTGCCGATCGTCTCGCGCACGGGTGGCTTCGTGGACACCGTCGTCGACCTCGACGCCCACCTCGAGACGGGCACCGGCTTCGTCTTCGAGACGGCATCGGGGCCGGATCTCGTCGGTGCGATCGGCCGGGCGCTCTCCGCGTACCAGCACACGCGCTTCGGCGCGGTCCGCCGCCGGGTGATGCGGCTCGATCTCGGCTGGGAGCGCGCCGCGCGACGCTACGCACAAATCTACAAGCAGATTTCGGCTGGCTGACGAGGCAACGGTGGGCTTGGCGCGCTTCGAGGCCGTGCTGTTCTTGATCGCGGTGGGGTGCACCGTCGACGCCGTAGGCAGCGGGCCCGATCGACCTCGTTGCGCGGGCGACGCCGACTGCCCCGCGCCTCAGAACCCTTGTGAGGTCGGCGTCTGCAGGAGCAACTTCTGCTACGTCGAGCAGGCCACCGACGGCCCCTTGCTCTCGCAAGTCCCGGGCGACTGCACGTTCTCGATCTGCCAGGCCGGCGTCCTCGTGAACGAGCGAGACGACACCGACAGCGTCGACGCCGACCCGTGCACGATCGACGCTTGCACCGACGCGGGGCCCACGCACCAGCCGGCACCCGAGATGACCCCGTGCTTGCTTCCGGGGCAGAACGGCTCGTGCATCGGCGGCATCTGCGTCGTCGAGTGCACGATGGATTCGCAGTGTCCCACGGCGGACTGCCAGGCGCCGAAGTGCGACGGGAACAAGTGCAAGACGGTCATCGACGACACGAACGTCCCGGACGACGGTCTGCCGTGCACGTTCGAGACGTGTACGGCAGGCGTCCTCTCCACGGGCGACGTGCCCGCCGGGCCCGCGGCCGGGTGCCCGACCGAGTGCGACGGCATGGGCGCCTGCTACGAGTGCCTCGACGACGCGCACTGCGCGATGGGCTCCCACTGCGAGAGCAACGTGTGCTTCAGCTGCACGAACCTCATGGTCGATCCCGGCGAAACGGGGGTCGACTGCGGTGATCCGGTGTGCGGCGACTGTCCCGGTACGGCGTGCACCATGGGCCCGAACACCTGCGCGAGCGGCTTTTGCGTCGACGGGGTCTGCTGCGACGAGGCCATGTGCGGTGAATGCGAGACCTGCGCGCCAGCCGGCTCGTGCGTGCCCGTCGCCGACGGCATCATGGACGATTCCTGCACCGCGCCCGACGTCTGCATCTTGGGGGACTGCACCAGGCCTTTGCCAACGTGACACAGCCGTCATGCAGCACCGCGCCATCATCGCGCTTCTCGTCGCCTCGAGCCTGACCGGCTGCGAGAGGCGCGATCCGCCCGGACGCGTCGCCCTCACGGCGCCGACGGTCACGCTGCCGCGGCCGGCTCCGGAGCCGGAGACGCCCGTCCCGGTCGTCAGCGCGAGCGCCTCTGCTGCGGTCGACCTCGAGCCGGGAAAAGGGGCGAAGATCGCCAGCATCGCGATGCGGACGTGGATCTACGACGAGCCGCGCGCGGGCTCGCGCAAGCTGGGCTACCTGCGCGCCGGCGCGGTCGTCGATCGCTCCGAGGGATCGGGCGGAAACAAGGGCTGCGAAGGCGGCTGGTACCGTGTAGCCCCGCGCGGTTGGGTGTGCGTCGGCAAGGGGGCGAGCCTCTCGCTCGAGCACCCGATCGTCCAGGCGGCGCCCGGCGGCCCCAAGCGGGGCGAGCCGCTTCCTTACAGTTATGTCATGAGCGACAGCCCGCCTCCGCACCTCTACTTCAGGCTGCCGAGCGAGGCGGATCAGGCTCGGGTCGAGGGCTCCACCTACAAGACCCACGTCGCGCTCAAGGCCCCGCAGCTCGAGAAGATCCCCGTCGGCGACGTGCCGCCACTCCTGCTCGCCGGCCGGCCCCTCCCTCAGCCGTACGGCAGCGACAAGAACCTCGCCTACTCGGTTCACCGAGGGCGCGCGCGCGAAGACTCGGCCTTCGGCTTGATCGCCGCGTTCGACTGGACGGGCCGGAAGTTCGGCCTGACGACCGAGCTCGATCTGATCCCGCTCGATCGCACCAAGCCGGCCAAGGCGAGCGCCATCAGCGGCGTCAAGCTCGAGCACGGCGGCAAACCGGTCTTCACGCTCCGCTCGGGCACGTCGAAGTACGAAAAGAAGGGTGACCAATTCCGCGAGGCCGGCGCCATCGGCGGCCGCCTGGGCTTCGAGCTCACCGGCGAGAAGCACGGCGGCGATCAAGGCTTGCTCGAGACGACGGCCGGCTTCTGGCTCCCCGCGACCGGGGTCATCGCGGGCGACATCAAGAACGACCGCGCCAAGTTCGCCGAGCAAGGCCGCAAGTGGATCAGCGTCTCGATCAAGAAGCAGCTCCTCATCGCGTACGAAGGAGACAAGCCGGTCTACGCAGCGCTCGTCTCGACGGGCCGGGGAGGGATGTCGGATCCCGAGGAGACGAACGCCACCGTGCGCGGGACGTTCTTGATCCGCGCCAAGCACGTCTCCGGAACGATGGACGGGGAAGAGGGCTCCGACGAGTCCTTCGACCTCCGCGACGTGCCCTACATCCAGTACTTCCACGAGGGGTATGCCCTTCACGCGGCGTACTGGCACGACGACTTCGGTAAGGAGAGGAGCCATGGGTGCATCAACCTGGCGCCGAGCGACGCAGCGTGGCTCTTCGGTTGGACGGATCCTCCCGTGCCGCCCGAGTGGCACGGCGCGGTCGCGCCGCAAGGCGGGACGATGGTTTACGTGCACAAGTAGCGGGGGCGCGCTGCGCGCGCCGTGCACGTGGACGAGAACGCATCCAGGTCGATGGTTTACGAGCCCGTGGACGAGCACGAGCCCGAGCATGAGCCCGAGGACGTGGACGAGCCCGTCTGAAGATTGGTCACATCCTGTGAGCGGGCGCGGGTGCGGGCGCGGGCGCGGGTGCGGGCGCGGGCGCGGGCGAAAGAGCGAGAGGCGACAGGGCGAGAGGGCGGGGTGGAGTTCCCCCGGTTTCGTTGACACCGGGTTAGGCGGCTAGGCCGAGAGCAAACTCCTTCTCGACCTGAGCCGGGGCTTTGTAGCCAACCGCCGAATGCAGGCGTTGGCGGTTGTAGAAGACCTCGATGTATTCGAAGACGGCTGTGCGGAGCTCGAGGCGGTTGCTCCAGCGCCGCCTGTGGATCAGCTCATTCTTAAGCGTCGCAAAGAAGCTTTCCGCGACGGCGTTGTCCCAGCAGTTGCCCTTCCGACTCATGCTGACGGCAATGCCGTGGGCCTTCAGCTCGCGACGGTAGTCATCGCTCGTGTACTGGCAACCTCGGTCCGAGTGATGGAGGAGGTCCCCCTTCGGTCGGCGACGGTTCAGAGCCATTTCCAGCGCCGCGAGCGGCAGCCGTGTCGTCAGATTCGTGTCGAGCGACCAGCCCACAACCGAGCGAGAGAACAGGTCAAGAATGACAGCCACGTAAGACCATCCCTCGTCAGTCCAGATGTAAGAGATGTCCGTGACCCAGCGCTCGTCGGGTCGCGAAGCCGAGAAGTCTCTGCTGAGTGAGTTTTCGACGACCGGATGGCGAGGATCGGGCCTGGTGGTCATGCGCCAGCGACGCGGCTGCAGAGCTCTCAGCCCAAGACCTCTGAGCGCTCGTTCGACACGCCGTTTGCCGACGCGAAGGCCCTCGGCCCGCAGCGCCGCGAGCATCCTTGGGCTGCCGTAGGTGCCCCGGCTCTCGTCGTGGAGCCGGCGCAGCCGCGCCTGCAGCGCGGCATCGTCCTGCAGGCGACGGCTCACAGAGCGCTTCGCGAAGGCGTAGTAACCCTGACGAGAAACCCCGAGCAGGCGACATAGCGCAGCCAAGGGGAAAGTCGCCTTCTCCGCGTGGATGAACGCGAGTCTCACTCGCTTTCCTTCGCGAAGAAGGCCGCCGCTTTTTTTAGGATCTCCCGATCCATCCGGAGGGCGTCGTTCTCCTTACGAAGGCGTTCGTTCTCCCGCTTGAGCGTCGCGAGCTGCTGCTCCGCCGTGTCCGTCGAGCTGGGGTCCGACGACTGCGGCGCGCTCTTCGACTTCTTCTTCTGCGCCATCTGGTCATTCTTCCACCACGTCCGAAGAGTCCAAGGACTAACACCAAGATCATCCCCGAGCCGGCGGAAGCTGCGGTCGCCGCGGCGGATGAGGTTCAGAGCGTCGGAGCGGAAATCGTCAGAATAGCGGTTCGAGAGACGGGTCGTGCTGACACGCATGGTTCCTCCAAGAACGTGTCAACGGAATCGAGGGAGGCTCAGGGTAGAAACCTCTCGCCTTTAACCTCTCGCCTTCTCGCCTTTGACCTTTCCCCTCTCCCTTCCCCTAACATCCAAGAATGCCCTCGACTCGCGCCGCTTACCTTCTTCTCCTCGCCGCGCCCCTCCTCCTCGCCCTCCCTCTCGCCTCCTGCTCCGACGACGATCACTACGGCGGCGGCGGCGGCGACTCCCACACGCCCGGCCCCGCCGGCGTCGGCGGGGGCGCCGTCCAACCCCCACCCCCCTCCTGCGCCCCCGCTCCCTCCGGCGGCGGCACCACAACCGTCCCAACCCCAACGCTCGCCTTCGAGCTCTCCGACGAGTGGCACGAAGCGTGGCTCGCATCTCCCGCCGTCGCCGACCTCGACGCAGACGGCACCCCCGAGATCATCGTCGCTCGTTCCGGCCGCGTGAACGTCTGGAACGCCGACGGCTCGATCGTCTGGAGCAACGACGTCGATGGTCGCTGCTGGGCATCACCCGTCGTCGCCGATCTCGTCCCCAGCTCTCCCGGCCTCGAGGTGGCGCAAGCATCCGACGACAAAATCTACGCATGGGACGCGACCGGCGCCGAGCTTCCCGGCTTCCCCGCAACCTGGCGCGGCGAGCTCCGAAGCCTCGCCGCAGGGGACATCGACGGTGGCGGCGACATCGAGCTCATCACCGTCACCACCCAGAACCTCGAAGCCAACGGCCAGCACGACATCGTCTTCGCCGTGAAGTCCGACGGCTCGACCGTCGCAGGCTTTCCGCCCAACACGAGTGGCGCCTCCGGCTGCGACGACGCCTGCTACGTCTACAACGGCTACGATCAGAACATCGCGATCGGCGACGTCGACGGCGACGGCGTCAGCGACATCTTCGCCACACAGGACAACTCGTACAACTCGCTCCACGACGGTACGGGTCGTGCGTTCGACTGCGCCGCAGGTTTCGAAGGCAAGACCAAGTTCATGGGCGTCCGCGGTCTCCACGACTTCGCCGAGGCGCAGCAAGGCTGGGCCGAGAACGAAGACACCGCCCTCCAAGCGCACAGCACCAACACCGCGCCGGCGATCGCCGACCTCGATGGCGACGGACGCGCCGAGCTCGTCTACCTCGCGTCGGTGCAGAACGCAGCGCAGACGGACCGTGAGAAGGGCGTCGCGCTCTGGGTCATGAACAACGACGGAACGCGGCCCTCGGCGTGGGCGACGCCGCTCCACTTTTCCGGCTACTTGAGCGGGCTCTGGGACTACGGCGAGACGAACATCGTCGCAATCACCAACCAGGTAACCGTCGCCGACATCGATCCGACCCGGCCCGGACCGGAGATGATCTTCGCGGGTTTCGACGGCCGTATTCACGCGGTCGACGCGAGCGCCAACATCATCTTCGAGGTCTCGTACACGCAGAGCGACGTCGTCGCGACCGGCGGCATCGTGGTAGGGGATCTTTCTCGCGACGGCGCCCCGGAGATCGTCTTCGCGACGTACTCGACCGTCGAAGGCTACGGTGAGCTCTTCGTCCTGGATGGCGGGGGCAACTTGCTCCATCGCCTCGCGCTCCCCGGTCGCGGCGCGATGCCGGTGCCGACGATCGCCGACGCGGACGGCGACGGCTCGCTCGATATCGTGGTCAGCTTGAAGGACTCCGAGAACGGGGGGCCGCAAGTTCAGGTCTACCGAGTCGAGGGATCGAGCGACAACTGCTTGCTCTGGCCGACGGGTCGTGGGACCACCTTCCGGGATGGCTACCTCCCCCCAGGCTGACGCAAATCCGCTCCTCGAGCGGACCGAACCGCTGCCCTTCGACCGGATCGAGCCGAAGCACATCGAGCCCGCCACCGACGCGCTCATCGCTTCCGCGCGCGCCGCGGTCGACGCCATCGCCAACGATTCGGGGCCGCGCACGTACGCCTCGACGCTGGGCGCGCTCGAAGCCGCCACCGAGGATCTCGAGCGCATGGGCGTCGTCTGCGAGCACCTGGAAAGCGCGGCGACGAGCCCCGCCTTTCGCGAAGCCTGGAACAAGGCGCAGCCGAAGCTCTCGGCGTTCTGGTCCGAGCTTCCGCTCCACGCCGGGCTCTATGCGGCGCTGCGCGCGCTCGCCGACTCGCCCGAAGCGAAGTCGCTCGACCCGATTCGTCGACGCCACCTGGAGAAGACCCTCGACGAGTTTCGCCGCCACGGCGCCGAGCTGCCGCCCGAAGGCAAGAAGGAGCTGACCGAGATCGACGTCGCGCTCACCAAGGCGACGACGAAGTTCCAGCAGAACGTGCTCGACTCGACGAACGCCTACGAGCTCGTCGTCACCGACGAGTCGCGCCTCGCGGGGCTTCCCGACCTGGCGAAGCGGGCGGCCCGCGAGAGCGCGGCGCAGAAGAAGCTGCCGGACGGCACCTTTCGCTTCACCCTGCATGCGCCGAGCTTCACGCCGGCGATAACGCACCTCGAGGACGAGAAGCTGCGCGAGGAGCTCTACCGCGCGCACACCTCGCGGGCCACCGCCGGCGAGCATGACAACACCGCGCTCATCACCGAGATCCTCGCGCTCCGCAAGCGCAAGGCAAAGCTCCTCGGGTTCGAGGACTTCTCGGACTTTACGACAGCCGACCGCATGGCCAAGTCGGGGCGGCGCGCGCACGACTTCATCGAGGACCTTCGCTCTCGAACACGCGCCTTCTTCGAGAAGGAGAAGAAGGCGCTCTTCGATTTCGCGGGCCGCGACCTATCGGCGTGGGACGTCGCGTATTTTTCGGAGAAGCAGCGCAAGGCGCAGTTCGACTTCGACGAGGAGCTGCTCCGCCCGTACCTCCCGATGGAGACGGTCCTCTCGGGCTTGTTCGAGATCTTGAAGCGCCTGTACGGCGTGCGCTTCGAGCCGGTCTCGATCCCGGTCTGGGACGCCGCGGTGCGCTCGTACCGAATGGTCGATGACGCGGGTCTCGTGCTCGCCACCGTGTATCTCGACCTCTTTCCGCGCGACAACAAGGTGCAGGGTGCGTGGATGGCTCCGCTCAAGACGGCCGTGCCGCCCGCCGCGCACGCCGCGGTGGTCGCGGCGAACTTCACGCCGCCCGTCGGCGATACGCCGGCGCTCCTCAGCCACCGTGAGGTCGAGACGCTCTTCCACGAGCTCGGTCATCTGATGCACCTCTGCCTCAGCCGCGTGCCGGTCCGCCGGCTGGCCGGGACGAGCGTCGCGTGGGACTTCGTCGAGCTGCCCAGCCAGATCATGGAGAACTGGACGTGGGAGCGTGAAGCCGTCGATCTCATCGCGCGTCATCACGTGAGCGGCGAGCGCCTCCCGGCCGAGCTGTTCGACAAGCTGCGGCGCGCGCGTACGTTCCGGGCGGCCAGCGCACAGATGCAACAGCTCGGATACGCCGAGGTCGATCTCGACCTGCATCGCAAGTTCGACGCGAGCGCTGGGGCAGATCCGGTGAGGCGCGCCCGCGCCGTGCTTCAGGAGCACGTCACGGCGCCTCTGCCCGAAGAGTTCTCGATGGTGACGAGCTTCGGTCATCTCTTCGCGAGCCCCGTCGGCTACGCCGCCGGCTACTACTCTTACAAATGGGCGGAAGTGCTCGAGGCCGACGCGTTCAGCCGGTTTCTCGAAGAGGGGCTCTTCAGCCGTGACGTCGGCGACGCGTTCCGCTCCTCGATCCTCGCGAAGGGAGACAGCGAGGATCCCGACGTCCTCTATCGGCGGTTCCGGGGTCGCGAAGCGACCGTCGACGCCCTCCTCGCGCGTCAGGGCCTGACGGCTTCGTAAGCGTTCGCGCCACAACCGAGCGCGCGCGCCGCGATTCCTTCCTTGGTATTTCCGCTCGCGAGAGCCTTCCGCGGCCACAGAATGGCGGCGGCACGGGGGCTGCTTGACTCCGGATCGCGCCCGGGACTGGGCGCTGAACGAGGAGACGCTCCCATGTCCATGAAGGTTGCCGTTACGACCTCGCTGATCGTCGGCCTGACGGCCTCGGTCGCACACGCGCAAGAGAGCGCCACAACGAAGGAACAGTGCCCGACGCCGGATCAATTCAAGGCCGCCGGCGCCACCGCGCCCACGAACGTCAACATGGACGTTCCGGAGTGCCCGCCGGTGCAGCAAGTCTCGGCGCCTCTCCCCCCGCCGATCATGCCGGTGTCCGCGCCGGAGCCCGCTCCGAGCTTCGGTCCCGAGCCCGTCGCGTACCGCGACGAAGAAATCACCAGCCACCTGCAGCTCGCTCCGAAGAACGCATTCGAGATCGGTTTTCAGGGCGGCTACTTCCAGCCGTTCGGCGATCTGATGAAGGACGTACGCATCAGCAACGTCACCGACGCCGGTGGTGAGGTTGCGCTCGACCTCGGCTGGCGCATCGGCCCGATGGGCGCCGTCGCCGTCACCGGCCGCTACCACGAGTCGGTCGTCGACGATCAATTCGCCGACAACGACGACATGGACATCCGCGGCGGCGCCGTGGGCTTCCAAGGCACCGTCTACTTCGCACCGTACATGGCGGCCAACCCGTACCTCACCATGGGCGCGGGGTACCGCACGCTGTGGCTCGTTCCGCAGAACGGTGTCGACTCGACCATCTATCACGGCGTCGAGCTCGCTCGAGCCCAGCTCGGCCTCGACTTCCGGGTCGCGCGCGACTTCTCGATCGGCCCGAACGCAGGCGCTGCGGTGAACATGTTCGTCGCCGAGGACGGCCCGACGGGCAATCGCGTTAACCCGAGCGGTGACCAGGTGATCGACGATCCGAGGCCGAGCGCGATGATCTTCGCGGGTATGGCCGGTCGGTTCGACGTCGGCGGCTCGCGCGTGTCCGAGGGCGTTTACTACGGTAGGTACCCTTCAAGCCGCGAGTACACCGCAAGTCGGTTCTAGCCGACTGCGGCAACCAGCAAGAGACGGCGCGGCGCGATGGCGTCGCGCCGTCTCGCTTTTGGCGCTCCGTGGAGTCGGCACGGGTGCTGCTTGGATCGGGATGGCGCCGGAGCTCGGCGCGCGAAGGAGGAACGCCCGCATGTCGATGAAGGTTGCAGTAACGACCTCGCTGCTCGTCGGCCTCGTGGCCTCGGTTGCCCACGCGCAAGAGAGCGCCAAGCCGCAGCCGGCGACGAATCCGCAAGCAGGCGCCCAACCCCAACAGGCATCTGTCGAAGAAGGGATCCCGTCGTGTCCGCCCCTCCAGCCCGGGGCAGCACCGGTTGCCGCTGCACCTGCACCGGTGGTAGTCGCGGTGCCCGTCTCGTATCCCGAGCCGGCGCCCCGTCCGATGCGCGCTCCGCCGGTGGCGTACGCCGATGAGGGAGTCGACAGCTACCTCGATCTCGCCCCGAGGAACGCCTTCGAGATCGGCTTCCAGGGCGGCTACTTCCAGCCGTTCGGCGACCTCATGAAGGACACGCGCATCACCAACATCACCGACGCCGGTGGTGAGGTTGGTCTCGATCTCGGGTGGCGCATCGGCCCGATGGCCGCGATTGCGGCGACCGGTCGCTACCACGAGTCGGTGGTCGACGACAGCTTTGCTGCCGCCGGTCAAATGGACATCCGCGGCGGCGCGGTCGGGTTCCAGGGCACCGTCTATTTCGCACCGTACATGGCAGCGAACCCGTACCTCACGATGGGTGCCGCGTACCGCACGCTGTGGCTGGTTCCGCAGACCACGGACACCGACTCGAGCATCTATCACGGCGTCGAGCTCGCTCGCGTCCAGCTCGGCCTCGACTTCCGGGTCGCGCGGGACTTTTCGATCGGCCCGAACGCAGGCGCCGCGGTGAACATGTTCTTCGCCGAAGATGCACCTGCCGACGTAGCGTTCAACCCGAGCGGCGACACGGTGATCGACGATCCCCGGCCGAGCGCGATGATCTTCGCGGGCATGGCCGGACGGTTCGACGTCGGCGGCGAACGCGAGTCGGAGAGCCGCTACTACGGCAAGGCCCCCGCTCGCACGTACACCGCCAGCAGCTTCTAGCTGCTGCGGCGACCAACACGAGACGGCGCGGCGCTCTGGCGCTGCGCCGTCTCTCTTTTGGGCGCTTCAAAGTTCGGCACGGCGGCTGCTTGATTCGAGAGAGCGCCGCAAAGCTCGGCGCGCCGCAGGAAGGAACGCCCGCATGTCGATGAAGGTTGCCGCAACGACCTCGCTGCTCGTCGGCCTCACGGCCTCGGTCGCGCACGCGCAAGAGAGCAGCGCGACCAAAGAGGAGTGCCCGACGCCGGATCAGTTCAAGGCGGCCGGTGCGACGGGGCCCACGAGCATCGACGCCGACTTCTACGAAGCGCTCGACTGCCCGCCGGGAGAGTCGGTGCAGCCGGTGCAGAGGGTGTCGGCGCCGCTGACGCCGGCCGCCGCGCCCGTCGGCTTGCAGACCGACGTCTACACGGATGAGCCGATCGAGAGCCACCTCGACCTCGCGCCGAAGAACGCGTTCGAGATCGGCTTCCAAGCCGGTTACGCACAGCCGTTCGGAGACCTCGTCGGCGGCGTAAACGTCAGCGACCTCACCGATGCCGGGGGCGAGATCGGCGTCGACGTCGGCTGGCGCATCAACCCGATGGCGGCGATCGCGTTTACCGGCCGTTACTGGGAGTCGTCGGTGGACGACGACTTCGCCGACAGTGAGGTCATGGACATCCGCGGCGGCGCCGTCGGTCTCCAGGGCGCAGTTCACCTCATGCCGTACGGGCTCGTCGATCCGTACATCACGATGGGCGCGGGCTACCGCGCGATGGTGGTGATCCCGCGGGGGCCCGGGGACACGGCCTTCCACGGCGTCGAGGTTGGTCGAGTCCAGGTCGGTGCCGACTTCCGGGTCGCGCGCGACTTCTCGATCGGTCCGAACGCCGGTGCAGCGCTCAACGTCTTCTTCGCCGAGGACGGAGACGCCGTCGAAACCACGATCGACGACCCGGGGCCCAGCGCGTTCGTCTTCGCGGGCATCGCCGGTCGGTTCCAGCTGGGCGGGACGCGCCAATCGGCGGGCGTCTACTACGGCAAGTACGACCTGACGCGCGAATACACCGCGAGCAGGTGAGTCGACTCGCAAGGGAGCGGGGGTACGGCGCAGCTCAACGCTGCGCCGTCTTCTTCTTCCGCTTCTGCTTCTGCTTCTTCTCGTCCTTCGCGACGGCGGCGTCATCCTTGCCACCGTCCTTCTTCTTCTTCGGCCCGAAGCCCTTCGGGCTCTTCCACCGCGGCTTGACGTGCGTCTTGAGGACGTCCTTCAAGAGCCCGATGTGCGCGCAGTGGTCCATCTTGTCGTTGCCGTCGAAGCCGCGGACGTGGAAGTTGCCGGCGTCGAACCTGTGGTTCAGCTCGAGCCCCCAGCGGTCCTTCCGCTTCTTGGCCTCTTTGTACTTTCCGCCGACCTTGTGGACGAGGTAGCTCGCGGTCTCGGTCGTGGACGCGTAGTCGGGCGGAATGATCGACGAATGACTCACGAACATGAAGCGCTTGCCCGCCTTGGCGCGCTTCGCGAAGTCGACGAACGGCTCCAGCTGCTTGTCGTTCAGTGAGCCGTCGCCGTCGTACCCCGCGTGCAGGCCGTCGAGTAGAATGACAGTATCGACATGTTCCTTGCCCCACTTCTGGCGCAGGATCTGCTCGACGGCGCCGTACCCCGCGCTCCAGGCAGACACGGCGATCTTGCGGGCTTTGGCGCTCTTGAGGTCGCGCTTCTTGGCGACCTCGGCCTCGACCGACTCGATCAGGTCCTTGAACGCGTTCGGCGCCGCGAACGTCTCGGTGTAGACGCCCGAGCCGATGCCGAGCGTGATGCCGACGAGGACCACGCCGTCCATCACCCGCACGAACTCTTTTCGGGCCGGGTCGTGGCCGTGAAAGTGGACGATGACGTCGAACTTTCCGTTTTTGACCCCTCCGCGAGCGGGGATCAGCATCTGGCCGTGGGTCGGCGCGCGGTTCCACGCCTCGTAGACGCCGAAGCCCGGGTCGTCGCTGTTGCAGGGGTTCACCCCGCCGCGCTCCTCGACGGTCTTCTGGGTCTGCGATTTTTCCGACGGCTTCAACGCAACGAAGCCCGCGTGCTTGGCGCCCTTCTTTCCTTCCGCGGTCTCGGCGCGCGCAGGACCGACCACCGCGAGCAGGATCGCGATCGGTACCAGCGCCCAAAGGCCGGCAAGACGAGAGAAAAGGCTGCGCCTCATGGAGAAAGCTCGAGGTCGGCCCGCGCCGAAGCCCAAGCCGAAGCGATTACCAACGCCCCAACCTGCTGGCAAACTTCCCCCGGCCCACGATTGTGCGTGGTGGTGGGCGATCCTGCGTGGACGGATTTTTACAGCCATGCTTGACCCTTTCGGGGGTGCCCCGATAGCGTGAAGAACGATGGCCAGCCTCGTTCCTTCGGCGCTCTTTCGGCGTCTTCTCCTCGCTTCGGCCGTGATCCTCGCGCCAGCATGCGGTGACCCGAACGTGGTGGTCGGAAGCTCGGGCGGCGGTGGAAGCGGCGAAGGTGCCGGCGGCGCGGACGACGCGAGCTCGAGCCAAACGGGCATCCCCTTGGCGGGTGGCGGTGGTGAAGGCGGCGGCACCGGCGGCGAAGGCGGGGGACCGGACACCACCGGGTGCGGCGACGGGCTCATCCAGGTCGGCGAAGTGTGCGACGACGCCAACAGCGATCCGGGCGACGGGTGCTCGGCCGACTGCAAGACGGTGGAGCAGGACTACGCGTGCCCGACGCCGGGTCGGCTGTGCGTCTCGATCGTCGTCTGCGGCGACGGCGTCGTGAACGGCGCCGAGACCTGCGATGACGGAGATGTCATTGGTGGCGACGGTTGCTCGGACCTGTGTGTCGTCGAGGCAGGCTGGCAGTGCCCTTCGCCCGGCTTGCCTTGCTTCGCTGCGGCCTGCGGCGACGGGATCATCGCCGGCAACGAGGAGTGCGAGGACGACGACGCCGTGCCGACGTCCGGCGACGGTTGCTCGGACACTTGCCAGCGCGAATTCGGGTTCGCCTGCGACCTGCCCGGCCAGCCGTGCCATTTGACGATCTGCAACGACGGCATCAAGGAGGGCGACGAGCCCTGCGACGACGGGAACGACGACATCGGCGACGGATGCAATCCGTTCTGCCAAGTCGAGCCTTCGTGCACCGTCGGGCCCTGCACGTCGAACTGCGGCGACGGCCTGATCCTGCCGAGCGACATGGAGGAGTGCGACGACGGGAACACCTCGGACGGCGATGGCTGCTCTTCGCTCTGCACCATCGAGCCGGGCTTCGAGTGCGTGGACATCACCGGTCAGCTGCCGACCCAGCTCGTCGTGCCCGTCGCGTTCCGCGACTTCATCGGTCTGCCCATCAACGGAGCGACGAAGCACCCCGACTTCGAGGCCTTCGGCGGCAACCAGGCGACGACCGGCCTGGTGGCGACGAACCTCGGCGTCGACAAGAAGCCGGTCTACACCGGCATCTGCGAAGCGACCCTGATCGGACCGTGCCCCTACGGCCAGCAGACCACGACGCAGGCGGCGTTCGACCAGTGGTACAACGACGTCCCCGGCGTCAACATCAAGCACGTCACCCAGCTGACGCTCGACCAGCAGCCGGACGGCAGCTACTACTTCCCCGACGCGACCTTCTTCCCGCTCGACGGCATCGGGTGGGTGGGCGCGCTCAGCGAGACGACGTTCAACAACCACAACTTCGCCTTCACGAGCGAGGTCCGCACGTGGTTCGAGTTCCAGGGTGGAGAGCAGCTCTCGTTCTCGGGTGACGACGACGTCTGGGTGTTCATCAACGGCCACATCGCGCTCGATCTCGGCGGGCTGCATCCGCAGCGATCGGGATCGTTCACCCTCGATGCGACGATGGCCTCGACGCTCGGCCTCGTGGCCGGTAGCGTCTACGAGGTCGCGCTCTTCCACGCCGAGCGCCACACCGACGCGTCGAACTTCAACCTGACGCTCAACGGCTTCGTGTCGGCGAAGAGCGAGTGCACGACGACGTGCGGCGACGGCATCGTCGCGGGCGACGAGCTCTGCGACGACGGCGTGAACGACGGCAGCTACGGCGGGTGCATGCCGGACTGCACGCCCGGCCCGCGGTGCGGCGACTCGACGGTGCAGGACCCGCCCGAGGATTGCGACGACGGCGTGAACCTCGCGCCGTACAGCTTCAACGGCATGCCCGGCTGCGCGCCCGGATGCGTCTTCGGCGCGTACTGCGGGGACGGGGCCATCAACAGCCTGTTCGGAGAGGAGTGCGACGAAGGCGCGAACAACGACGGCAGCTACGGCGGGTGCGATCCGGACTGCAGCCTCGGCCCGCGCTGCGGAGACGGCGTCACCCACCCGGGCGAGGGCGAAGAGTGCGACGACGGCAACACCGTCAGCGGCGACGGCTGCTCCGCCATGTGCAAGAGCGAAGTCGCTCAGTGATTCGACGCGCAGGCTCCTCGCAGCCGCGTTCGTAGGCTAGGGTAGGTCCGGAATGGACCTCTACTTCATGTCGCCGCCGCACCCTTCGTGGTCGCTGCGCGGGCGCGCCAACTTCAGGAGCCGCGCCGCGGCCGAAGTGGACGCGTCGCGCGCGCGCCTCGAATGGCTCACCCTCGCCGAAGGCATCGAGGCGCTCGGCGGGACGGTGGTGGTCCTCGAGCCTCCGTCGGCCGAGCTCACGGGGCTTCCGTACGCTGCCGAAGCGGGGCATCCGCTCCCACCGCTCCGCCCCGGTGGCAAGCCGCGGTTCCTTCTACCCCGGATGAAGCCCGAGCACCGGCGCGCCGAAAAAGAGGTATGGCGACCGCTCGTCGAGGCGCTCGGCTTCGAGACCATCGAGCTCGGCGTCGGCATCTGGGAAGGGCAGGGTGACGTCGCCACCTTCGACAACACGACGATCCTGTTCTGGGGCGGACGCACCGATCGGGTGGGCGCGCAGACCGCGCGGAGTCATTTCCCCGGCGAGGTGATCGAGATCGAAATTCGCGAGCCGGCGTTCCACGGCAACATGGGCCTGCTCCCGCTCGACCACGCCGATGTCCTCTTCGTCTGCGCGGACGTCATCGAAGAGGACTCGCTCGCGGTCCTCGAGGCACGCTTCGGAAAGGATCGGATGCACCTCGTGTCAGAGGACGAGATCCGCCTCTACGCGACGAACGGCCTGCCCGTAGGGGATACGCTCCTCGCTCCCAGCATCCTGCCCGAGCGTGTGCGCAAGGCGATCGAGCGGAGCGGCATGAGGGTGGCCGAGCTCAGCATGCCCGAGCTCTGCGAGAAGGCCGGCGGCGCGTCGCGCTGCCTGGTCTGTAAGTTCGAGGGAGCACCCGAAGGCTTGGCGATCCCCGAGGCGATGCGCCTCGAAGCACAAAAGCGCAAACTCCGCTCATGATTCGCGCCCTCACCGGGCGACAATGGGCGATCGATGGCCCACGCTGACCGAGCCGGCCGGGCCTGCTACCTTTCGCCGGATGTTTCCGACCATCCGCCCGCGACGGCTGCGTCGCAGCCCAGCGATTCGCACACTCGTCCGCGAGGCGACGCTGGCGCCGTCGGATCTGATCCTGCCGCTCTTCTTCAGCGAGGCGCTCTCCGAGCCGAAGCCGGTGGGCACGATGCCCGGCGTATCGCAGCTTCCTGTCTCGGCGGCAGCGGATCAGGCCCGCCTGGCGAAGAGCTTGGGGCTCGGCGGCGTCATCTTGTTCGGACTGCCGAAGCAGAAGGACGCGCGCGGAGAAGCCGCCTGCGATCCGAACGGTCCGGTGCCGCGCGCCGTCCGCGCGATGAAGGATGCAGCCCCCGAGCTCTTGGTCGTCACCGACACCTGCGTCGACGAGTACACCGACCACGGCCACTGCGGCATCTTGAAGAAGGATGATCGCGGCGAGACCGTGGTCGACAACGACGCCACGCTGGACGTCCTGGCGCGGTCGGCCCTCGCACAGGCACGCGCCGGCGCCGATGTCGTCGCGCCGAGCGACATGATGGATGGTCGCGTCGGCGCGATCCGAAAGGCGCTCGATGGGGACGGTTTCGCCGACACCGCGATCCTCTCCTATGCCGTGAAGTACGCCTCCTCGTTCTACGGGCCGTTCCGCGACGCGGCCGATTGTGCACCGCAGTTCGGCGATCGCACCTCGTACCAGATGGATCCCGGCAACGCGCGCGAAGCGCTTCGAGAGCTCGCGCTCGACGAGGCAGAGGGCGCCGACATGGTCATGGTCAAGCCGGCGCTTCCCTACCTGGACGTGCTCTGGCGGGTACGCCAAGCGACCAGCCTGCCGGTCGGGGCCTACAACGTCAGCGGCGAGTTCGCGATGATCAAGGCCGCCGCCGCAGCCGGCATGCTCGACGAGAAGCGCGCAGCGCTCGAAGCGCTCCTCTCGATCCGGCGCGCGGGCGCCGACTTCATCCTCACCTACCACGCGATCGATGCTGCGAAGTGGCTCGGCGCGTAGCTCGGCGGTGACGCTGCTGGCGCTCGCGGTCGCGAGCGCCCTGCCGATCGGCTGTGACGTCCTCACCGGCGGGTGCGGCGACGATCTCTTCGACGAGCCGGCCGCGATCTACACCGAAGGGACCACCCAAGACGGCACGTATGTCTCGAGCGGCTGGGACCCGAACGAGCTGCTCGATTTTCCTCCCGGCCAGAAGATCGAGCTCTTCCACGGCCTGGGAGAAGTGCCAGCGAGCTGGCAGGCGTACATCGCGACGTCGCGCGAAGGTGACGGCTCGGCGATCGTGCTCTCT
Source organism: Polyangiaceae bacterium (assembly GCA_041940405.1). Classification (GTDB taxonomy): domain Bacteria; phylum Myxococcota_A; class Polyangia; order Polyangiales; family Polyangiaceae; genus Xiheicaenibacterium. Next base: position 20,124 of record JBGTSH010000023.1, read on the forward strand.
ACGGGTGAGGTCGAGCTCGTCGAGATCGACGCCGAGTCCCTCACCGTCAGAAACGCTACCTGCGCCGACCTCTATCTGCTGGTCACGGCCGAAGGTCTCTGAGCCCATGGCTCGCCACCCGACGGTGGCGACGCGGCCCGTCAGTCGCCGCCCGACGCCGCGGCTGCGTCGGCGATCGCAGGAGGTCGAACGGAGCGCGCCTCTTCTTCTTTGGCGAACTGGAGCGCGTGAAGCCGTGCATACACACCGCCCTTGGCGAGGAGCGCTTCGTGGCGCCCCTCTTCTACGACGCGGCCCTTGTGGAACACGACGATGCGGTCGGCTGCGCGGATGGTCGAGAGACGGTGCGCGATGATCAGCGACGTTCGGCCGACGAGGATCTCCTCGACCGCGCGCTGGAGGCGCGCTTCCGTGTCGCTGTCGATGCTCGCCGTCGCCTCGTCCAAGACGAGGACGTGGGGGTCTTTGTAGAGGGCGCGCGCAAACGCGATGAGCTGGCGCTCGCCGGCCGAGAAGTTGGAGCCGCGCTCGCCCACCTTGGCATCGAGTCCCCCGTCGCGCCGCTCGAAGATGTCGAGCGCACCGATTCGCTCGAGCGCCTGCTTCACCCGCAAGATGTCGGGCTTCACGTCGCCGGCCGCGACGTTGGTCGCCACGGTGCCTGGAAAGAGAAACACGTCCTGCGGGACGACGGCGAAGCGCGAACGCAGATCGTCGCGCGGGTAGTCACGCACGTCGCGTCCGAACGCGCGAACGGTGCCTTCCTCGACCTCGTAGAGACGCAGAAAGAGGGACGCGACGGTGCTCTTGCCGGCGCCGGTCGCGCCGACGAGCGCGACCTTCTCGCCGCGCGCGATCCGGAGCGTGACCTCGCGGAGCGCGAGGACACCCGGCTTGTAGCCGAAGGAGACTCCGTCGAGCTCCAGGGCCGGCGTCGTCTCGTCCTCGGCGCCGGTCGCGGGAACGACGCTCGACGCGCGGGCCGGCGCGTCCTCGTCGGCGTTGTCGAAGAGCTCGAAGACGCGTTCGGCTCCGGTCATCGCGCTCTGGACGAGGGTGTACCGCGCCGACAGATCCCGGATCGGGAGGAAGAACATCTCGATGTAGGCGACGAAGGCGAAGAGCGTCCCGAAGGTGACGTGCTCGCTCGCGCTCTGCACGCCGGCTGCCCAGAGCACGGACGCGATGCAGAGGCTCGAGATCATCTCGATCGACGCGTCCATCGTCGCGTCGAGCACGATCGATCGGTTGTTGGCGTCACGGTACGCGGAGTTGATGGAGTCGAACTCCTTGGCTCCGGCATCCTCGCGCGCGTACGCCTGGACGAGTGCCATGCCGTTGACCTGCTCGTTCACGTACGCGTTCATCCGAGCCGTCTTGGTTCGGACTTCGCGGAAGGCCTCGCGGATGCGCCTTCGGGTCCAGTTGACCACGAGGAGGATCGGCGGAACGGAGACGAACGCGATGAGCGACATCTCCCAGTTCATCCACAAAAGGACGCCGACGATGACGGCGAGGCGAAGCAGATCGCCGATGGCGTTGAGCGCGCCCGACGCGAACATCTCGCCGATGGCGTCGACGTCGTTCGTCACTCGGGTCACGAGCCGGCCGACGGGGGTTCGATCGAAGAACCCGAGGCTCCGCGTGTGGAGGAAGCGGAAGACGGCGAGGCGCAGATCGGCCATCGCCTTGGCACCGCCGGCTTGCATCAAATACATCTGCGGGAAAGCGATCCCCTGCTCGATGATGATGACCGCGGTCAGGAGCAATCCTGCGCGGGTGATCGCTCCCGGCTCTTTGCCGATGCCGTCGAGCCCGGCGCGCATGATGAGCGGCCGCGCCAGCGCGAAGCCCGAGGCGAGGAGGAGGAGCGCGACCGAGCCGAGGAGGTAGGCGCGGTGCGGGCGGATGTACGGCCAGAGACGCAGGAGGTTCTTGGAGTCGTACGCCGTGAGGCCGCCCTCTTCGTGGAACCGCGCGAGCGCCGCCTCGCCGCGCGACTTCTCTCCGCTCTTCTGGCCATTCTTCCGGCCGTTCTCGAGCTTCGGCGCCGCGCTCACGTCGGCGCCTCCGCCAAGTCCAGGTCGGCGAGCTGCGCTTCCAGCGCCTGCTCGCGGGCGAACAGCGAGTAGAGGCCATCCTCGCGCACGAGCTCGTCGTGCGTGCCCTGCTCGATCACCTCACCGCGGTCGAGGACGATGATCCGATCGCAACGCCGCGCGGCGGCGACCCGGTGGGTGATGAGAATGACCGTTCTGTTCTTCTTCTGACCCTCGATGGCCTCGAGGATGGCGGCCTCGGTCTTGGCGTCGACGGCCGAGAGCGGATCGTCGAGGACGAGCACCGGGCTCTGGCGCAAGAGGGCGCGTGCGAGCGCGATGCGCTGGCGCTGTCCGCCGGAGAGCTGGACGCCGCGCTCGCCGACGACGGTGTCGAAGCCCTCGGGGAGGCGCTCGATGTCGTCGTAGACGGCCGCCTGGCGCGCGGCGTCGCGGATCGCACGCTCGGCTTCGGGCGAGTCGGGATCGTCGAGCGAGTAGCCGATGTTCTTGGAGACGGTCGTCGAGAAGAGGAAGGCGTCCTGCTGCGCGTAGCCGATGGAGCCGCGCACGCGCGAGAGCGCGAGATCGCAGATGTCGTCCCCGTCGAGGAAGACCGTCCCTCGCGGGGTCGGCATCAGCCGCGACAGGAGCGTCGCGATGGTGCTCTTGCCCGAGCCGGTGCGCCCGACGATGGCGAGCGAGCCGCCCGGCGGCACGTCGAAGGAGACGCCCTTCAAGACCTGCCGCTTGTCGTCGTACGAGAACGCGAGGTCGCGCACCTCGACGTGGCCCTCGACGGGTGCTTCTCTCGACAGCCCTCCGCTCACGATGTCGGGCTCTGCGTCGAATACCGTCTTGAGCCGCTCGTAGCCGGCGCGGCCGCGCTGCACGATCGCCGAGACGAAGCCGAGCGCGAGGAGCGGCCAGGTCAGGCGGAGAAGGGCGAGCCAGAACGACACGAAGTCGCCGGGGCTCATCGCGCCGTTCTCGAGGAGGACGCCGCCGTACCAGAAGACGACGAGGACGCCGAGGGCGCTGATGGTGCCCATCACGGGACCCATCGAGCCGCGCACGCGAGCGAGGCCGAGGCCCTTCTTCAGGTAGTCGTCGCTCTTGTCCTGGAACGCGGCGAGCTCGCTAGGCGCGAGGCCGAAGGCGCGCACGACGCGAACGCCGGCGAGGCTCGCGAGGACACGATCGCTCATCGAGCCGATGGCCTCTTGGTTCTCGCGGGTGGCGCTGAAGATCCTGATGGAGAACGACTTGGTCGCGAGCCAAAGGAATGGAAGCGTGACGAAGCTCGCGATCGTGAGCCGCAGCGACAGCGTCGTCATGACGTAGAGCGCGCTCACCAACGCGAGCAGGCTGCCGATCACGTTCATGACGCCGAAGCCGAGCAGGAGCCGCACCTGCGTCAGGTCGTTGGTCGCGCGGCTCATGATGTCGCCGGTCGGCATCGTGCGGAAGAACGAGGGCCCGAGGCGTTGAAGGCGATCCAAGAGGACCGCTCGAAGCTCGTACTCGACGTTGCGACCGGCGGTGAAGATCGTCACGCGCGAGAGCACCCGCACGACCGCCGCACCGACGCTCACTGCGAAGATCGTGAGCGCCGCGATTCGCGCCGCGTCGCCGCGCATCGCGTTGGCCGCATCGACGGCGTCGCGGACCAAGAAGTCGCGCTTCGCCATCAAGACCTGCTGCACGGCCACGAGGAGCCCGCCGAAGACGTACATCTTCGCCTTGTCGACGAGCTGACCGCGGAGGGTGATGGGATACGCCGAGACGTTCGTCGTCATCGCGGGGAGGACAGGGGACCGGTCGAGAAGCCGGATGCAGCGTGTAACCCCTTTTGTCCCGCGTCGAGGAAGACTTCTATCTCGAACGCGGAAGCGCCCGCCTCTTGCGGTCCGATTTCGACGACTTCGGCGTCGGGCGAAACACTGCGCCTCACGATGCCTTCGATGACACCCAAGTACCAAGCACGCAAGAGCGGTGAGACGAGCCCGAGGTCCTCGACGCGGATCTGGCCGATCTCGGACGTGGCACGGACCAGCGTCCAGACGCCGAAGTCGAGGAAGCGCGCGAGGATCGAGACGCAACGTCGAAGGACCTCGGGCAAGCTGCCGGGAAGGACGAGCGTCTTGACGAACGGCGCGAGCTCGCGATCCACCGCTTCGCGCCCGAGACGTTGAAACCCCGCGGCGTCGACCCCGAGCACGCGCGACGCGATCTCGACGTACACACGGACCGCGTCGATGTCGTGCGCGTCGAGCGCGCTCGGCCTACCGCGGCGAAGCTCGTCGGCGTGCGCGTCGGGAAGGAGCGCGACGACGCGCTCTCGACCTTCGTCACCGAAGCGCCGCTCGATCGCTGCGTCGATCGAGAGCAGGACCGGGCCGCGAGCGCAGCGGCGCGGCCCGTCATGGGTCGAGGGGAGCGGACGCCGAGGCGACGCAGCAGAAGAAGGCGGGGCTACCCCGACCTCGTAGCCGCGCCCCGCCGGACGCGTCGAGCGACGCGACCGAGGCTCGGCGTCCTTCTTGGCGCCTTCATCGGACATCTGTGGGCGATGTTACGCCCGACAAAAAGAAAAAGGGCGCCGACACTCTTTTAGCCCTTCGTTGCTCTCGTCGAAGCTCGTCTTCCGGCTGCCATTTCCTTTCGGAGTGGTGTTTCGAATGACGCTGCTTCTTCGTTTGCTTCGTTCGGTCTAACGGCGTCGGTCGCCTTGCTCATGGGTAGTGCAGCCCCTGTGCCGATGTGGGGCGCCCGCTTTCGCGCGGCGGAGCTTCGCTCGGTGTGGCCGCTCGGCGTGCGGGCGTGTGCGCTGTGGCAGATCCGCAGATCCCGACCCTAGCCAAGAGCCAATCGCAGTAAGGTCGGGCGTGCTCGCCGATCTCCGTTTTCCCACAGATGCCATCGCCGCCGCACCCGGGCCCCTCGTTTCGGTCCGGCGCGACGCCACGGGGCGCCCCCTCGCCGCCGTGGCAGCTCAGATCATTCATCGCCCGGTCGCCGACGTCTGGGCGCTCGTTTCCGACGTGAAGAGCTACCCCGGCCGCGTGCCGATGCTCGAAAAGGTCGACTTGAAGGGCGACCGGGTGACGGTCAAGCTCAAGTTCGGCATCAGCCTCTTCTCCGTGAGTTTCGCGTTCACTGCAGCGGTCGACGCCGTGCCCGAAAAGTCCATCGAGCTCACGCACGTCAGCGGCGAGCCGGATCGCCTGGTTCTCCGGTACGATCTGGAGCCTGCCGACGACGGCAAGGCCACCCAGGTGCACGCGGGCATCACGTTCGAGCCGGACTCTCTCGGCTGGCTCGCAAAGTACTTTTTGAAGAACCACCCCGAGATCCGGTACGGCATCTTTCCCGGCTGCGCAGTCGCGCTCGTCGAGAGCATGCGGCTCGTCGCGGAGAGGCGAGAAAAGGCATGAAGGTCGGCGTCTCGCCGATTGCGATTTTGGCGGCCTGCTCGATCGCCGCTTGCTCCGATCGGGGATCGCAGCCAGTCCCGAGCTCGGCCTCGCCGCCGCCTGTCTCGTCGGCCGCGGCGACGTCCGCAGTCAAGGCATCATTGCCGGATCTGCCGCGCGCCGACGCGTGGCCGCTCGTCTACTTCGAGCCGATGAAGATCACGTTCCGCCGTGCACCGTCGATGGTCACGACGGAGCCGGCGATGACCGAGGACGCGGCGGCCCGCTGGGGCACGCAGGTGTGGAGCATGTCCACCGAGCTGAAGTCGGGGACCACCGTGCAGATCTTCGAGCTCGGTCCGAAGTCGAAGCACGATCGGACAGGTTGGTTCAAGGAGCTGCGCCAGGGAACGATCGCCGGCGAGGTGCTCCTCGAGGAACGAGACGCCTTCATCAAGAAGTCGCGCGTCATCGGCAAGAAGACGCGCGAGGGAGCGCCGCAGCTCTCGGAGACTCACATCGACTTTGCGGCGTGCAAGAAGCTCGGCGACAGCGACTACTGCCTCTTCGTCGACGGGAGCGTCGACCTCGCGATGAGCAAGCCCGGCCTCGAGCCTGATCAAGCCGTCGACCTTCTGGTCGTCGTGAGGTCGCTCGAGCGAGCAACCTCACGACCGCCGAACGCCGTCGGCAGCGCCTCATCCGCTCCGAACGCCGGTTCCCCCCTCACGAAGTGAGGGGGGCTAGGGGGTGAAACCACGGGCATCACGCTCGGGTGAGCGGAGCGCCCCAGTCTTTTAGCGAGACGTCACCACCAGAAGAGGATACCGGCGCGGAAGAGGCCGGCGCCCGACGTGTCGGTCGTGTTGCCGGAGGCATCGACGAACTCGGCCGGACCCTCGTCGATCTTGTGGCGGATGATGGCGAGCGCGTCGATGTGGAGCGCGATGTGCCGCGCGATGCGGAACTCGACGCCGAGACCGCCGTGCCCGCCGAGGTAGTCGTGCTCGACCTCGGCCGTGTCCGAGTCGTAGTAACGGCCGTTGTACTGGTCGAAGTAGTAATCCTCTTCCGTGTCGATCCATGCGTGCGACAGGTTCACGCCGCCGATGCCGTAGACCTGAACGCGGTGCTGCGGGTTGAAGTAGACGATGCCCGAGAGCGCTCCGGACACCTCGACGCGATCGTGACCGTAGTAGTCGTTGCCGCCGAGGACGTCGGTGCCGAGATCGAAGGCGAAGTACGGGCTCGGCCGCCAACGGAAGCTCGCACCGACGCCGCCCATGCCGACGTCTTCGTAGACGCCCTCGGCCGCGGGGAACGCGGCACCTTCGAGGCGAAGGTTCAAACCGAACTTCTCTGCCCAGCGACGCTTCTTCTTCTTCGCGGGAGCCGGGGGCGGCGCGACCTTGGTGGTCTTCTCGACGACGACGACCTTGTCCGTATCGTCGTCGACGACGACGACCGTGTCGCCATCACCTTCGACCTCGACGGTCTTCGTCTTCTTTCGCTTCTTCTTCTTGTGCTTCTTCTTCTTGCCCTGCGGCTGCGCCTTCGGGGGTTCGGCGTCGGTGTCGACATCGGCGTCAGCATCCGCGTCGGCGTCTGCATCGACCTCGGGCTTCTGGACCTCGACCTCTTCGCAGAACCACGAACCCGGCGGGCAGTCGTCGTCGGCGTAGGCGACGTTCGCGAGGGAAAGCGGAAGGAGGAGGCTAGGGAGAAGGACCCACCAGCGGCGCATCTTCGGACTCCTTGGAGGCAGCAGCGTGAAGCAACGGACCCGACCCGGGTCCGGACGCTCATGGTAGCAACCGAAGTGCCACCTCACACCTCTCGTCTCGCTGCGGCTTTTGGCGCCGGGCGGGTGGTGCTGTGAGCTATGGTTCACACCCCCCATGGCAAAGGTCGTCCTGAAGCCAGGCCATGTGCGTCCCGTACACACGGGCCACCCCTGGGTTTTTCAGCAGGCGGTGGCCCGTCTGGAGGGGGGTGCACAGAGCGGAGACGAGATCAGCGTCTACGATCCGCAGGGGCGTTTCCTGGGGCGTGGCCTGTACAGCCCCAAATCCGCGATCCCGGTTCGCCTGTTCACGCGTTCCGATAGGCCCATCGACGGCGCGCTCTTTCGCGAACGAATCGCGCGCGCAATCGAGCTGCGGCGAAGCCTCGGCCTACCCGCAACCGACACCGACGCCTACAGGCTGATCCACGGAGAGGGCGACGGTCTGCCGGGTCTGATCGTCGACGTGCTCGGCGAGGTCGTCAGCGTGCAGCTCAACACGGTGGGCATCGCGAAGCGCGAAGGCCTCGTGTTCTCGGCGATCGAAGAGGCGCTCGCCCCGCGCGCGATCCTCGATCGAACCGGTGAGGTCGCTGCGCGCATCGAGGGCGTCGAGGTCGGGCGCGGCCTCGTACGCGGCGACACGAACGTCGACGCGCTTCGCTTTCGAGAGCGCGGCTTCTCGTACGAGATCCCGCTCGGGATCGGACACAAGACCGGCTACTACCTCGATCAGCGCAACCTTCGCGGGCGCGTCGAGGCGCTCGCCGAGGGGCGCACGGTGCTCGACGCCTACTCCTTCGTCGGCTCCTTCTCGATCGCGGCCGCGCGCGGCGGCGCGACGCGTGTGGTCGCAGTCGACGAGAGCGCGCTCGTGGCCGAGGTCGCCGCCGAGACGGCGCGGCGCAACGGGCTCGCGCAGGCGATAGAAGTGCGCCGAGCCGACGCGCTCACGGCGCTCGAGCAAGCCGCGAACGAAGGCGGCTACGACCTCGTCCTCTGCGACCCGCCCAAGCTCGCGCCGTCGCGTGGCAAGCGCGAAGCCGCGCTCGCGCTCTACCGACGGCTCGCTCGTCTCGCGGCGGCGGCGACGAAGCCGGGCGGGAAGATGGTCCTCTCGTCGTGCTCGGGCGTCGTGACGCACGAGGATCTCGTGCGAGCGCTCGCGCTCGGCGCGCGCGACGCCAACACGCAAGCGTTGGTTCTGGAGCGGCACATACAGGCGCCGGATCATCCGGTCCCCGCGGCGTTCCCCGAGGGGCTCTACCTCAAGAGCGTCATCGCCCGAATCGAGCCGCTGAGCTGATCGCGATGGCCATGCTCTCGCTCGACCGTCTCGGCGAAGAAGAAGCTCGCGCGATCGACACGTTCGCGTTCGACCTCGACGACACGCTCCTCGATCACGGGCGCCTCGGGCTGGAGGCATACGGCGCGCTCTTCGAGCTGCGACGCTCCGGCCTCGATCTGGTCGCGCTCACCGGTCGGCCGTCGGGCTTCGCCGAGGTCATCGCGCGGCAGTGGCCGGTCACTGCTGCCGTCGCCGAAAACGGCGCGGTCGGGTGGATGCGCGACCAAGGTGGACGCGTCCGGGTCATCGACGCGATGTCGAACGACGCACGAAACGAGCGGCGGGCGAAGCTCTCGTCGATCGGCGATCGAGTGCTCGAGCGGTTTTCGGAGATCGCGCTCGCCGACGACAACTGGGCCCGGCGCACCGACGTCGCGCTCGACATCGGCGAGCACCGACAGGTCGATCCCGGAGTCGTCGAGAGCGCGCGCGCCTTCGCCGAGTCGCTCGGCGCGCGCACCTTCGCGTCGAGCGTCCACATGCACCTCACCTTCGAGATCGGAGACAAGGCGACCGGCTTCGCCGCGATCGCTCGCGCGCTCGGTCGCGACCCCCACGACGCGCTCTCGCGCGCAGCGTTCGCCGGCGACAGCGGCAACGACGCTGCGGCGTTCGCCGCGTTCGGTCTGACGTTCGGCGTCGCCAACGTCCACGCCCACGTCGCGAAGCTACCGACGTTGCCGCGCTACGTGGCGTCGCTCCCGATGGGACGGGGCTTCGCAGAGATCGCAGCGCGGATCGTCGCGCTGCGATCGTAGACTCTCAGGGAGCCCAGCCCATCTCGGTCGCCTTGCGGACGAAGGCGGCGACCAAGTCCTCGACCCGGCTCAGCTCGCGAAGCGTAAAGCGCGTCTTTTTCCCGATCTCGAGGAAGCCGAGCAAGCGGTTCTTCGGGCGAATCGGGTACATGACCGCGCCTTCGGGATCGATGCCGAGCTTGCGGAGGCGGACCATCGTCGCTTCACCCGCGTTACCGGGCACCGGCTCGGCGATGACCACGTGACCGCCGGCCGCTGCGACGACGGCGGCGTCGAGCAGGCGGGTTCGCAAGCCGAGCAGATCGATCATCTGCGGGCCGTGCGCGCAAACGACCGATGCGCCGTCATCGGCGAGCCGATGAAGGAGCGCGACGTCTGCGTGCGAGCGCCGAACCGCAGCGCCCAACAGAAGGAGGAGGCCGTCCGAGAGATCGGCGGCGCCGGTCAGATCGTCCTCGGGCAGCACCTCACCCGACTCGAACGGCCTGGCGAAGCCCCACCCCTCGCTCGAGGCAGGGACGTCGTCCGTTCGCGAGCCGGTGGTGATCGGGAACGGCGTGCCCAAACCCGGCGGAACGCTCGGTGATCGCGGCGGGACGCTGGGCGATCGCGGCGGAGGGAGCGATCCCGCCTTCGGCGGGGGTACCGTGCGCGGGCGCGGAACCGGCGGCGGCACGGAGCGCGGTCGCGGCGCCGACGGCGGCGGGCTCGCGGCTGGCGCGACCGATGCGCGCTTGGGCGGCACCTTGGTCTCTTCATCGTCGAGGTACGAAGCGAGGGTCGGACGATCGCCGCCCAACAGATCGCGACCTAGCGTCTCGGTCGGGACGTCGTTCGTCGACGCGGCCCCATCGACGGCATTCGGATCGACCGTCGGAACCTCTGCCGAGGCGGCGAAGTTGCTGACGCCGCCGCTCGTGACCTCGATCGTCGGACGCTCGCCCTGCGACCCCTCGTCGTCGATGAACGACGCCGAAGAGAGCGGGGCCGATATCGCCGGCTTGCTGTCGGTGGGCTTGCCCGACCCGTCCTCGACGAACTCGGTGAAGTCCGTGAGCGGCCGCCAGACCTTCCACGCCTCGTGACGAACGAAGCTGTCCAGAGGAACGCGCCCCGCTTCCACGCCGCGGGCGAGCAGGTCGAGCCGCACCGGCCCCACCGCGTTCATCCCGTCGGTCACGTACCAGCGGTCGGCGCCTTTGCTGTCGAGCGCCTCGGAGCGAATCCGAACTGCCATCAAGTCGTCGTGCCCGTCAAAATGCGAATCCGAGAAAAATTGCACTGGCCCCCTGGCCCCCCACCTTTGCACGCAGCGGGAACACGCCTTTTGTCCAGGGTCGCCGCGATTGTCAAGACACGCCGGCCCACTACGAAACCAGCGGGGGATCTGTCACATTCCACGCGGTCCCAGCTCGATTTTTTCCCGCCACCTCCACGAGCTTTCATGCTCTTCCCTCCTCTGTGCGACGCCGGGTCGATGTTGTGACGGACGACGGGCCGAAAGGAGCCACCGTGGCGGCCGTCCGCGGGACCGTCTACTTGGTCGGCGCTGGTCCCGGGGATCCGGGCCTCTTGACGCAGCGCGGCTACGAGCTGCTCGCCACGGCCGACGTCGTGCTTCATGACGAGCTCGTCCATCCCCTTCTTCTGCGGAAAACACGGCGCGACGCGGTCATCCGGAACGTGGGCAAGCGGGGGAGCGAGCCGTCGGCCAAGCAGCTCCGTCAGGACGCCATCGACCGGATGCTCGTCGAAGAGGCAAGGCGAGGGGTGAGCGTCGTTCGCTTGAAGGGGGGCGACCCCTTCCTCTTCGGCCGCGGGTCCGAGGAGTGCGAAGCCCTCCGCCGCGCGGGGATCCCGTACGAGATCGTGCCCGGAGTCACCTCGCCGCTCGCCGCGGCAGCCTATGCCGGCATCTCGCTCACCCACCGTGACCTCGCCTCGAGCGTGCTCTTCGTCAGTGGAACGACGCGCGAGGGTGAGGCTTACGACTTCGGACGCCTGAAAGGGCTCGGCGGGACGGTCTGCGTGCTCATGGGCTTGGGGCGCGCGCGTGCGATCGCGGCGGCCCTCGTCGACCGCGCCGGCCGAGCTGCGTCGACGCCGGCAGCCGCGATCGCGTCCGGCACGCTGGCCTCGCAGCGCGTGGTCACCGGAACGCTCTCCGATATCGCCGACCGGATCGAGGAGGCCGACCTTCGGTCTCCGGTGCTGTTGGTGATCGGCGAGGTCGTCGCGCTGCGCGAGCGTCTCGCCTGGTTCGATACGCGGCCGCTCTTCGGGAAGCGTCTGCTCGTTGCGCGCGCGGCGCACCAAGCGGAGGCGACGGCGGCGCTCTTGCGTGCGCGCGGCGCCGACCCGGTGGAGCTTCCCCTCCTCTCGATGGTCGATGCGCCCGACCCGGCGGCCGTCGATGCGGCGGTGCTCGCCGCAGGGCGCTACGACCTCGTCGCGTTCACGAGCGAGAACGGCGTGCGTGTGTTCTTCGACGCGGCAGGCCGGCTCGGTCGCGACGCGCGCGTCCTCGGCGGCGCGCGTGTAGCAGCGATCGGAGACGGCACCGCCGTGGCTCTCGCGCGTCACGGCATCTGCGCCGACGTCGTCCCCGAGGTCTTCCGAGGCGAAGCGCTCGCCGCGGCGTGCATCGCGGATCTCGAGAAACATCGAGGAGGTGTCGCGGGTGCACGGGTGCTCCTCCCCAGGGCGGCCGTCGCGCGCGACGTGTTCCCGGAAACCCTTCGCGCCGCGGGCGCGACGGTCGACGTCGTCGCCGCGTACGAGACACGGGCGCTCGGTAGCGAGCAAGCCGCTGCGATCAGCGGCGCGATCGACACCGGCGCGGTCGACGTCGTGCTCCTCACTTCGAGCAGCATGGCCGCGGCGTTCGCCGACGCGCTCGGCGAACGCGCGGTCGAGCTGGCAGGCAAGACCACGATCGCGAGCATCGGGCCGATCACCACCGACACCGCGACCGCACGCGGCCTCTCCGTCGCGGTCACTGCGACGACGAGCACGCTGCCCGGCCTCGTCGATGCCGTCGAGGCCTACCTCCGCGCGCAAAACGTCGCGTAGGACGGTCCCGACATCGACGCCTGCACCCCGAGGCGCGTAGGGTACGCGGCATGAGTCACATCGCGTTCCTCGGTACGGGTCTCATCGGCGCTGGGATGGTCGAGGCGATGCTCGCGCGCGGCCTTCGCGTGAAGGTGTACAACCGGAGCCGCGCCAAGGCCGAGGCGCTCGCTCCGCTGGGCGCCGTCGTCGCCGACTCTCCGGAAGAAGCGGCGCAGGGCGCGACCCGCGTGCACATCGCGCTCTCCGATGATGCGGCCGTCGACGCCACGCTCGACGCGGCGAGCCCGGGGATCGCCGACGCGACGCCGGTGATCGATCACTCGACGACGAGCCCTGCGGGCGTGCGGGCGCGCGTCGACAAGCATGCGCGCTTCGGTTTCGTCCATGCGCCGGTCTTCATGTCGCCTGCGATGTGCAGGCAGCCGGGTGGCATCATGCTCGTGTCCGGCGAGCGCGCTCGCGTCGACGCGGTGCGTGACGAGCTCGCCAAGATGACCGGCAAGGTCATGGACCTCGGAGAGCGTCCGGACCTCGCGGCGTGCTTCAAGCTGTTCGGCAACGCGATGATCTTCGCCCTCGTCGGGGGCATCGCGGATGTCTTCTCGATGGCTCGCGCAGAAGGCATCGATCCCGGCGCGGCGCTCGCCCTCTTCGAGCACTTCCAGGTCGGTGGAATCTTCGGTGCAAGAGGAAAGAAGATGGCGGCCGGCGACTTTACGCCGTCGTTTCACCTCTCGATGGCTCGGAAGGACATCGGCCTCATGCTCGATCTCCTCGCGAGCTCACCCGAAGCGAGCGCTGTCCTCGGCTCGGTCGCCGCACGCTTCGACGCACGGATCGCCGCCGGCGACGGCGCGCTCGACCTCGGGGTCATCGGCGCGCCGCCACAGCGGTGATCTGTACTCACTGCACGAAGAAGACGCCGCGCAGATCCTCGGTCTGCGAGATGGGGCCCGGGTTGCCCCCGGGCGAGCGCCAGGACGTCGCCCGGAACTGGTAGTACATGCCCGGGGTGAGCGCCGGCCCGCCGTAGGGAACGCTCACGTTGTCGCCGCCGCTCTGAGACGGAACGTCGGGGTTCTCCCAGACGAGGTTGCCGAACGCGTCGTAGACGACGATCGAGTAGAAGTCCTCGCTCGAATCGTCCTGCCAGACGAACGTCGGCATGCCGCTCACGCCCTCGGGCCCGTCGGCGCCCGGCCCGACGACCGCGAGCGCCTCGGTGATCTTGAACGAGTCGCTGATCTCCATCGGCGTGCCGGGGTTCGGCATCTCGAGGTGAACGATCTGCGTGCCGGCGATGTTGGGATCCGGGTCCCGAACGAGACCGTCATTTTCGAAGCCCGCGAGGACGACATACCTGCCGGGGGGTACGCCGGCGATCGAGAAGCTGCCGCTCACGTTCGGCGGTCCGGAAAGAGGCGTCCGCAGCCCGCGGGGGACCTCGCCGCGCACGAACGTGTCGTCGAAGGTCGACTCGACGACCAAGACGACGCTCGTCAGCGAGCCGCCCGGGGCGTTGACGATCTGGACGTTGCCGGAGACCGAGCCGCCGGCGGCGCCTGCTTGCGACAGGTCGATGCCCGTCAGCGGCGAGCCTGCGACGCTCGCCGTCGCCGGGTTGAGCACGACGCCGGCCGCGTAGCCGGAGACGGTGTAGCTCCCGTTGGGCACGTTGAAGATCGTGTACGCGCCGCTCTTCGAGCTGACCGCCGTCAGTCCCTTGCCGCCGGCTTCGGCGACGACGAGGACGCCGGCCGAGAATTCGCCCGCGACGACCGTGCCCGAGATGCTCGGTTGACCTTGCTCGGCTGCGGGCAAGGGGATGAGCGAGATGTCGGTGAGCGGCAGCTGGATGACGTAGACCTTCTCTTGCTTCGTGGCGCCGCTCGTCTCGATGGGGAGTGACGTCCGGAGGCCCGACGGGAACGGCTGATAATCCTGTGCCGACGACCGCAGCGTGAAGGTGACCTCGACGGGGGTACCGTCGTCGTTTCGGGCGACCGGCAGGTCGAGCTCGTACGTTCCGTCAGCGGCCGAAATGGCGATATCGGTGATCGCAGTCGCCTGATCGTCGAGGCCGAGGACGTGCGCGTTCGCGATGCCGGTCGTCGTTACGGCGTCGAACACGCGACCCCTCACGAGAATCGGCGGGTAGCAGGCGTGGCCGCCCGAAGCCTTCTCGGCGCAGACGTTATCGCCGGCGCAGTACGGATCGGGAGCAGTCGGATCGCACGCGCCGCCCTCCGGGATTCCGCAGAACGTGTGGCCGTCGCTGTCGGGCTCGCAGACGAGCGGCGGGGCGCACTCCGGCTCGGGCGCGACGGGGCTGCAGTCGGCGCCCGGCGGCTTTCCGCAGAACGACTGGCCGTCGGCGCCGGTGCCGCAAATCAATCCGGGAGCGCAGAACGGGTCCGCTGCGTTCGGATCGCAGGTCTCGCCCTGCTGCACCAAGCACTTCGAGCCGCCTTCGACGGCCGTGCAGCTCGTCCCCTTCTCACACCACGGATCCTCTTCCTCACGGTCGCAGGTTCCGCCGGCTTCGATGCGGCAGACCGGATCGTCATCGCCCTTGGCCTGACACACGAGCCCGTCGGGGCAGGGGTCTCCGTCGAGCTCACAGGAATCACCGGGGTTCTCGGGTGCGCCGGAGCACGCGAGAACGAGCACGGGCACGGACATCAACACGACCGAAGCAACCAGGATGGATCGCATCCTGAAATCGTAGGAGCGGCCTACATGTCGCCCGATCGCATGGCTGCTTTCGGGCGACACAAAGCGTGTACGCGTAGAACACGTGTACTGTCGGAATACGCAGTCAGGCGTGCGGCATTACTGCACGAAGAAGACGCCACGCAGATCTTCGGTCTGCGAGATCGGGCCTGGATTCCCGCCGGGCGAGCGCCAGGAGGTGGCACGGAACTGGTAGTACATGCCCGGTGTGAGGGCGGGACCGCCATACATGACAGTTACGTTGTCGCCGCCGCTCTGGGACGGAACCATCTGATTCTCCCAGGTTAGGTTGCCGTACGCGTCGTAGACGACGACCGAGTAAAAATCCTCGCTCGAGTCGTCTCGCCAGACGAACGACGGCGTACCGCTCACGCCCTCGGGGCCTTCTGCGCCGGGGCTCACCACCGCGAGGGCCTCCGTCACCTTGAACGACGATTCGACCTCGATGGGCTGGCCCGGGTTGGGCATCTCGACGTGCGCAATCTGCGTCCCCGAAATGTTGGGATCCGGATCGCGGACAAGGCCGTCATTTTCGAATCCGGCGAGCACGACGTACCTGCCTGGCGGTACGTTGGGGATCGAGAAGCTGCCGCTGACGTTGGGTGCTCCAGAGAGCGGCGTGCGCAGGCCACGGCCGACCTCGCCGCGCACGAAGGTATCGTCGAAGGTCGACTCCACGACCAGAACCACGCTGGTCATCGCGCCCCCCGACGCATTCACGATCTGCACGCTGCCCGAGATCGAGCCGAGCGCGGTGCTCGCCTGCGCCAAGTCGATGCCCGTCAGCGGCGAGCTCAGGACGGTCGCCGGTGCGGGCGTGAGCGCAACTCCCGCGGCGTAGCCCGACACGGTGTAGTTGGCGGGCGGAACGTTGAAGATCGTGTACGCGCCGGTCTTCGAGCTCACGGCGGTGAGACCCTTGCCGCCGGCTTCGGCGACGACGAGGACGCCCGCAGAGCCATCGCCGGCGACGACCGTGCCCGAGATGCTCGGAAGGCCCTTCTCTGCGCCGGGCAGCGGGACGAGCGAGATGTCGGTGAGGGGCAGTTGGATCACGTACGCCTTCTCCTGCTTCGCTGCAGCGCTCGTCTGGATCGGCAGCGACGTCCTCAGGCCCGAGGGGAACGGTTGGTAGTCCTGCGCCGACGCGCGCAGCGTGAACGTGATTTGGACGGGGCTTCCGTCGTCGTTTCGCGCGACCGGGACGTCGAGGTCGTACGCGCCGTCGGGACCCGATACGGCGATGTCGGTGATCGCCGATCCCTGGTCGTCGAGGCCGAGGATCTGGGCGTTCGCGATCCCCGCGGTGCTCACGGCATCGAAGACCCGACCCCGCGCAAGGACGGGCGGGAAGCAGGCGTGGCCGCCCGACGTGAGCTCGGCGCAGACGTTCTGGCCTGCGCAGTGCGGATCGGCCGCCGCAGGATCGCATGGCTTGCCTTCGGGGATGCCGCAGCGTGCGACGTTGTCGCTGCCGCGCTCGCAGACGAGCGACTTCTCGCAGAACGCGTCCTCTTCTTCCAAGTTGCACACGCCGCCGGCCTGGATGCGGCAGACGGCGTCGTCGCCGCCCTTGGCCTGGCAAACGAGGCCGTCAGGGCACGGATCACCGTCGATCTCGCACGAGTCGCCCGGGGCCTCCGGCGCGCCCGAGCACGCGAGAACGAGGACGGGCACCGAAGCGATGACGACCGAAGCTGTCAGGATGGATCGCATCCCGAAATCGTAGAGGCGCCCCCATGGACCGCGACCACGCGGCCGCTCTCGGACGCAACAAAGCGTGTACGCCGAGAACACATTCGCCGAATGTCACGGCGATCAATTGCGCGTCGCGAAGAGCAGAATCGTCAGGATCACCAGGAGAACGCCGGCGACGACGAGCATGATTTTGCGCCAGGAGAGGGGCGCGTCGCCGAATGCGATGCGTGCGTCCTGCCCGTGCACGATCGCACGGTAGGGCTTGTCGTCGTACCTGTAGGCGAGCACATACACCGGCAGGGCGTAGCGCCGCGACACCAGCTCGTGAAGCACGACGCCTACATGACAGTTCCGTACGCGACTGCCGGGGACGTGGCTCTTGCTCACACGGTCGATCGCCGTGCTCTCGACGGCGCGAGCGATCACTGCGCGCGCAGCCGATCGCTGTACGTCGAAGCGCTCGACGGTGGCGTCATCCGGGCCGGACGGTGCGCTCGTCGTCTTGCGCAGATCGAACGCCGGCGCCAGGCGGCGCACCTCTTCGGTCGTGAGCCCGCGCGACGCGCTGACCAGGACCGAGTCGAAGCGCATGCGCGTCTGCCCCGCGTGCGGCGCCCAAGCGCTCCGCCGCGCACCCTCGTCGGAGTCGGCGGCCCAGCTGACGAGCGCGTCGGCGTCGAAGATCCAGCCGGCAAAGAAGAGCGGCTTGACGTTCTCGACCGTCGCCCGCTTGGCGAGATCCGATGGGCGAAAGAAGCCGAGCGTGCCGAGCC
The DNA here is from genome assembly GCA_041940405.1 of Polyangiaceae bacterium. Classification (GTDB taxonomy): domain Bacteria; phylum Myxococcota_A; class Polyangia; order Polyangiales; family Polyangiaceae; genus Xiheicaenibacterium. The sequence goes on from JBGTSH010000023.1 coordinate 37,747, forward strand.
AGCCTCGGACGGCAGCGACCGCGCTTTCCGGCGTGGTGACGAACGGGAGGAACGCTTCCGCTGCCTCGATCGGATCGTGCGGCTCCTCCAGGTGGGTCACCGATCCGCAGAACGCGCAGCGTGTGCCCTTGTGCTCGGCCGAGAACGCCACCGCTGCACCGCACGACTCGCAGCGGAGGATGCGGGCCACCGCCTCCGGCGGCGGCGCGGTGCCGGCAGGCGCGGGCAGCGCACAGATCGCGCAGCGGAGATCGCCCGCCTCCAGCGGCGTCGCGCATCGCGAGCAGGGCGCGGTCACTTCATCCCCCTGAGGACGATGATGAGGCTGCCGATGGTCACCAGGCCGACGAGGATCGCGAGGACGATTCGTTGCCAGGAGAGCGGTGCCTTGCCGTACGCCTGGCCCGTCTGACCGTTCACGACGAGCCGTACAGGTGGCTTGTCGGCGGCGTAGCGGACCGCGAACACCCAGACGGGCACGAGCAACATCGTCGCGATCTCTCGTTCGAACGTCGTCGAGAACTGGAGCGAGCTGTGGCTGTCGCCGGGCATGAGGCGCGAGAGGGCGGCGCCCACGTCCTCTTGCGCCTCGGCGCGCGCCCTCTTCAGGCACTCCTCGCGGTCGAGCGAAGGCTCCTCGGCGATCCAACCCTGGACCTGACCGACGTCGTAGCGACGCAGCGCGCGGAGATCGAACGGCTCGACCGCGCTCATCAGCGAGTTCGGTAGCCCCTTCGAGGCGCTCACGATGACGTCGCGCACGTAACCCGCCCAGCTCCCGGACAGCGAGCGCCACTCGGTCTTGGTCACGGTGCGAGTCCGGGTGACCGTCTTTCCATTTTCGGTCGTCGTGTAGGTCTCGGTCTCGGTGTAGTTCTCGCCGATCCTCGCGGAGTAGCTGCTCCTGGCGAGCGCCCCATACAGGTACGCGGGCACGTAGACGCCGCGCATGTCCTCGAACGAGGCGTGCTTGACGCCGCCGTGGGTGAAGAGCCCGCGCGACCGCGTCCACGCCCGCGCCTTCTCGTGAGCGCCCTCTTTTCCGATGACGAACGCGACGACGAGCTCCGGATTGGGGAGGTCGTGACGCGCCGGGCGCGCCAGGACCGACGGGCAGGCGCAGTACGGGCACTTTGCCGTTCGCGACCCGCCGAAGCGGAGGGCCGCGCCGCATTCTTCACAGGTGAGGGACTCGTCTCCCATCCAGCTCGGACCTCGATAGGAGAACGCCGCGGTCATGACCCGGCGGATACCTCGGCGACGCTCGACCCGCGGCCGGCCGCGAGCTCGTCGTAGAACTGCTCGGCCCAGCGACGGTACTTCATGACAGGACCGTCGCCAATGGCGAGCGCCGGTCGCGGCACGAACTCCTTGTGCTTCCAGATCTTGAAGTCTTGCTCGACGTCGCTCTGAAAGACGCGAAAGCTTCGCTCTTGGACGAGGGGCTCGACGGCGCGAGCCGCGTGCCGCGAGAGCGCGAGCGGCTTGAGCGGGCCCTTCAGATCGCAGGTCTCGAGCTTGCGAACCGCGCCGGCGATCCTGAGCTCGAGGTCCATCTCGCCCACCGGCGTGGCGAACACGAAGTACCGGAACTCGAGACCGAGCGCCGGCGTGCGCGCCTCGACGAACGAGTAGCCGAGGCCGTGGACGTGGGCGTCGAACTCCGCGCGTACGCCACCGAAGCCTTTTCCGAAGAGTCCGACCGGACGATAGAACTCGTACTTCGCGTGGAGCGCCGGGCCCTCTTCGCGCAGCTCTCCGAGCATCTTCGGACGCTCGTAGCCGTGGACGACGGTCAAGTGACCGAGATCGACGCTGTTCTCGGTGGTGTCCTGCGGATGGCCGCGGAATCTGTAGCTCGCACGCGTCAGGGGTGCGAACGAGCCCATGTCGAGCTTCGGGATCTCGAAGCTCGGCGGCTCGCCCTTCGGGTCGAACCAGACGAGGACCGTGTCGTGGTTCTCGACGATCGCCCAGGTGCGCGCCCGAACCCGAGGGGGGTTGGTCCCGTACGAGGTCGCGACGCACGCGCCGTCCGTACCGAACAAGAAGCCGTGGAATGGGCAGCGAAGCGTCTCGCCCGCCACCGAGCCGCCGTGACCGAGGTGCGCCCCGAGATGAGGGCAGATCGGATCGACGGCCGAGAGCTTGCCGCTCTCGGTTCGGAAGACGACGAGCTCGCGGCCGGCGAGCTTGTGGGTGGTGACGCTCCCCGGCGGGAGCTCGTCCGAAAAGCCAATCGAGTACCAACCCTTTGGAAAAGGCGGCAAGCGGGGCACGCTCGACATTGCGGGGGGATGTTAGCAGAGGAAGAAAATACGAGGTCGCGCCGTCCGACGAACGGCGCGACCCAACCTCCCCCTTCTTTCCCCCGAGCCCCCCGTGTCTCTTCAAGCGCGAGGCTCGTCCCGGCTTACTTGTTCGTCACGCGATGTGCGAGCCGCTCCCAACCCGCTCGAATGGCGTGCTTGTAGCGCTCCCAGGTGCCCGGGTTCTTCTGCTCCCAGAGCGGCTTGGCACGTCCCTCGATGACGACCCAATCGGTCTCGCTCGTCCGGCGGCGAATCTCTTCGCCGAACCTGTAGGCGGGGGCCAGGGTCTCCATCGGGATGTTCTCTTTGCCGTAGAACTGACGGTAATGGTCCGCGTACTGCGACGAGTCGAACTTCGTTGCCGGACGCTCGGTGATCGACACGTCCGTGTTGCGTAGGGTGTCGTGGATGTGCTCGACCCGCTCGGTCACGTCCTTGTGGATCCGGATTTCCTCGACCACGCGTGCGGTCTTCGTGAGGTAGGGCTCCTCGCTGGACGCATCCAGGTCGAAGACGCGATCGCGGTACGCGTCTTCGTCGGCGACGATCGGGCGGTCGACCGCGCGGCGCTGGACGTTGATCTTCTCTTCGCGGACCGTGATGGTCTCGTCGACCGGGCGCGCCGTGACGTGTGTGGTGACGCGGACGCCGCCGGTCTCGTACTGCTTCTTTCCGACGGTCATCTCTTCACGGACGACGGGAATCGTCGTGGCATCGCCGGTGATCGTCCTCACGTCACCGCGCGCGAGCGCAGGGCGTTCTGCCATCGTCGGCCGCGCGCCGAGAGGAATCTCTTGGACGTCGGCTTCGGTGTGGCGAACCGTATCGCGGAGGTGTACCGCGCGGTCGCTCGCTGCGCGGTTGACCGCGATGTCTTCGACGACACGAGCGCGCTTGTCGACGACCGGATACTCGCTCATCGCGAGCATCTCGACCGTGCCTTCCTTGAACCGTGCGTCGGCGTCCGAAAGGCTGATGTTCTGGTTGACCGGCCGCCGCTGCACGCTGACGTGCTCCTCGCGAAGGCCGACGTCTTGATCGAATGGCTTTTCGACGATCCGACTCTCGACGTGGAGCCCGCCTGCCGGGACACGACGCTTACCGACCTCGACGAACTCGTCGACGATAGGGACGACGAGATCGGCGATGTCCGAGGCGTAGTCCTGCCGTAGCGGACGTACCGGCGCCGGCGCCGGAGCTGCCTTGACCGGTGCCGGCGGCGGGGCTGCCTTGACCGGTGCCGGCGCCGGCCTGGGCGCGGGCGCCGCCGCGACGAGCGGCTTGGCGGCCTTGCGAACGCCGTTGCCCGAGTACCTCAGCTCGTGGTTTCCGATGAGGGTCTCATGGGCGGCGAGGTGCTTGCCGTCGTCCAGGACGAGCTCGGACACGTGGTGTGTGTCCGTGTCCACGATCATTTCTGTCACTCTGCCGAGGGGTCGACCGTCGACGTCGCGTACCGGCCAGCCTCGCAGGTCCTCTTCCCGGTGATCGAGCCCCCAGGAAGGCAGTCGTGAGAGAGCGCGTTGCATGAAAATCACTTCCTTTCGGTCAGAGGGCAACTGCCCTCGCTCAGAAGTCCGAGATGACCGAGACGCTCCGATTCTGACGACGACACGCGAAGTCGTTCTGGGTGCAGCTCGGTTCGGCGTTCACAACGACGAAGCGGCATTCCTTGATGCCGCGGGCTTCGAGCTCGTCCGCGATCAGCTGGGCGCGATCCTTGGCCAGCATGTCGCCGTTCGAGAGCTCGACCCCATCGCTCCGTCCTTCGAACTTGACCACCGTGCCGGGGTGCTTCCGCAGGCACTCGGCGAGAGCGTCGATTTGCTTCTTCTCGTTGTCGGTCAAGTTCATGCTCTGGGGGTTGAAGTAGATGTCGAGGCGCCTGCAGCCCTTACCCGACTCGGCCATCGCAGCCGCCGCCGGTGCCGCTGGTGCCGCCTCGGGTGCGGTGAGCGGGCCGGTCTGCCCCGGTTGCTGCGGTTTGGCCGGCGCGGGCTGCGGCTTCTTCTCGGCGGTCATCGGCGTGCCCTTGTCGACGTCCTTCTCCATTTCCGTCTTTGGCTGCTCGGCGGTCTCCTGCTGACCCTTGTCGACGTCGCCCTTGTCGATGTCGCGCTTCGTGACGTCGCCCTTGTCGACGTCGCGCTTCGTGACGTCGCCCTTGTCGATGTCGAGCTGCTCGGCGTCGGTCTTTTGGCCCTCGGCGGTCTTCTCATCGCCCTTTTGGGCGTCGGTCTTCTCCTCGGGCACCGGGACCACAGGAGGCGTGATGTTCTGTTCCTCGGGCGGCGGAGGCGGAGCCATTGCGGGCTCACCCTCGACCGGCGGAGTTGGGGGCGGAGTGAGCATCGGCGCTTGGATGTCCTCCGCGGGAACCGCGACGCCCGGCGTGCTCGGCTCGACTACCGGTGTCCGGGCCGTGCGACCGCGGTCGTAAAGAAACATCGCCAGCAGCGCGAGCGCGAGGAGGCCGAGCAGAGCGAGCAACAGCCCGTTCGATTGCCACCAACGTCGCTCGTGCACTTCGATGTCGTCTGCTCTTCGATCACCTACGACGTATTGCCGTTCGCGAATTACATCGGCCATGACTTGCTCCTTGCGTACTGAGGAAACGGCAATGGCCGTGCCGCCACGATCGCAAGGCGCGGGTATTTACCTAGTTGTGCTCGGAGCAGTGCCTAGGGCCGCCGCGCGTGGACGCGGACGCGAACGCCGTTCTTGGGACGCAGCGTAGCGCTCGGCTCGGCTTGATCCTCTGCGAGGAGCTCGAACCGGAAACGTCGGAGGAGCGTCGCCAGGATCAACGGTGCTTCTATGTACGCGAAGTGGATCCCGAGGCAAAAGCGCGGTCCGGCGCTGAAGGGAAGGTAGGCGTACCGGTGCCGCTTGGACTCGTTCGCCGGCTGGAACCGCTCGGGATCGAAGCGCTCGGGGTCGGGCCAGACGTGGCGCTGCCGATGCATCACCCAGGGTGAGATCATCACGTTGGTGGAGCGGGGGAGGTCGTAGCCCCCCAGCTCGACGGCCGTCGTCGCGTCACGACCGAACATGTAGACCGGCGGATAGATCCGCAGGGCCTCTTTGAAGGCGCGGAGGCAGGTATCGAGCTTGCCGAGATCGGCGATCGTCGGGCTGTCTCCGACCGCGTCTGCTTCACGCTCCATCTCGGCGTAGATTTTCGGGTTCTTGCACGCCTCGTGGATGGTCCAGGCGAGGCCCGTCGCGGTGGTCTCGTGGCCGGCTACGAAGAGCGTGAGGATCTCGTCTCGCGTCTGCCTGTCGCTCATCGGAGCGCCGTCGTCGTCCTTCGCTTCGAGAAGACGCGACAACAGATCGCCGTGCACCTCGGACGATCGGCGCCGCTCGTCGATCATCTTCTGCACCTGGGTGTCGAGGACGACGATCGCCTCGGCGAGCTCGCGACCTCGCTTGCCGAACAGGATCGCCGGCCCGCGAACGCGCTGCTCTGCGCGGCGAGCGAGGGTCGAAACGAACCCGGAGCTCTTCTCTGCCCAGAGCTCGAAGTTCCGACGCGCGATGATGTGCGCGATCGCCATGGGCCTGCCGATGATCCAGCCGGCCCAGTCGAGCGCGACGGTGAGGGCGTGGCCGAGCTCGTCCGCCTCGGTGAACGTGTCGGCGCCAAAGAGCGTCTTTCCCGCGATCGCCATCGTGAGGTGGGTCGTCTCCGTCGCGAGCGATAGCTCTTGCCCGTCCCGCCAGCGATCGGTGGTCCGGAGCGCGCACGCCACCATGTCGGGCGCGTAGGCCTCGAGCGCCTTGAAGTGGAAGAGCGGCGCCATGAGCTTGCGCTGCCTGCGCCACAGCTCGCCGTTGGAGGTGAAGATCCCTTCACCCGCGAGCGGAAAGAGACTGAAGCGGAGCATGTCCGACTTGGCGAAGACCTTCGCTTTCTCGACCAAGACCTCCTGCGCGATGTCCGGATCGTTGGCGATCATCGCGCACACGCTGCGGACCGGGAGCTTCAGCCGAAGGACGGGGCTCTGGACGCCGGTCAGTCTCCTCAACGCCCCGAGGCGGTCTGCGCGAAAATCGGCGTTGTGCCCGAGGAAGCCTTCGCCCCCGGGTGCATACGGCATCGTGTCGAATCGCATCGTCAAATGCCCGCCCAGACCGACGCCAGCGCGATGGCCCCGGGAAGCGCTTGGAGGACGAGGATGCTGCGCTTGGCGGTGAACCCGCCGTAGATTCCGACCACCACGACGAAGCCGAGAAGGACCAGGGTCGCCGACTTGTTCCCGGCGACGACGGACCACACGATCGCCGCCGCGAGCGCCGCGTTGTAGATGCCCTGGTTGGCGGCGAGCACCTTGGTCTCGGCCGCTTGCTCCACCGTCATGCCGAAGCGCTTGCGGACCGCGGGCGTGTCCCAGAGCACCGACTCCACGACGAAGAAGACGACGTGGAGCGCGGCGACGAAGTAGGACAAGCCGCTGCCGATCACCGAGAAGCCTCCGCGAAGCGCAGCGTCGCCAAGACCGGACGGTGATCCGAGACGGCCATTTCATAGCCCTGGATCGCTTGCTCGACCGGCAGCACCTCGGCCGAGCTGGCGGCGTGGAGCGCTGCCCCGCGCACGTGGACGTGATCGATGAAGCTGTCGAACGGGATGTACGTGAAGCCGCCCGCTTGCTCGAGCGGCAACGTGAGAAAGCCGCCGTCGGCGGGCGCGAGGAGCGGGCCGAAGACGTTCCATTGCTGCGGATCGGTGAGCTTGTCGTTGAAGTCGCCGATGACGACGACGTCTTCGTCGGCCTTGGCGACCTGCTCGTCTTTGATCCAGGCATCGAGCTTCACGCAGGCTGCGCGCCTGCGGTCGGCGCTCTCTTCGTCGAGCTGCGCCTTGAGGTGCACGATCCCGAGCTCGAAGTCGTATGCGGGGTCTTCGAGCGACGTCACGCGGGCCGCGAGCATCGGGCGCGGGAACGCGTAGTCGTCTTCGTTGAACTTCATCCGCACGTCCTCGACCAGCACCCGATCGGTGCGGAAGATGACGCCCACGCGGACGAAGCCGTCGCCGTAGAAGGCCTGGTAGCCGTCGTATCCGGGCAGCGCGGCCAGCAGCTGAAGCCAGCCGGCATCGTTGTCGGCGTCGAGCTCTTGAAGGCCGACGATGTCCGGCTTCGCCCCTCCGATGATTGTCTGCGCCGCGGCGACCGCGGCGCTCGTCTTCGGGAAGTGCTCGAGGTTCCAAGTCATCACGGTGACGGCGTGCGCCTCGGCGCCGCCGCCTGTGCCCACCATGCCGCCGCCGCCGCTGTCGGCGCCCCCGCTCTCGGCGGAGCCGCCGACGGGCTCTTCGGTCGTCTCCGGCTCATTGGTGGCGCCGCACGCGAGCGCGGCAAGGACCAACGAGACGCTTCCGAAGAGCCGCATCGGCCCTCGTTACCCCGGGGCAATGCCCCGGGCAACGTCCCCGGGCAAAGGTCCCATGGCTCGGGGGGCATCAATCCATCGGCTGCTCGAAGTAGCACTCGATCCAGCAGGTAACGCCGCCCATTCCGTCGTCGACGCAGACCTGCACCGGCACCGTCTCGGGCGGGCAGATGACCTCGTCCGGGACGCAGGTCGTGTAGCAGAACTCGCCCATATTCCCGCCCATCGGATCGCCTTCGTACGGCTCGCACACGAGCTCTTCGTGGTAACCGGGCTCGCAGACCTGGTCCGGGACGCAGGTGACGATGCACTCACCGGGCGGGAGCATCGGATCGCTGTTCGGATCCATCGGATCGCTGCAGACGATCTCCTCGTGGGTGCCGGGCGCGCAGACCGGATCCGGGACGCAGATCGGGTAGCAGCCGCCCATCGGATCGTCGGGGAGCATCGGGTTGTCTTCGCAGACCCACTCTTCGTGCATGCCGGGGCCGCACTGATCGTTCGGGACGCAGATCGGGTAGCAGCCGGGCGGCGGCTCGTCGCAATTCTCCATCGGGTAGGCGGGGTCGTCGCAGATCCACTCCTGGTGCGAGTCCGGACCGCACGGATCGATGGGTACACAGACGGGCCAGCACTGTCCGGTGCCGCCGCAGTCCTGGTTGGCCGGGTCCATGCAGTCGGTCGGGACGTCCTCGCACTGGTACTCGAGGACCGTGTCCGGCGGGCACTGATCGTCGGCGACGCACTCTTCCCAACAGAAGATGTTGTTCGGATCGCAGACAGTTTCGTTATGTGTCCCCGGCGGGCACTCGAGCGACGAGCCGCCGGCGCCGTCGTCGTCGCTCCCGTCGTCCGAGACGCCGCCGCCGCATCCACCGCCGTTCGCGCCGGTGAGGACGAACAAGCCGCCGATTGCCAATAGACCTTGCACCGTACGAACGACCTTCGTGCGCATGAGAGCCTCCACGTCCGCCTGGATGGGCGGATAGAGCGTTGATGGGGAGACGCCCGCGTGCTCTACGCCCCGGCGGACAGCCTGTTCAGGCCGCCCCCCGCCGGGCTCGACGATGCGCGCGCGACGTTCTCCCACCTATTCCCCGGCGCGTTCGGCCGTGATCAGTTTTTTTTCTGAGCCGTACAATCAAGCGGATGGCCGAGCCGGTTCGGCCCGGGCGAGCGCGTCGCCGCGGAGCATCCAGGCGAGCGCGCCCTCGAGCCGCTCGCGTGCGTCCTTCTGGACGACCGCACCGTGCGCGACGACGAGCGTCTCGAAGCCGAGGCCGAGCACGGTGCGCGCGCTCCGAGCCGCGGCTCTTCGGTCCTTCACGAAGAAGCGCCACGCGCGGCTCTGCGCGAGACGGCCGTGGCAACCCACCAAGAACAGGACGACGTGCGCCATGAGGCCCTCTGGCCTGGTGATGTTGAACGCGAGCTCGGTGACGACGAGCGTCCGTGTGGCTTCATGGAAGAAGACGTGCTCGTCCAGCGACGGCGCCCCCTCGATCCTCACTGCGTGCACCGACCTCGACAGATCTGGCGGCAGCCCGTCCTCGAGCGCGGCGTCGATCCGGAGATCCGGCCGCTTCGCTCGCAGCGCGGCCGGCGCGAGCACACGGGCATCCGGCCACCGTGCGCTCGCGGGTCCCATGTAGAGGTGATGCAAGAGGTTGGGCGCGATCAAATAGCGCACTGGTCCCAGCGCTCGGATCTTCGCTGCGAGCTCGTCATCGATCGGGATGGGAGAAACGAGCGCGACCCCACCGGCCTCGATCGGGAGCACGGTCATGCGGGTCGGCATGTGGAAGCCGCCGGGCAATACTTGTCGAAGCTCGTAGGTGGGCAGCTCGGCTCGCATCGAATCCTCCTCGCACGGGACGGCATATAGTCAAGCACGCTTGACCAAATTGTCAAGTATGCTTGACCAATGTCCGACTACCGAGAGCGGCTCGAGCACGCGAAGCGCGCGAGCACCTTTCAGCTCCTCTTCCGCGCCGCTCGTCTGATCGACGAGGAGGCTCTGCGGCGCATCGGAGAGAAGCGCGGTCGGCCTGCGTTGAGACGCGCGCACACGGCGCTCTTGCCGCACATCGATCTCGAGGGGACGCGCGTCGGGGATCTCGCCTCGCGGCTCGGCATCAGCAAGCAGGCGGTGTCGCAGCTCATCGATGATCTCGAGTCGATGGGCGTGGTGGAGCGTGCCGTCGACCCGGACGATGCGCGGGCGCGCATCGTGCGCTTCACGGCGAGAGGGCGCGCCGGCCTGCTCGACGGCCTCTCGGTGCTCAACGGTCTGGAGGAAGAAGCCGCCCGCGCCATCGGCGCCGCGCGCATGAAGGAGCTTCACACCACGCTCGAAAAACTTCTCACCCACATCGAAGGCACCCCCCTCACGAAGTGAGGGGGGCCGGGGGGGTGAAACTACAGGGGTAACGTCCGCGAGCGGCGGAGCGCCGCCCAGTCTCGGCAAATGGTCACGGTACGGTCGCGCGGACGAGGACGAACTTGTTGTTGTCCTCGGGGGTCGTGAGATTTTCGATCGTTGCCGTCTTGCCGACATCTCCAAGGAGCGTTTGCTCGAGCCCGTGCGTCGTGACGACGTAGAAGACCTTCTGTTTCTTTTTCTTCTTCGCCGAAAACCACCCTTTCGCCTCCTTGCCGCGATCGAGCAGGATGGCCACCTGGTTGCCGGTGTAGAAGTTCTCGCCCTTCCAGTTCATCTGGTACGCGACGAACGGTCCCGGGGTCTTGGCGTTCTCGGCGACATAACGCAGGACGAGCTCGCGCTGGCCCCAGTGAGGGGACGTCCGCACGAAGTACGCGTCGAGGGCCCACATCGAGAACGCTGTCGCGACGCCGGCGAACGCCAAGAGGGCAGCTCGCCGCAGCCTCGGCGCCATCGCGACGAGGAGGAGGAGCCCGGCAGCGAACGTGAAGGCCCACAGCGGTCCGGAGAAGTCGAGGTCCTCGGGCCACTCGCGCTCGTACTGGTACGTGAAGAGATGAAGGAGCCGCGAGTCGCTCGGTTGTTCTACGCGTTTCGCCGCGAGGTCGCGGCCCACGAGGAGCGCGAGCGATGCGCCTGCGAGAAGCGCGACCGCCTCCGTCGCACGATCGGCCGGCGAGCCCTCGTCGGTCGCCCAATTCTTCGCGAGCAGCGTGGCTGCGATCACCGCGACCCCCCCGAGCGCGGCATAGGCGAGCATCCCGCCCCACGTCGCGCCTCCCGAGAGCAGAGCGGCTACGGCGATCGCCGGGCCGAGCAGGAACGCGTAGGCAGCGTGCTTCCACGCGCGACCGAGGCCGCCGAGCTCGGCGCGACCCAGCAGGCGGTCGAGCGCGATGCCGGTCAGCATCGCCAGCGGCGGGAGCGCCGGCATCACGTAGTGATGAAACTTCGTCTTCATGTACGCGAAGAGCGCGAACGTGACGACGAACCACGTGAAGAGCAGAACGAGGGTCCCGCGCTCGTCGAGCGCGCGGTCCCCGTCCTCGTCGGCGGCGTTCTGCTTCTTCCCGAAGAGCGCCGCAGGGATGAGACCTATCCAGGGAAAGGTCCCGTACCCGAGCTGACCGAGGTAATAGCGGAAGCTCGTGTCCTGCCCTTCGTTGGTGTCGTGCGCCTGATCGAAGGCGCGCTTGACCATGTCGTAGAAGAAGAGCCGATCGGTGAACTCGCTTCCGTGGCGGACGTACATCGCGACGAACCAAGGCATCGCGACAGGCAGCATCATCACGCTGCCGGCCGCGATCTCGAGGTCGAGGAGCAAGCGCCAGCGCCGGGTCGCGACGAGGTAGCCGAGGACCGCGGCGGCCGGCAGCACGAGGCCGGCAGGTCCCTTGGCCATCATCGAGAGCGCAGCGCAGAAGTACGCCGCGAGGAAGGCGACGCGACGCGCGCGCTTCTCACCCCACGAGAGCCACATGAAGATGCCGAGCGCCTGCGCCCAGAGCAGCGCCTGGATCGCGGGATGAAATCGCGGGTACGCGGGGATGTGCTGCCCGCACGCCGGGTTGCCCGGTGACGTGCCGCAGTTCTCGGCGGAGCCGAACACGAAGGAGTCGCCCACGGGCTGAATCGGCGGCATGCGAAGGCCGAACATCGGGTCCATCGCGAGCTCGAGGTTGCGCGTGACGAGGTAGACAATCTGCGGAATCGCGGTGGCGAAGACCGCGGCAAGCAGCAGGTGCCGCATCGAGACGCCGATGCGCAGTCTGCCGATCACGATCTCGTACACGCGGAGCTGGCGGTCGGGCTTCTCGGCAGCACCGATCAAGAAGAAGCCGAGCGCCGCAGACATCGTCGCGACGAACGGCATGTCGGTCATCGTCTGGTGCGCGATGAAGAACCACTGCGGCATCGTCGTGAGGATGACGCCGCCGAGGAGACCCGCGCGCCGGCCCAGGACCCTCGAAGTCGCCTTGTAGAGGACGTACGTCGCTCCGACGGTGAAGACGAAGATCGGAAAGCGCACGGCCCACTCGGGCCACGGCGCCGGACCGTGCGCCGCGGCGGCGAGCATCTGTCCCGGCTCGTAGCGAACGCCGAGGAGCGCCATCGCGAGCGATTGCATCCAGAAGCCGAGGATCGGCTTCGACATGAACCACTTCTCGTGCGCCCACCAGAGCGTGATCCAATCCTGGCGGGCGAGGATCTCGCGTGCGACCTCGCCGTAGTGCGTCTCCCACGGATCGGTCAGCGACTTCGGTCCGAGCATCGGGAGGAGGACGATCGTCGCGAAGGTGATGAGCCAGAAGCCTTCGCGCTTGTAGAAAGGGCGCTCGGTGGGATCGTCGCGGAAGGCGTCGATGAGCATTCCGGCGCCTGCGACGAGGAGGAGGAACGCGGCCGGGATCGCCAGCGCTGCGATCGGAGGTTGCAGCGTTCCGGAGACGGCGGCACGCAGCGCGAGGAACGTCGCGAGGGCGCCAGCGCCCGCGACGGCGAGCGGCCGGCGGAGGGCGCGCGCTTCTACCACGTCTTCGCCCTCGTCGTCGAAGCAGCCGAGGAGGAGCAAGAGGCCCTTCGTCGAGAGCAACGTCGCAAAGAGGCCGATCGCCACGCCGGTCCGGCTGCTGCCAGGAAGGACCACCGCCAGGATGCCGATGAGGAGCCCGACGAACGTGACGGCCCCGCCGGCGAGCCACCTTGGCTTGTTGCCTCGAAGGACGAGGGGCGGCTCCGGCGCCGACTCAGGAGGGGGCTCGGCCTCGACGGCCTCTCGATGCTCGGCGCCGCCCTCGGTCGTCACGACGAGGACGCGGTCTTCGAACGCGATGGCGGAGATGGTCTCGTCGGTCGATACGTCGACGACCGCTTCCCATGCTTCGGAGAAGTAGACGACGGCGCGCTTCTCTGCCGCGACGGCTACGTAGCGCTCGCTCGCGTGGACGGCGACGAGCTTCGGGGCGAAGGCGACCTTGCCGAGAGCGATCTCGGTGCCGTCGTCGCGCCTGACGAAGACCGTGTCGCCCTCGGCGCGGTACGAACGGTCTTCCACGCTTCCTCGTCAGCTCTCCGCGCCGAGCTCGCCTGCGATGCCCCGCGCTTCGTCGAGCGCAGTTCGCTGACGCTTCAACTCGGCGAGCAACGTCTTGGACTCCTCGACGACCTCCTTCGGTGCTTTGTCGGCGAACGACGGCAGCGAGAGCTTCTTCTCCAGGGCGGCGATGTCCTTCTCGACCTTCTTGATCTCACGCTCGACTCGAGCCGCCTCTTTCGCGGCGTCCACGAGGCCGACGAGCGACACGAGCACGTCGACGTCAGGCATGGCGTGCATGACGGCGCCCTTCGGACGGGCCGTCCCTCGTGACACGAGCGTCGCCGGCCCCTTCGTCTTCACGAGCGTCTGGATCGAGACAGCCTCGCGATCGAGAAGCGCCCTGAGCGCCGCGTCATCGGCGCGGAGCGTCAGCTCGATCGCTGCGCCCGGGTGCACCTCGTGCTCGCTGCGGATCGTGCGAGCGGCGGTCACCACGGACATCAGTGCAGCCATCTCTTTCTCGGCCGCGCCATCCTCGGGCGCGACATCAGCACCAGGGAAGGGGGCCACCACGATCGACTCGCCCGCACCCGGAGCGCGGGGCACCTTCTGCCAGAGCTCTTCGGTGATGTACGGGATGAACGGGTGCAGCATCCTCAGGCTCGCCTCGAGCGCATAGGCGAGGACGTCGCGCGTCTCTTTCTTGGCGGCCTCGTCACTGCCGGCGAAGACGGGCTTCGAGAGCTCGATGAACCAGTCGCAGAGCTCGTTCCACACGAAGCGGTAGAGCGCGCCCGTCGACTCGTCGAGGCGGAAGTCGTCGATGCCCGAGCGCACTGCGATCGCGGTCGCTCGCAGACGCGAGAGGAGCCAGCGCGAGGTCAGGAGCTTGGCGGGCGGAGGCGTCGCCTTCACCTCGGCTGCTTGCAGCTGAGGGAGCGAGAAGCGCGTCGCGTTCCAGAGCTTGTTGCAGAAGTGGCGGTAGCCCTCGATCTTTTTGGGGCTGAGCGGGATGCGCTTCGATTGCGGCGAGTAGCTCGCGAGGGTGAAGCGGAGGGCATCGGCGCCGTAGGCCGGGAAGCCCGAGCCGAGCGCCGCTGCCGACGGGTACGCCTTCTTGAACTTCTTGAGCGCTTCGTCGACCGGCGCTCCGGGAAGCGCCTTTTGCACGACGTCCTCGAAGGTCGCGCCGTGGATCAGATCCAAGGGATCGATCACATTGCCCTTCACCTTGCTCATCTTGTCGCCGGTCTCGTCGACCACGAGGCCGTGGAGGAGCACACGCGAAAACGGCGGCTTCCCCATGAAGTGGATGCCCATCATCATCAT
>JBGTSH010000024.1:0-52062 GCA_041940405.1 Polyangiaceae bacterium
ACCGAACTGCAACGCTGCGCCTGGCCGGACGGTTACGAGATCGTCGCAATCGACCATGACACGCTCGACCTGCGCGATGCGGGCGCGATCGCGGCCATCGTCGCCTCGCGGCCCTTCGCCGCGGTCATCAACGGTGCGGCCTATACCGCGGTCGACAAGGCCGAGAGCGATGTGGTGACCGCCTGGGCCGTCAATGCGATGGCCCCGGCCGCCTTTGGCGAGGCCTGTGCGAAGGCGGGCATCCCGCTCGTCCAGGTATCGACCGACTATGTCTTTGCCGGGGACCGGCAGGGCGCCTGGGAGGTGAACGATCCGGTCGCGCCGCTGGGCGTTTACGGGGCGTCGAAACTGGGCGGAGAGCTGGCGGTCACGGGTCACGGCGGTCCAGCCATCGGGCGCCGGGTTCATCACGGCCTACAACTGCACGACCGAGCTGCCGACGGTCCTCACGACGCACAAGGAACCCAACGTCGTCTTCTATCGACGGCTCGGGTTCGAGGTGACCGAGACGCGCACGCTGAGTCCGGGCAGCGAGCGGTATCGCGTGTGGTGCATGCGGCGAAGCGCGCTCAGCTGACGCTCCACGAGCTGCACCCAGCGGCTGCGTCATCGCCGGGGCAACTGTCGCAGATGCTGGCCCATCGCTGTCGCACCCACCGGCCGGCGATCTGCGGATTCCCCCACTGCTTCTCAGGCGGACGAGCTCGGCGCGATCGATGCATCGGCGGCGCGCCGATGCTCTTTGCGCGCAGAGAAGCGACGCTCTTGCTCCTCCTGAGCCTCGCTGCTTGCAGCGACGTCCGCGTCGTCCCCGACGATCCGCAGAACGAGGAGGAACAGGCATCGACCTCGGTCGGCTCGACTTCCTCTGCGACGAGCAGCACGGCCGCGACCGGCGCAGGAGGAGCAGGAGGCGAGGGCGGCGAGGGCGGCGGCGGCGGGCCGCCGGGGCAGGTGCCGGGCATCGTCGCCGTGGGCTATGGCAACCTGCGCGTCGTCTCGCGCGACGACGGCGTGAGCTGGAGCAATCGCGTCGTCGACGGCGATCCCAACAGTGCGAACGACATCCTGTGGTCGGTCGCCTGGGGCGCGGGTCGATGGGTAGCCGTCGGCGAACGCATGCTCACGTCGGTCGATGGCGTCGTCTGGACCGACGACACGGCATCGATGCCGTGCACCATGGCCGAAGGCGTCGCCCACTTTCAGGATGAGCTCTGGATGGGCTGCGACACGCTGGATGACGGTCCTGTCGTCTTTCGGTCCGCGGACGGTCTGACCTGGGGCGACAAGACGCCGCTCGACATCCAAGGAATCCACGTCTTTCTGTTCGCCCAAGGCGGCAAGCTCGTGGCCCACGGCGACGCCGGCTCGGTGGTCTCGACCGAGGACGGGCAAACCTGGCAAACGATGCAAGGGCTCGACTGGCCGGCCTACTGCAATGGCCGCTGGATGGAAGCTTCGGCATGCGGCCCCGACTCGATGGGCGCATCGTGGTTCGACGGAACGTGGCTCGCCGCAGCGTGGCCCGGCACCATACGCCGCTCGCTCGACGGCGTGAGCTACGCCGACGTCTACGTGGACGACGAGGGCTACACGGTCTTCGACAGCCGCGCCTTCGCGCGCGGCTGGGTCGCTGCGGAGTAAACTGCCCGAACGGGGCGACACGCAATCAGAACCCGATTAGCGTACGCGTCGTGGGCCTAGAGATGACACGTTCCAAGGTGCTGCTGGGTATCGTCGCGCTGCTCGCTTCGGGCTGCCCGACGATGATCACCGTCGACGGAATCTCCGTGCCGGAGCACGAGTGGGCACAGGCTGAGGCTGCGGTCCGAGAGCGCGCGAAGAGCGACTTCGCGTGTGACGACGTGAAGCTCACCCTGCTCGAGATCCATCCCGCCGGGTCACCGACGACCGTCGGGGCCGCCGGCTGCGAGAAGACCGGCACGTACGTGCATGCCGAGAGCGGCTGGGTGCCCAAGCCGCAGTAGGCGGCCCGTTCCCAGAGCGCGATACCCGCCGACGATGACTGCCGTGAAGCCGGGGAAGAGCGCTACCAGCCCGAGCTTCCCTCCCAGGCTGGACCGAGCGAGCTCCCTGCCATTGCCGAAGATCAAGGCGAGCGCACCGAGGCCAACCACGAGCGCGACGAAGCCGAGCGCGAAGAGCCGCCGCCCCTGCCGGCGAATCTCGTCGACCGAAGCATCGGGCGGCGGTCGGGTCCCGACGACGACGGCGTCGCGAATCCAGCCGAAGAGCGACATGACCACCAGACTAGCCGCGGACACCAGGACGACGATGCACCACGACGCTCGATGAGGTACGAGCGGCCGATGAGCTCGATACGGGGCAGCTCACTCTTCGTCGGGATTTTCCTCGCCATCTTCGCGGGCTACCCCCTGTACAGCATGCTGACCGGCCCTCACCCGACGCCGGGCGCGCTGCTCGGGATGGTGCTCGCGATCTTCTGTGTCGGACTTTTCCTCGTGTACCGCGGCGTGGCCCCGGCGCTCGCGGCTGGACGCTTCGGCGTTCCACGGATCACCGTCACCCCCAAGCAGGCGCGGACGGGTGACGAGCTGAAGGTCGTCGTGAGCCTCGCCCCCAAGCGACATGTCGACGTCGAGAAGGTCACGATCGAGCTCATCGCGCGCAGCGTCGTGGTGACGCACGACGTGAGCGGACGATCGACCGAGTCGTCGAGCGAGTGTTACGAAGACACCAAAGACCTAGACGGCGCGAAGGTCCTCGCCGGTAAGAAGAAGCGCTTCGTCGCGGCGTTCCCCATCAAGCACGTCTACGCCGCCGTCGGCGGCCACCTCCGCTGGTCGATTCGCGTGCATGTCGCTTACGCCGGCTTCCCGGACTGGGAAGCCGAGATCCCGGTGAACGTCGTCGTCTAAATTAGCGTCAACGAAACGCCGGCACCGGCGCAAGTCGCGGTCAGGGCGTCTCGAGGATCAAATCGATGTTCAGCACGACCGGCGGATAGCCTTGGTCGGCATTCGTCGTGGTGAACTCGAGCTGGTTCGTCCCGGCGACGAGCTCGGCGACGTCGACATCGAGCATCAGCGATCGCGTCCCTGCATTGGGCAGGTCGACCATCATCTGGAGCTCGCTCGCCGTGAGGGTGCGCGCCCTCCAGGCGCCGCCATTGACTCGGTAGTTGAGCGCAAAGTCCGCGGGAGGCTCGTCCCCGGCAAAGTGGAGGCTCCAGTTTTGCAGCGCGATCCGTGCGCTCGTGACGCCTTGCAGATCCACGCCGTGGATCGCGATCGTCTGCGCTGGTCCCTGCGACTCGTCGGCTACCCTGTACCCGACGTTCGTCATTCCGGAAGCGGTCGGCGTGAGGGAGTCGAGCGCTTCGTATTCGCGAAACGCGCCGACCATCGCAGGGCCGTCGAAGCCCAGGTTGTCCCAGCGCACCACCCACGCATCGATCGTGTCGTCGCTGTACTTCAAACTCGCGTGGTTGTGCGTCGTGTAGTGCACATACCCGCGCGAGAAAGGCAGCGCGATATCGGCCGAGCCGATCAAGACCAGCTCTCCGAACGTGACGCCATCGTCGGACGGAGGTGTCGCGTACACCTCGATCCTCTGGTCCGAGATCCGCACCTCGAAGTGGTTGAGCTTGCCCCTGACCGCAGGAACGCAGGTCTCCCCGGAAAAGACGACGTTCTGGCCGAAGTCGTCGTAGACGATGATGTCGCCGACGCCGACGTTGTCACCGCCGCACTTCTGGTGAAACTGGACCTCGATCCCGTTCCGGGGCACCGATCCGTTTTCCCAGTTTTGTTCGATCGTGAACGACGGAGCGGGCGTCGGCTCCTCTGTTATCTCGAGCGAGATCCAGCCGAGGAGGGCCTCGTTGGAGCCGTCGGCGTCGAAGACGATGGTCCCGGTACGGCCCGCGAAGTCGAACGGCTGCCTGGCTCGATAGGAGTTCTGCCCGTAGTTTTGAGCTGCCACCGCGACGAGCAGGTGGTTGCTTTGGATCTGATCGTTGCCGTCACACACGAGCGTGTCCTGATTCACAGGAACGCTGGCGGGGAGGCCGGCGCGGCAACTACCGATCGTGGCGAGACCGATAGCAACGGCTTCGTCATCGCCGGTCGGCCCGCCGATGTTGCACATGCGAGCGGCGCTCCACTTCGTGGGGTCGAGATCGCCGCCACGCGTGGTCCCACCCGCCGGCGCGTCGAACGTGTCGCAGAGCGCCGCCGCGTCGAGACCACAACCGGGGGGTCCGGGCGGATAGGTCTTTCCACCTCCGCCGCCTCCACCGCCTCCGCCCGTGCCGCCGCTGGGATTGCCGCTACCCGAAGTCGGCGCCGCTCCGGTCGTCTCGCCTGCACCGCTTCCGTCGCTCGTGCCCGAGTCGCCGCCACCGTCGTCACAAGCCGCGATCAGCGCCAGCAAAAGGCCGAGAGAGAGAGCTCGAAGACCTGCTCCCCCCTCACGCAGTGAGGGGGGTTGGGGGGGTGAATTCACGGGCATCACCTTTCCAGTTGGAGCGACGTGGCAGTTTCAGCGATCGGTCAGGTAGTCGAATCCAGCACGAACAATGGCGTCAGGTAGGACGACGTCTCCACAATCCCAATGCCAGACGTAAAAGCTCAGCGTCTGCGCCGAATAGGTGAGCCCCGCCGGTTGGTACGGCAGCGGCTCGCCGATCGCCGACCACGAGTCGCCGCCATCCGAGGAAATGGCGAGGCTGCCTTCGCGGAAGCTCACGATCCTTCCGTCGGGGAGCTCGACCGGCGTCACGGGCGCGAGAGAAGTCGGCAGCTGGGTGAAGCTCGCGCCGAGATCGGTGCTCTTGGCGAGCGTGCCGTCGTCGAGCGGCCAATAGATCGCGCCGTCGGATGCCCAGAGCGGCGCCGCTTGCGCGGGCAGATCGCTCACCTGGCTCCACGAGGCGCCACCGTCCGTGGTGCGCCAGATGCCACAAATTCCGTCGCCCCAGCCGCACATGCCGACGAGGTGCGTCTGCGCGTCGATCACGAGCGGGTAGCTCGAGAAGTGGGAATCCGCCGGAAGGTTGTCGCCCACGTTGGTCCACGACTGGCCGCCGTCGGTCGAGCGATACAGGGTCTGCTTCTGCTCGTGGCCGCCGGCCAGCAGGGTCATCCGGTTGGGGTCGCTGAAGTCGACACTGACGAGATCGTTGTGACCGATCTCGCCGAGCTGCTGGAACGTCACGCCGACATCGGTGGACTTGAAGATGCCCGCGCCGTTGTAGATGCCGGACGTCCAGAGCACGCCCTGGTTCTCGGGATCGTGAACGATCGACGACGGCCTGTTCGTGATGACCGCGGAGCCCTGACCGGTGCCGAGAGGCTCCCACGCCTGACCGCCGTTCGTCGTCTGCCAGAGGCCTGCGAGCGCAACGCCCGCGATGACCTGCGACGAGCACGGCGTCGCCACAACGATGGTCAGGTTGCCGCACTCCGACGGCATGTTGGCGAGGTTGCCTGTGACGTTCTCCCACGCAGGGCTCGGAGCCGCGCTCGGGGGATCCGAGCAGTCGGGGGTCATCGGGCCCGAGCTCGTCGACGCACCTGTCGAGGTCGAGCCGCTGCCGGTCGGCGTGCTGCCGGTGGCCGTGCTGGTCTGGGTTTGAGCGCCTGCGCCTCCGCCCCCATCGCCGGCCGCGTCGCCGTCCTCGTTCGAGCATCCGAGGAGCACGATGCAAGCAGCGATGGGAACCGCCCGAATCGCGGCAGTCACCCTCGTCATGCAGGAGGGATTTGTCGGCGGGCCGATCGCTTTCTCACGAAATCGTTCGCCGGTCGTTTTTCTGTCCCCGGCGTTCTTTACCGCCCGTAGCGAATCAGGATCGGATCGTACCAGCCGACGGCGTAGAGCGCGTCGCAGCCCAGGGTGAACGCGGTGAAGCCTCGTCCGTCGAGGAGCTCGCTGTCGCCGTCGCTGACGCGGACGCGGTAAAGGCCGTACCCGGCCACGTAAATGAACCCGTCGAACTCGGTGACTCCCTGTGGCTCGTCGAACGGGATCTCGAACACCTGGGGCTCACCACCCGCGCGCGCGAGCCTGAACACCTTCTCGTAGGTGGCCCACAGGATTGCGTCGGGCGTGAGGCCGAGCGCGAGCGGTTCCTCGAGGTTCGACAGGATCACCTCTGCTGCGGCGAGGTTTCCGAGCGGCGCTCGGACGAGCTCGCCTGTCGCGGTACCGGGCTCACCCCGGTTGATCCAGTACACGTGCTCGCCGTCGAGAGCGAGATCGGCAGGCGCGTTCTGCCCGGTGATCCGCGTGGACGCACCCGAGCTCTTCGTCACCTTCGCGACTTCTCCGGTCTCGGTCATCGCGGTGTAGAGGTCGCCCTCGTGTGACGCGATCGAGACGGGGTGACCGAAGAGCTCGGCGACGACGGTGATTTCACCGCCGCCCTTTGGAACGCGCAAGATCCCGCCGTCGTACTGCGTCCAGTAGACGTACTCTTCGTCGAGCGTGATCCGCTGCAGCTGATCCAAGGCGTCCGCCAGCGGGACCATGTCGCCGCCGCCTTTTGGCATGCGGGTCAGCACGTCGGGCTCACTGATGAAGTAGAGGTAGTCCGCGTCGGCGGCGATCGTCTCCTCGCCGAGTTGCGGTGCCGCCATCTCGCTGACCACGCAAATCTGGGTGGTGCACGCGCGAAAAGGGGCGTCGTCCGGACAGCTCTCGGGGCTGACCAAGCCGCCGTCGAGGGCATCTCGGCCGTTGTACCCAACCGTGACCGAGACATCGCAGGCGGCGATGCTGCCCAGGGCGACCACCAGAGCCGCAACTTTCACCGCGGCGCCGGACCTTTTTCCGCCTTCAGCTTGTTGGCTTGGGCCATGAGGATATCCCGCTCTTGGGCGAGCTCGCCCCGAGGATAGCTCTGCTTGTGCTGCTGGAGCGAAGCGATCGCCGCCGCGTAATCGCCGCGAATGATGGCTGCGTTTGCGGCTTCGAGCAGGATGCGCTCGGCGCGCATCGTGGACTTTCGCGGCCCGGACGGTTCGTTCGACACGCTCGGAGCGGCAGCCACCGAAGCGCTCGGAGCCGGAGCCTCGACAGAAGGGACGGGGGCAATCGACGGCGCGGGCGACACCTCGAGCGGAGGCGCGCCCGTTGCCGTGACCGTCGTGACCACCGTGACGGTGTTCGGCGGAGCGAACGTCGCGTGCATCGTCGCGCCGCCGACGGCGCCGATCAGCGCTGAAACTGCGGCGACCACCAACTTGCCTTGGAGCAGACCCGAGGCCGCACCCGCGGCCGTGGCTGCGCCCCCACCGATGGCGGGGCCCGCACCGCCATCACCCGGAGCCCCGCCCCCACCTCCTCCTTCCGGCGGAAGAAAAGGTACGAGACGGGCGAACAGACGCTCCTTCGTCGCGGGAGACGTCGGCTCGGGCTCGCGCGCCGCATCCAGGTACTCGCGCAGATCGTCATCGAGCGGCGGGGGAACAGGTTCGTTCATTCCAACATCCCCCTCGCCTGGAGCCTTCGCATCTTGGCGGAGAAGTCCTGTCGCGCAAGACGCAGCCTGGAGTACACCGTGCCCAGAGGTATCTCGAGGGTGCGAGCGATGTCTTCACCGGTGCATCCGTCGATGTCGTGCAGAACGAAGACCGCGCGGCGATCGAGCTCGATCTCTTCGAGCACGGCTTGGACCATGCGACGCTTTCGCGCCGTCTCGTAGTGCGCGTCCGGCCTTTGGCCGGCATCGATCAGCTTTTCAGGCTCTTCGAGCGCTTCTACCCGGCGCGCCTTGCGCCTGTACTGACTGGCGACGCGGAAAGCGAAGCCGAACAGCCACGGTTTGATAGGGCGCGACGCGTCGTACGTGTCGAATTGCTTGAGGACTGCGACAAACACGTCGTGCGCCATGTCTTCCACGTCTGCGCGCGCCACGCCGAGGCGCCGCAGCGTTTCGAGGACGTACCCCAGCTCCCGTTCGAAGAGCGTACGGAAGTCGGGACGGGGAGAGACCGGTTCGATGGTGACTACAGAGCTTGATTGATTCCGGCGGTAAAGATCCATTCCGAAATCGGCCCGGGCCTCGAACTTTTCTTCGGTCGCCTACGGAAAGTGAAATACGAGGCCCAATCCGCCGACGAAGCCGACGCGGCTGGCGACCCACACCTCACGTGGGACGCCTCGGTCCTCGATGACCAAGTGTGCGCGCGCGAGGTTCACCGGCATGTCGAACGTCGCCTCGAAACCTACGCTTTGCCACGGCATGACCGTGAGACCGGCGCGGGGACCAACCGTCGCGAAGACGTGCGTCTGCGGATCCGATCGCTCGACATCGGCAGCGTCCGAGAACATCGCGCCGACCGATCCCACCGCGCACAGATCGATGAACACGATCGAATGAAGCGGGAGGTGCGCGCACGGGACGAGCGAGCCGTGAGCGACGTACGAGGAGACCGTCCCGAAGGGCTCGGTGTGCGAGCTCGGGAAGAAGAAGACGCCTTCGGCGACGAGCGACCACACGTTCCCTTCGACGCCCAGACCCAACCGAACGCCGCCGTGGGGAGCAGGCGTGATCCCCACGGGCACCACGAACGCAGCGGTGATGCGCCCCCGAGGTGAGGTCGGCTCCCAGAGCGAGTGGACCTCCTCATCCGGAGGAGGCGGGGGCTTCGGCTTCTCCGGCGGCGGCGCCGGGGGCGGAACGGGCTTGGGGTCGGGCTCTTTCGGAGGCGGCGGTGAACCGCCCCCACGAACCGCGTCGGGATCGACCGCGATCGCCGTCGCGAGCGCCATGCTCGACGCCAGCTCGAAGCAGTCGGCGTCACGCAGCGTGCGATCGGCGCGCTTCTCTCCTGCGCTGCCGGTGAGAAGAAGCTTGCCCGAGACCTCGGCGCCCTGCGGTCGAAACTCCACACGCAGCGCGAGCGATCCGGTCTTGTCGAACGGATCGTAGCCGAGCCGCGCGATGACCAGCGTGCGGAAGGTCGCTTCGTCCGGGCAGTCGGTCGCCGCCGCGTCCTTGCGCACATACGTCATGTTCACCCTCGCGGGCTGTGCGGACGCCAGCTCGCCATACGTCGCGAGGAAGGCGACAGCCGCAAAGGCGGCGATTCTCACGGCGCGGATGCTAGCAGGCTTATCGGGGTAGCATCCGTCGCGTCATGTCGCCCACCGGACGCTCTCATCCGAAGCGGCAGCTCGCGCTGACGCTCGTTGGACTGATGCTGCTCGGCGCCTGCTCGGAGCCGAGCCTCTCGGTCGTGACCCGAGAGCCGAAGGTTCCGCCTCGAGGGCCCGAGACCCCTCCTACAGCGGAGCCTCCTCCTCCTCCGGGGCCGGTTTCGTCGGCCGAGGCCGTCACGGCTGTGGATACGACGCCTGCCGCGCCTATCCCTGGCGCCGAGTGGCGGTACGTCGAAGGAGCAAAATCTTGGGCCTTCGTTACCGAGGCCGAAGAAGCCCAGCTCGTCCGCGACACGCCCCACTCGGTTCGACTCGACGGAAAGCCGGTCTGGCTCAATCTCCGGGAGCCCGCGGGGCGCTCGCTCCTGAAAGAGGTCGCCAGGCCGCTCGCCGTCGACATTTCGGTCGACGAGCTTCGCGAGGACTCCATGGTCGCGGCGCTGCGGTCGCTCGCAGCGAAACAACCCTTGCGCATGCTGCTCTACACGCGCGAGGCCGCGACGCCGGGGCAGTACGGGATTCCGGGTGACATTGGTCGTGTCGGAGAGATCGAACGCCTCGACGCGCTCGGCATCCTCGGCGCGATCAAGCCCGGAGAGGCCGCCAAGGTGGCCAGCCTCACGTCGCTCACCGATCTGAACCTCGGCGGCGTCGGCTTGAAGAACGACGACCTCGAGCACCTCCGCGGACTCACCAATCTCGAGCACTTGGAGATCGGCAACAATCTGGCGGTGCGCGACGACGGGCTCGTTCACTTGAAAGGCCTCACGAAGCTGCGCGGGGTCGGCGTCGTCGGCAACAGAGGCGTGAAGGGTGAAGGACTGAAGCACCTGGGCGAGCTCAAGGAGCTGCGCAGTCTGGGCCTGCAGTTCACGGGCCTGAATGACGCCGGGCTCGCCAACCTCGCGCCCTTCATGAACTTGGAGCGTCTGAATCTCAGCGGCACCGACGTGACCGACGCCGGGCTCAAGCCCCTCTACAACCTGAAGAAGCTCACGCGCGTGCGACTTCAGAAGACGAAGGTGACCGACGCCGGGATCGCCGAGCTCAAGAAGCACCTGCCGCAGGCAACGATCGAGCACTAGTCGTCACGAACAGACGGCTGATAGTATCATATGATACTATCAGCCGTGGCCTACCGCCCCCCATTCGAGGTCACGCCGCGGGTCGTAGCCTCCGTCGCCGCGATCGAGCGCCTGCTCGGGCGGTTCGAAGGACTCCAGCGGCCCGCGCCGACGCCGAAGCTGCGACGCAACCTCGCCGTGCGAACGGTCCAGGCGACGCTGGCGATCGAAGGAGAGGCAATTTCTCGAGAACGGATCACGGCGATGCTCGATGGCAAACGAGTGCGCGGCACCCCGAGGGAGCTCCTCGCCGCGAAGAACGCGGTGGCGGCTTACGAGCGCGCGGCATCCTTCCGGCCCGAGCGCGAGGCGGACCTCTTACGAGCGCACGGCCTCTTGATGACCGGGCTGATCCCGGACGCGGGCAGGTACCGGAAAGGCAATGTCGGCGTCGTTGCCGGAAGCCGCATTGCCCACGTGGCGCCGCAGGCGAAGCGCGTCGCGACCCTCGTACAGCAGCTGCTCTCGTTCGTTCGCGACGATCGCGACACGCATCCGATCGTGAAGAGCGCGCTCGTCCACTACGAGCTCGAGCTCATCCATCCGTTCTCGGACGGCAACGGTCGGATCGGCCGTCTTTGGCAGCACGTCATGCTGACTCGCTTCGACCAGGCGTTCAACCATGTGCCCGTGGAAACTGTGGTTCGAGAGCGCCAAGCGGATTACTACAACGCGCTCGCGTCATCCGATCGCTCCGGGACCGCGACACCCTTCGTCGAGCTCTCGTTGGAGACGATCCACACCGCGCTCCAGACGTTTCTCGTCGAGCTTCGCCCTGTGCGGCCATCTGCTGCGGAACGGCTCGAACGTGCGCGCAGCCACTTCGGCAGAGGGACGTTCTCACGACAGGACTACATCGTGCTGATGCAGCCGATCTCTACGGCGACCGCCAGCCGCGATCTGGCCCTCGCCGTGCGCGAGGGGCTCGCAACACGCGAGGGTGACAAAGCGACGGCTACCTATCGGTTCACTCGCCGTTGACGGCGACGGCTACCTATCGCGATGGCGATCGCCGAGAGCCACCCCAGGGCCGACATCGATCCGCCCGCGCCCGGCGCGTTCTTGCAGTCGCACGACTCGCCTGCGTCGCCGCCGCCGGCCGCGCCACCACCACCAGCGCCGGGATCTGCCGGAGGAACGTCTTCGATGACTGCACCCTCGATCCGGAGGTGATCGACCGCTGCAGCGCCGCTGCCCGCTGCGAATGGAACGAACGCGACCCGCCGAATCGTCCCACCTAGCGCGGGGAACGTCGCCGCATCGAGCGTGATGTCGTGGAACATGCCGTCGGCGGGCAGCGCAAGGACGGTGCTCGCGCCGGCCGCGCTCTTTCCGTTCGCGATGTCGACGTCGTCATCGGAAAAGACGATGAGCGTTGCATCGCCCGATCCGGAAGCGCCCGAGCCTCCGCCTCGCTTCGCTCGAAGGATGAGCTTGGTCGCCTCGTTGCCGATGACGCTGGTGACCGGGGTGACGGCGTACGCGCCGTCGGCGGCCCCTATCGAGAGCGCGCCGCTCGCGACCGACAGCATCCCCTCGCCGGTGACGCCTTCCCGTCGGTCGCTCTCGAACTCCCACTTCACGTGCGAGTAGACGTCGGCTCCCGTCTCGATCTCCAGCGCGCCGTCGTTGAACGTCTGTGTCCCGTCGTTCGTCGGCTCGGCGCCGAACGCGGTCGCCTCGTAGTGTCCGGCGACCTCACGAACGAACGCTTTCGCGACCGCGGGCGCGTCGTCGTCGACCGAATAGGTGCCGCCGCTCGCGGCAACGCGGATGAATGCGATCTCTCCCGCCTCGAGCGCGGTGAGCGTGACGTCGGCCTTGCCGCCGGTAAAGCTTCCTTGCGTTGCGTTCTGTGGATTGGCACGCTCGACGGTGAAGGTCGACGCTGCGAGGGCGTCGCCCGCGTCGAGCGCGACGACGACGCTGTCCGCCGCGACCGAGCCGCGGTTCTCGACCTGAACCGCCCACTCGACGGCATCACCCTCGAAGAGGTCGACCACACCCGCCGACGCACCGTCGGCGAAGCGATCCGTCGCGTTCTCGAAGGACGAGGCGAGCCACACATCGGGCGCATCACCGCAATTCGCGCCCTTCGGGAAGCCCTCGCCCGGTGCTTGGGCCATCCGCGCTGCGGTCTGCGGTCCCCAAATCCCGTCCTCGTCGATCAGGTCGTCGGGGTGATTGATGTTCCAGAGCATCTGGAACGCGAGCACGTCGGTCCCTCGATGGTCGACGGCGCCGGGGCCGGTGTAGTCGAAGTGCCACGGATCGCCGCTGCCGAGCCAGGTGAAGCCGTGCGATTGCAGGACGGGCCGCCACGCGTCGTACTGTTGAATGTCGAGGGCGAGCCCCGACTCGTGGTTCGACTCGCCAGGGTCCGCCGCAGCGGTGATCCCGCAACGACCTTGCTGCCACCACGTCCACAGCACGTACTGCTCGGCGACCGTCCGCAGCATCGAGTTGATCTGCAAGCTCATCTCGGGGTGTTGGTTCACCGCGGCGACGAGCGCGTCGCGCGCGGGCTCCTCGAGAAACGCGTAGACGCCGTCGACGACCGTCACGTTCGGGAGCGGAGGGACAGCCAGGTACGCACCCGGCACGATGCAATTCGCTTGCTCGATGATCTGAAGGTCGAGCCCCTCGAGCTGGGTCGTCGCAGAGCAGTCCCCGTCGATCACTTGATCCACGGTGATCGCGGAGCGTGCTTCCCCGTACTCCTCGTCCAGGGACGACTCCTCTTCGACAGCGCAGCTCGAGAGGAGCGGCGCGAAGAGCAACGACGACGCGAAGACGATGCCGAGGGTCCGCATGGCGACGCTCGACAAGACCGCGGCGCACGAGCGAGGTCAAGCGCGCCGCTGGCGAAAAGACTGAAGTTTTCGGATGGAAAACGGACCACCATCGAGCGGTCGCAGGAGGTGTGACGAGGGTTCCTGATCGCTGGGTTCTCGGATGATCCATCCATTGACCTGCCCAGATCGGGTCGTGCTCTCAAGACTTCCCAATCCGCTTCTTGAGCGCCGCGAGCATGTCATCGATCTCCGGATCGTCCGGCCGAGGGCGCCTCGACGCGGGCGCCTCCAATGACTTCGTCGAAGCGGGCGCATCGAGCTTCCTTGTCGACACCGGCGCGCTCTGCATCTTGTCGGGGTCGATGTCATCGCCGCAGGTCATGCAGACCATCCGTCGCGACGTCATGTCGAGGAGAGACACGAAGAACACCGTCAGGGCGTCCTTGACGTCGCACTCGGCGAACTTCGTCACCGTCTCGCATTTTTCGCACCGATGCATGACGGCGCGGCCGCCCTCGACGGGCTTCACCTTGGTGCGCCCCCCAACGATGATCCACATGGGGAAAGAATAACAGCATCGATCGGCTTCCCATCTCCACCGATCTCCCGTCTCATCGGCCGAGACCATGAGCAAGGCCCGGCGGAGAAACTACGCGTCGTTATCGGTAAAGGACGTGCTCGACGCGCGTGAGGCGTACCACGTTCACCTCTGTCACATGGCGAACGTCGTGGCGACGGCAGTCGGCCGGTACAGGTTCACGGCCGAGGATGACGAGTCCGAAGCGACGGCCTTCGGAACGCGGCCGCGAGGGCGGACGCAGAAGCGAACGCTCCGCAACAGCGAGGTGAGGCCGTACTCGTGGCCGTGCGTGATGGTGTTCGTGAGCGATTGGATCGATCCGAAGGACTTCGCCGAGAAGGTCGACGACATCGTGCCGCAGCGGCTCTACCTGCCCGACGGCCGCGTGGTGCCGACCTGCGTCATCTACGCAGAGAAGCGCGAGGAGCGCGCGGGCGCGGTGCAAGCCCTCCGCTTTCCCGAGGTGATGCTCGGCGGCGGCTACCCGTCGCTCGCCGACGTGCAGGGTCAGACGCGTGCGGCGACGATCGGCTGCCTCGTATCGGACGGCGATCTTCTCTACGCACTCACCAACGCGCACGTCGCGGGCGAGGCCGGTCGGGAGCTCTACACGCTGGTCGGCGGAAAGCGCGAGCTCCTCGGAAAGTCGGCCGGCAAAGAGGTAGGCAAGCTCCCGTTCGAGCGCGCCTACCCCGGTTTCCCCGGACCGCGCAGCGTCCTCAACCTCGACGCCGCGCTGGTTCGCGTCGATAGCGCGTCGCGCTGGACGTCTCGCGTCTACGGCGTCGGGCAGTTCGGCGAGCTCGCCGACCTCAACGCCGAAACGGCGTCGCTCGATCTGATCGGCTGCCCCGTCGTCGCGTTCGGCGCCGCCTCCGGCAGGCTCGCAGGCGAGATCCAGGGGCTCTTTTATCGCTACCGATCCGTCGGCGGCCAAGATCAGCTCGCCGATCTCCTCATCGGCCCGCGCGAGCTCGGCGAGAAGGACGCTGTCACGCCGAAGAGCATGGCACGCGCGATCGGCAGCCACGGCAACTCCGGCGCCGTGTGGTTCCTCGAGCCGGATGGAGGCGAGGAGCTCCCTCGTCCCATCGCGCTGCATTGGGGCGGACAGACCTTCGTCGGCGCGCAAGACGAAGAGGTGACGGAGTATGCGCTCGCTTCATCGCTCGGCGTGATCTGTCGCGAGCTCGGCGTCGACATCGTCCGCGACATCCGACTCGGCCGCGAAGAGCGTTGGGGCGCGGTGGGCCACTACACCGTCGGCCAAGTCGCCACGCGCTTTCCCACCGATGAGAAGCTGGCGACGCTTTTGTCCAACAATCGAAACCGCATCTTCGAGGATCCCGACACCCCCCTCGACGCCGAGGACTTCACGCCGCTCGCCATGGTCCCGGATCTCGAGTGGCGCGAGCTGCGCGGCGACTTCGAGCGCCCGACGCACTTCGCGGATCTCGATCAGCGCGGGCCGCTGCACCAGAACAAGACGCTCCTCGAGCTCTCGGAAGACGACGACTTCTTCGATCCCCGCGAGTGGCTGGGCTTCTACGACTCGCTCAACTTCGACCTCAAGGACGGCGGCAGCCTCCCTTTCCGTGTCTGGCAGCTCTACGACGTGATGGTCGGCGCGCTGAAAGAGAACCCGCCGAACCTCGTCCAGTTCGTCGCCGCAGCCGGCATCATCACCCATTACGTCGGCGACGCCTGCCAGCCGCTCCACGCCACACGATGGCACAACGGATATGGCGAAGAGCGCATCCCGAACGGAAGAGGCGTCCACACGGCGTACGAGAGCCGCATGCTGAGCGCCCATGCCGCCGATCTCAACTCGACGATCGACGACATCCTCGGGCAGTTCATGCCGTCGACGCGCGACATCTCCAGCGGCCACGCCTGCGGCCGCGCGATCCTCGTGCTCCAGAAGCGAACCCTCAACAGCCTCTCGCCGGAGGTCATCGTCGACACCTTCATCGACACCGACGGCGACCTCGACGTCATGTGGTCACGCCTCGGCCGGCCGACGGCAGAGCGCATCATCGACGGCGCAAACGTCTTGGCGTCGATCTGGAAGAGCGCCTGGGAGAAGGGCGGCGGTCCGAACCTCGACGAGAGCGCCCTCGGCGCGGTCGAACCGGCAGCGCTCAGCGAGCTCTACAGGACCACGAGCTTTGCTCGTTCGGTGTGGATCAACTGGATGCGGAGAGAGGTGGACCGATTGGTGATTGGACCGCCGCAGTAGGCTGCCCGCCTCAGGGAGCGCGCACCGCGAACGCGGCGGCCTTGAAGACCGTCGGATCCTGCGCACCGGCGATCTCCCACGACCAGGTCACCGTTTGCGGGGTGTCGTCGGGCGCGATGCGCCAGGCCGCGGCGCCGGCGATGTTGTGCGTCGAATCGTTCTGCACGCCGAGGCTGAGCCAGCCGTCCGGCGGATCGGTGTAAGGGGTGCTTTGGTTCCCGACGCTGGCCTCTTCCTGAAAGGAGAACGCGATGAGCAAGTCGCCGGCGCCGACGCCGCTCGACAAGGTCACGCCGCCCGTTGTCAGCCACGGAGGCTCGTACGCGTGGAGCGCCGCGGTGGCCGCGCCCACGGTGGTGCTCGACGGAGCGCCGCCCGGATCGAATTCCATGAAGAAGAGCTTGCCGTCTCCGGTGCTCAAGTCTGGAAGGCCCGTCCACGAATGCTGCCCCGCGGCCGCGTCATGCATGACCCAGGCAGCGGCCTGGACCGAACGCTCGGTGTCGGTCTGCACTGCCGTGACGATGGGCTGGCCCATCGAGTCGGAGGGAACGCCGTACGGCTCCGTCGGGTACGAGTAGCCGTACACGGCGAGGATCAGCGTCGAACCTTGCGCGACATCGGAGAACGAAACCTCGTTGCCGCCCTGCCAGCTCGGATCGCCCGCGTCCCAGTTCTTGGTCTGCGACTGACGCAAGGTCCACGAGCCGGCGGCCCCGCCGGTGCCGGTCGATTGCGAGCCCGTCGACTCCGAGCCGGTCGACTCCGTCTCGGACGATCCCGTAGCCGAGGAGTTGGTCAGCCCCGTCCAGCCGCCGCCCTCATCGCCGTCGCCGTCGCCGAGCGAGCCGTCACACGCCCAGAGGCCAGCCAAAGATGCGATGAGCACGGCGCCCGACCAGCGCGCCCAAGACCTCATGAGCAAGAACTGCAACATCGCGCTCCGCGATAGCCGATCCTCGGTGGCGGGGGGATAGCCGTCAGCGCTTCTCGGCGTTTGCGGTCGCTCGGGGTAGCCGTACGACCAGCTCGGTCTGGCCGTCGCCCTCGGAGCGGACCTCGATGGTGCCACCGTGCGCGAGCACGAACTGCTTGCTGATGAAGAGGCCCAGGCCAAAGCCGCGCTTGCCCTTGCCTCGACGTTTCTGCACTCCTCGAAACGGATCGAAGAGGATCGGAAGAACGTCGGAGGGGATCGCTCCACGGTTGTGAACGGTGGCGACGACGACCTCGGACTGGCGGCCGTCGATATGGATGCGGACGCCTCCGTCCGGCTCGCCGTGCTGTACGGCGTTGCCGGCGAGATTGGAGAAGACCTGCATGAGCCGATCGAAGTCCCAGCGACCGCTGGTGTCGCCCGTGTGCTCGATCCGCACCGCGCAGGCGGGGTTCGTCTTCTCGAGCTCTGCGACCACCTCACGGCACACCTCCACGAGGTCGATACGCTCGAGGTCGAGCTCGAGCCCGGTGCCGACCCGCAGCCGGGTGAAGTCGAGCAGCTGCTCGATCATCCGGGCCATGCGCGCTCCGCTCGAGAGGACGATGTCGAGCGGCTTGGCGACCTGTTCGTCCTTCTCGTAGATCTGCGCGACCTGTGCGGCCGTCATGATCGCCGCGAGCGGGTTCCGAAGGTCGTGGGCGAGCACGCCCGCGAAGAGCTCGTTGAGCCGCACGGTCTCGGTGAGCTTCGCGATGAGACGATCGCGCTCCTCGCGCATGCGGCGCTCGTTTTCGTAGAGCTTCGCTCGCAAAATGGCGTGGCTGCCATGTTGGACCATGGTCGTCAGCATCGTCTGCTCGGGCGCGTGGAACCTCCAGCTCTTGGGAAAGCTGAAGGCAGCCCCGCCGAGGATCCTGCCCTGCGACTCGAAGGGTAGCGCCGCTACGGCTTGCAGGCCCTCGGTACGCGCCTCGGCGCCCGCGAGGTTTGGGTAGGCAGCGAGCACCGCCGAAAGGTCGGGGTAGAACAGCGCGGTTCGCGTGCGGACCGCCTGGGCGAGCGGCAGCGGAGCGTCGAGCGATAGCCGTTTGAGGTGCTCCACCGAGCTCGAGAGGCCTCGATGGGCGGCGAGCTCGAGCTGACCGTCATCGGTCATCACGTACACGACGGCTGCGGAAGCGGCGAGCGCGTCGCGAGCGGTCGTGACGATAGTATCGGCCACCTCTTGCAGCGACGCCGATTCACACAGCGCGGCGGTGACCGCCCCGATCTGCCAGAGCGTGTCTTCGGCCCCGTGCGCTTCCGCGAGCGCCGCGCGGAGGCCTTTCTCGACGAGCGCGCGCTCACGGATCTCTTCCTCGAGCTCGAGCACGCGCTGCTCGACGTCGATCGTGGGCGCTTCACCGTTCCGAGCCATCCTGCGCTCGGGGATGGTACGGCGAAGGTCCAAGTCGCTCTACCCTTGATCGTCCGTCTCGGTCGATCGTGTCCCCGACATTCCCGTGCTAGTCCGGCGGCATGATCCCCAACAGCCCCCGCGCTGTCGTCACGGGCGCCGCCGGCGGCCTCGGCCGCGCTCTTTCCAAACGCCTCGCCGAGCGCGGCGGCCACGTCGTCATCGCCGACATCGATCTCGAAGGCGCCGAAGAGACGGCGCGCATCGTCGAGCGCGCAGGCGGCAAGGCGCACGTCGAGCGGTGCGACGTCTCGAAAGCTGCAGAGGTCGAGCGCCTGCGTGATCGCTCCGAAGAAGTGCTCGGGGGCGTCGACCTGATCGTCAACAACGCAGGCGTCGCCGTGGGCGGCCCGATCGGCGACATTCCGCTCGCGGACTGGGACTGGATCGTCGGCATCAACCTGATGGGCGTCGTCTACGGCTGTCATTTCTTCCTTCCGGCGATGAAGAAGCGTGGGAGCGGCCACATCCTGAATGTCGCCTCGATCGCGGGCGTCACCTACGCACCTCAAATGGGCCCGTACAACGCGACCAAAGCTGGCGTCGTCGCCATCACCGAGACGCTCGCCGCGGAGCTGCTCAAGACCGGCGTCGGCGCCACCGTCCTGTGCCCGTACTTCTTCGAGACCAACATCCACCGCGCGGCGCGCGCGCACACCGAGACGGTCAACCCCGACGCGATCGAGAAGCTGATGCGCGCCAACAAGGTCGGCGCCGACGACGTCGCGGCGATCGCGCTCAAGGCGTGCGACAAGGACCAGGTCTTCTGCTTCCCGCACAAAGAGGCGAAGATGCTTCAAGCCCTCAAGCGCGTTTCGCCGGGCCTGATCCGCTCGCTCTTCCCGACCCTGGAGAAGCTCGCGCGCGGGTGAGAAAGAGCTGGGTCGTCCTCGCGCTCGTCACCGCGTGCTCGCCGGCCGCGCCGCCCGACCACGTCGGGAGGCCCACGCCCGCACCCATCTCTTCCCCGTCGTCGCCTTCTCCCTCTCCCCTTCCCTCTGCCTCTGCCTCTCCCTCGGCTCCTCTCCCAGCCGGTCCCTCGACGACAGAACGCGAGCGCCTCCCCGTCCCCAACTTTCCTGACGCGTACGTCGTCCTCCCTCCTCCTTCGTCGTCGCCCCGTCCCCTCGTCGTCGTGACCCACGGCGCCGGCGGCCGTCCCGAGCCGCACTGCGATCGCTACGACGAGCTCGTCGCCGGCCGAGCGTTCATCCTCTGCACCGCCGGCCGCCCCATCGGCAGGCACCTCCCCGAAGAGGAGCGCGGTTACTTCTACGACGGCCACCACGAGCTCGGCCGCGAGGTCACCGCTGCCATCGAGGCCGCCAAGGCCCGGTACGGCTCCCGCCTCGACACGAGCGGCGCGATCTTCGCCGGGTACTCGCAGGGAGCCTCGATGGGTCTCCTCTTTCTGCATGAGAAGAAGGAGAACGCCGCGCTGTTTTCACGGGCCCTTTTCGTCGAGGGCGGCTCGGCCGACTGGAACGTCGCCCTGTCGGAGCGCATGCGCGAAGCCGGCCTGACGCGCGTCGCGATCGTTTGCGGACAAAAGAGCTGCAAGGACTCCGCCGACCAGTCCAAGGTCTGGATGAAGCGGGGCGGCCTCGACCTTCGCCTGGACTACGCCCCGGGTGCAGGCCACACCTACGGCGGCGCCGTAGCGCCCCTGGTCGAGGCGGCGTTCGCCTGGCTCATCGAGCACGATCCACGTTTCAGCGCCCCGAAAGCGGCCGGGCGGAGATAGCCCTGATACGCTAAGCCCCGCCTTTCTTCGGAGAAGTATCGATGCCGAAAGCCACATTCGCCGCCGTAGCCTTTTTCACGCTCATCGCTGCCGGACTCGCCTGCGAAAACACGGTGGTCATCACCCCCTGCAGCGACGGCGAGTGCGGGGGCGAGGGTGAGGGCGCGAACGGTCCGGGCCCCACCACGACCACGAGCAAGGGCCCCACCACGACCACGGGCAACCCGTGCTCGGGCGGCACCGTCTACTGTAGCGGAGAGTGCGTCGACACGACGAGCGACCCGCTCAACTGCGGCGCGTGTGGGAATCCGTGTGGGCCCGGCGTGCAATGCATCGACAGCCAGTGCGTCGGAGCGTGCGGCGACGGCCTGCTCTTCTGCAACGGCCAGTGCATCGACCCGCTGTTCGACCAACAGCACTGCGGGGGATGCTTCCAACCGTGTGACTTCGACGAGTTTTGCAACTTCGGCTTCTGCGAAGGCGGCGGCTGTGAGGACGGCGGGATCTGCGGAATCTGCGATACGGCGTTCCTCTCGCAGAATGTCCCGCAGTCGGTCACCGGAACGAACGCGAACGCGCAGAACAATTTTTTCCCATTCTGCACCGGAACCGCCGTTCCCGAGGTCCAGCACATCTTCACGGCGCCGGTTTCGGGGACCTACCAGTTCGACACCATCGGCTCGACCTTCGACACGTCGCTCTCGCTGCTCGATCCCTTCGGCTGCTTCGAAGTGCAATGCAGCGACGACTCGTTCGGATCCGACGCGATGCTGCAATCCTTCTTGCAGGCCGGACAGACCGTGCACCTCGTCGTCGACGGCTTCGCGACCGGAACCTACCAGCTCAACATCTCGCAGATCGACCAGTGCATGGGCGGCCTGACGCTCTGCAACGGCGACTGCGTCGACACGCTCAGCGATCCGAATCACTGCGGCTTCTGCAACAACCCCTGCGGCGCAAACGAAACCTGCGGCATGGGGTTCTGCTTCAGCAACTGCAACGGACCGTGCGGCGCGTGCAACACGCCGACAATCATCGGCAGCATGGTCCCGGTCACCGTGTCCGGGAATACGACCGGCGCGCCGGATCACCTCGTGCCGTCGTGCACCGGCCAGCTCGGACCCGAGCACTACTACGAGTTTACGGCACCGACGGCGGGCTCGTACATGTTCAGCACCGCGAACTCCGCCTACGACACCGTGCTCACGGTTCTGGACGCGGGCGGCTGCGCCGAGC
This sequence comes from Polyangiaceae bacterium, assembly GCA_041940405.1. Classification (GTDB taxonomy): domain Bacteria; phylum Myxococcota_A; class Polyangia; order Polyangiales; family Polyangiaceae; genus Xiheicaenibacterium. The sequence goes on from JBGTSH010000024.1 coordinate 21,265, forward strand.
TCGGCTGCAACGACGACTTCGGCGGGCCGACTTCGCGGGTCACCGCGACGCTCGCCGCGGGACAAACCGTCTACGTCATCGTCGACGGAAAGAACACGTCGGGCCAGTACAGCCTCTTCGTCAACGTGACGCCTTCATCGGCGTGCCCGACCGGCGACCTCGGGAACGTCGTCCCGATCACCATCTCGGGCAGCACCCTCGGCGGCACGAACTCGTTTGCACCGTCGTGCGTACCGTCCAGCACCGCGCCCGAGCACACGTACACGTTCACCGCGCCCGCGACCGCAACGTACGAGATGAACACCTTCGGGTCGTCGTACGACACGGTGCTGTCGGTCCTCGGAGCGACCTGCACCGGAGCATCCCTCGCCTGCGATGACGACACGCCTGGCATGGGTACCGTGTCGCAGATCTTCATCAGCCTGATGGCGGGGCAGACGGTGACGGTCGTCGTCGACGGGTGGGCGTCCGGCGCCGGTAGCTACGTCCTCAACGTCATCCAGCAATAGGAGCTCGGACGAGTTGGCGCGACTCCTCGATGTTCTCCAAGAAGAGCCGCGCCCCTGCTCGTATCTCTCCGATCGGAACGCGAGCCTCGTCCACCGGATCCAGGTCGAAGTAACGCCGCTCGAGCTCGAGGCGCTGCTCGAGCGCGGTTGGCGGCGGTTCGGTCCCGACTACTTCCGGCCGGGCTGCGCGCCGTGCTTCGAGTGCATTCCGACGCGAATTCCGACGGCCGAGTTCACGCCGTCCAAGAGTCAGCGCCGCGCCCAGGCGGCCTGCGGCGCGCTCGAAGTTCGCGTCGGCGCTCCGATCTGCGACGACGAGCGGCTCGCGCTGTACCACGCATGGCACGCGCAACGGGAGCGCACCCGCGGCTGGGAAGAAGCGTTCTTGTCGGAGCGCAGCTACCGCATCCAGTTCGCGTTCCCCCATCCGGCCGCGCGAGAGATCACCTACTTCGAGCCCGACACCGGCAAGCTCGTCGGCGTGGGCCTCTGCGACGAGACGCCGCGCGCATGGAGCGCGATCTATTTCTTCTACGACCCTTCGTGGGCGAAAAAGTCGCTCGGTACGGCGAACGTGGTCACGCAGATCGAGATCGCGCGGCGCCGCGGAATCCCTTACGTCTACCTGGGCTACCAGGTCGATGGGTGCATGTCGCTCGCGTACAAGGCGTCCTTCCGGCCGCAAGAGCACCTCGTCGGCTTACCCGAGGCCGACGAGACGCCCGTCTGGCGGCGCGCGGCCCCCGCCGCGCCGAAGATCAGCCGTTCTTGAACGAGAACGCGAGCGCGTGGCCGCTGATCTCGAACTTGTCGCCTTCGACGATCTGCTTCTTGTGGATGCGGTGCCCGTCGTAGCCGATGCCGTTCCGCGAGCCGAGATCGACCATGTAGTAGTAGCCCTGGAGGAACTCGATCGCCGCGTGCTGGCGAGAGACGTTCGGATCCTGAAGCAACAAGTGGCACGCCCCGCGCTCGCGGCCGATGATGAACCTCTGCACGTTGATCGCGTACCGTTTCCCCGCGTAGTCCAAGAAGAGCGGCGGCGGTGCGGGCACGAAATTCTGGGGAGGGGACCCTCGTTGCATCAGGCCGTTAGGACGCAACGTAGCAGAAGCTACCTACACTTGTGAAAGTTGCCGGCGATCTCAAGGGCGAGGCAGTGTGTCTTCTTCGTCGTCGGGCTGTGCGCGAGGCGAGAGCCCCGCCGCTTGTGCGGGCCAGCCGCCCACGGCGGGGCGAGCAGGCCACGATGATGGCGCTGTCATCGGCCCGGCGAGCAGGCGGCGCACCGAGGCCGTGCTCGTTACCTCGGCGCGCACGATGACGAGGCATCGGTCGTCCCGACAACATGCCAGGTGCTCGACGACCGCAAGGTCCTCTTCCACGGACCGGCCCGAGGCGAGAGCGAACGCGAGGAGATCGTGCGCAGACGAGTGCGCATCCGGCGTCCGGCACGCCGCGTCGGAGAGCTCGCGGCCGAGGAACGCGAAGAGCGGGTGCTCGAAGCTGAGCGCGTTCTCGGCTTCGACGTCGAGCTTGAGCGCGCGCCGAAACCCGGCGGCCGCGTCCGTGCCCATCAGGATCGAGAGCCTCTGATCCGCGACGATGGCTTCGATCGCACGCTCCGCACCTCGCTGCGCGTTCGCGCGGAACTCGGTCATCGAGATCGCGGTCCCGAGCCCCTCTTTCGCGCGTCCGAGAGACGCTACCTCGGCCCCTCCGGTGCGGCCGAACCAGCGCTCGCGAAGGCAAACGCGCGCCGCCGCATCCTCGACGCGAGCGATCGCATCGCAAAGAAGCGCGAGCACGCGAAAGAGCGCGAGCGCGACGTGATCGGCAAGCACGGGATCGCTGACGCCGAGGCTCGAGCGCCACGCCGACGTCTCGACCGTCCCGCGCATACCGTCCAGACAGAGCAGCTGGCTCAGCGGATCGATCGCGTGAAGCTCGGCGAGCGCGCTCAGGATCGGAGCCGACGCCGGAGGCAGCGGCGTCCCCACTTGGGGAGCCGGAGCGAACCGCTCCTCGAGCGACTGCGACGCGAGCGCGAGCGCGGGCCAGCGCGAGAGCCAGACCCGCGCATCCATCGGCGGCTCCATCTCGGCGCGCAGCGCCGCGACGTCCGTCTCCGGATTCAGCCAGCGAGCCTGCGCGGCCCGCGTCACGTCATCGCCATGGCCGCGGAACCGATGACGCAAGAGGCGGTTGGTGTCGCACGGCATGCCTGCGAGACGCTGGCGCGACTCGGCACCGAGATCGGAAAGCAGCCGGCACGCCCGCGCCTTCTGATCGAGCTCGGGGCACGACGCGCAACAGGGAGGGAGGTGATCCACGACGGGCGAGAGTCTAGCAGCGTGCCGAGGAAGGCGACGGCGGAGTGCTTGGTTACGTTCGTCCCTGTGGATTCTTCCTTCGTCACGGGCGATCAGCCGAGCAAACGTCCGACGCTCACGTGTAGCTGACTCTCGATCATGCGCATCACGCTCTCCAGCTCGTTCTTCGAGAGGCGCAATCGAGCCATCAGGCGCATCCGCGTATCGGACAGGAGCGCTTCCCGCGCCTTCTGGACACGTCGAGCGGCCGTCGCGCGATGCACGCCGTGCGCGTGCGCGATTTGATCGACCGTCAGCCCGTCGACGAGGCTCTGACGCAGGCTCGTTCGATCTTCCGGGTCCAGCGATGCGATCGCTTCGGTGAACGCGGTTGCAAACTCGGCGCGGTAGTGCCGCTTCAAGTACTCGAGCTCGGGATCCGCGCCCGCCGCGAAGAGCGCATCGACCGCTCGTTCGGCGGACGCCGGCGCTTCACCGCCGGACTTCTTGCGGCCGACGTCGACCAAGAGGCGCACTGCGACGACCCGGATCCACCCTTTGAGATCGCCCTCGCCCGAGTACTCACGAATCTTCGGCGCGGCCTCGGGCGACTCGACGAAGAGCTTCTGGCTCACGAGCTGGAGCAGATCGTCGGCGTCGACGACGCTCTTCTGCGAGCGCTGCGATGCGCGTCGCACCTCGGGCGCGAGCGTTCGCTCGAACGTGGCCATCGCCTCGACGTCGCCGGCCTCGCACGCGGTCGCCAACCAGAGATCCGCCGCGCGAACCTGCTCGAGCCAACGAAGGGGATCTCGCCCCTCTCGCAGGCCGCGCGCGAGCGCCCGGCCGAACACCCGAGCCGGCGGTGCGAAGGAAGGAAACGCAGCACCCGCTTCGTCGATGCGCTTCGCGAGGACCGCATCCAGCTCGGGCCCGCCGGCAGCCGGACCGGATGCGCAGGCCGCGAGGAAGGCCGCCCGGACCTCGGCGTAAAAGGACGAATCTGCGGCCGAATGCAGCAAGACGCCAGATAGGCTACTTGCCTGGTCTCGGAGATCCAACGGTGGCGTGCCCTTCCGAGGATACGGCGCTCCTCTTCGTGAGAGGACAGCTCGACGCGAGCGAGGCTCGCCAGGTCGAGGTGCACGTCGACGCGTGCGAGCGCTGCTACTCGACGCTCACCGAGCTCGCACGCGCGTTCGGCAGCACGCTGGCGGTCAGCTCGGCGCTCGAGAAAGAGAGCGGGGTTCGTCACCGAGCGCCTCCGGCACCTCCCGTCGAGAGTGAAGGGATCGCGGTCGGCGGGAAGTTCGGTCGCTACACGATCCAGGGACAGCTCGGCGAGGGCGGGATGGGCCGCGTCTACCTCGCCTACGACACGGTCCTGTCGAGGCCCGTCGCGCTCAAGCTCCTTCGTCCCGGCGCGGTTCCGTCGAGCTCCATGGAAGAGTTCGCGCTCCGCGAGGCACGCGCGATCGCGCAGCTCTCCCATCCCAACGTGGTCGCGGTGTACGACGCCGGCATCGAAGCGGGCCAGCTCTACATCGCGATGGAGTACGTGCCCGGACAAAGCTTGGGTGCGTGGCTCGCCGCTTCCAAGCGCCAGCCGTGGGAGGTGAGCGGCATCCTCCACCAAGCCGCGCAGGGACTCTCTGCCTTGCACGACGCAGGGCTCGTTCACCGCGACGTGAAGCCCGACAACATCCTCATCGGCGCCGAGGGACGCGTTCGCATCACCGACTTCGGCCTCGCGCAGTTCGGCGCCGCCGATCAAGGGCTGTTCGCGGGCACGCCCGCGTACATGTCGCCCGAGCAGCTCTTCATGCGACCCACCGACCCGCGCGCCGATCAGTTCTCGTTCGCGCTCGTCGTCTGCGAAGCGGTGGGGCAGTTCCGGCCGTTCGCGGGGCGCACGCTCGACGAGCTCAAATGGTCGATCGCCGGAACCCGGCCGATCTTTCCGCCGTCCCTCTCGCAACCGGTGCGTGACGTCCTCGCGCGCGCGCTCAACCTCCACCCCGAGGCGAGGTTCCCCTCGATCCGTCATTTCCTTCGCGCGCTCGACGACGCGTTCGACGCGCGGCATCTCGTTCACTTCAAGCTCAATGTCGCCTTGCTCGCAGTGATGACCGTCGTCCACCTAGGGATCGTTCTCTGGTCGATCCTTCGCCCGGACACCGCTCCGTCGCCGCCCTCGACGCACTCGTCCTCGGGCGGCTCCTCGGGCCTCGCTTGGTACGAGGTCGTCTTCGGCGGCGTCTTCGTCTTGTTCCTCATTCTCGGAACGCTGTGGACCGTCCTCGGCATCGCTTGGGCGCCGATCAACGCGTGGGCGATCGCGACACGGAAACGTTGGGCCCGCGCGTCGACGATCATCTACGCATGCTTCGGGCTCTTCACGTGTATCGGCACGCCGTACTCGGCGTACGCGCTCATCAGCTTGCGCAAGCCGGAGATGAAGCGCGCGCTCGACGGATGAGGCGCCGTCAGCCGCGCTCGCGACCCGGGGCGAACGACCAGAAGTTGTGCTCGCCGTGCGGCGACGCGTTCACGCTCGCACGCGAGCTCGGCCGGCGGCTCGACTTCTGGAACCAGATGTACGGGTACGTGCCGGAGATGCCGGGGGTGATCGGCTCAGGCTCGGCGAGGATCTGACGCGCCGCCTGAATGCAGAGGTTGCCGAAATGAACTTCGGCGGGGTGCGTGATGATCGCCCGATTCTTTCGGAAGTTCCTGTACCGAGGACCGGAGACGGAGACGAACTCGCGGCCATGCGTAGCGACCGACTCGAGCGTGGTGCCGGACCCGAACCACTTCTTGTCGTTCGCGCCGTAGGTCTTGCGAACGTGAAGGTAGCGGTTTCGGAGGGTCCAGCCGACGGCGAGCATCTCGGTGGTGGGCGCGGCGTCACGAGTCACCTTCGCCTCGGCGTAGATGATCGCGGCCATGACGCTCTCGTCTTCGTTCGCGGGATCGGCGATTCGGTCGACGGGTTGCTCGATGCCGGTTGCCATTGGGGGCGTCCGCCAGTTGCAGTCAGCGTGCCAAGTCTACGCCGTCGCGATGTGCGGTAGCGAGTCGAGCCGTCAGAAGTCTCGCGCCCCTGTCGGTGTGTGTCCTCGCTCGAGAATGGCATTCCCAGTCTCCCGGGACCAAGGGTCCCGGGTCCGCGGGACCCAGCGTTGTGGGTCCCATGGTCCCGCAACACTGGGAGGGTGCAATTTTCGAAGAGAGCCCCCAAGCGCAGGCGACCGCACACGGCCCGACGAAGTTACGCCTGTTCGAACAAGAGCGGCTCGCGCCGGGCGACGAAGTGATCGATGAGCTGGCGGGCGTATGTAGGTAGATCGACGAACCGGGCGCCAAAGCCGGCGGCCATGCCTTGGTGACCGGGCGGCCGAGCCCACTCGACGACTGCACGGGCCTCGAGCTCGACGCCGCCCGGTAGTGTGACCCGAATGATGACCTCTTGGCCGAGGTTCGGAACTTTGCGACGGGTGGCGATGAAGACGCCGCCCTCGTTCACGACGTCCGCCTGGGCTCGCCACCTGTAGAAGTTCGACGGGCTCTGGAAGTCGATCGCGGCATCGAACCGCGGAGCGTTGCCGCTCCCTCCGTTGCGGGAGGCCTCGTTGCGTGCGGCGTGCCCTTGGCCCTGCGCTTGCGCCTGAACGTGCGCGGCGACGCCCTGTCCTACCCGCTCCTGAAGCGAGCGGACCATGTTTGCCAGCTCGCCGATTCGGTGCTCGACGCGGTGAACCGCGGCCCCCACCTCGGGCGCCAGGGCGCCTTGCTGCTTGGCGTTCTGCAGCGCGATCTGGGCTCGCGCGATCATCTCGTTCTCTTCCGGCGTCGCATCCGGCCGCTGGAAGAGGAGTTGCTGCGGAGCGCCGCCCGGGTTCGAAGCGAGGACGTTTTGCGCGTGCGAGGCCATCTGCTGCGCGCTTTGGGCGGCCTGCTGAGACATCTGCGCGACCTGTTGGGCGGCTTGCTGAGCCTGAGCGATCTGTTGGCTCTGCGCCGCCGCCAGCTGATGCGCGTGCTGCATGGCTTGGAGCTGCTGCGCCTGCACGGCCACGGCCTGCTGCTGCGCGGCCGCGACCTGCTGCTGGGCCGCGCCCATCTCGCGGACTTTCTGCGCGGCTTCGGCGATGGCTCGCTCGAGCGCCTTGCTCTGCTCTTCGCCGACGGCACGGGCCGCCCCTCTGTCTTCCTTGAGAGACAGCCCCGCGAGGACGAGGCTGTCAGCGACGGCTTTGACCACGGGAGCGAGCGTCGTCTCGACGAGGCCGAGCTGCTGCGAGACCAGCTCGGCGATCTTGGGATCGCGCTCGACATTGACGAGGAGCTCGCGCGAAGCGAGCGCATCGAGCGCGGCGTGAAGCTTGCCTAGCTCGGCGGCGATGAGCGTCGCGGGCTCGCTCGACTTTGCCGCCATGCTCGAGAGGCTCTTCTCCATCGAGGCGAGCTGCTCGCCGAGGCCGGCCAGGGTGCCGGTGACGCGGGCTACCGGATCGTCGGCCTGCCCGCCCATCATCTTCACGCGGACGAAGCCCTTCTTGATCTCCTCCCAGCGCGCCTTTTGCTCGGGCGTCTGGCGTCCCCGCATCTCGGCGAGCTTGAGGAGATTGTGCTCGGCCCCGGTGGTGAGCGTCTGCGACTCGCCCGCGTAGTGGTTGTCGATGAGCGACTCGATCTCGTCCGGTGTGTGTGCGGCCACCACCTTCTCGGTGACCTTGTTCATGTTGCGGTAGCTGCCCTGCAGCTTGAACGCCGGCTCGGTGCGGAACTGATCGTCCTGCGACGCCGAGGCGATGTACTGAAGGTTCACTTGGAGTAACACGCGCTGCACCATGAAGAGCCGTTTGAGCACTTCGGTGATCTCGTTCACCTCGGCAGCGGAGTACGGATAGCCGAGCTCGGAGACGGGCACCGCCTCACCCTGCGCCATCTTGATGAGCTTGTAGGTGTCCTTGGGATCGCGGCCGGCGAGCGGCTGGAGCGCCTTGTTCGAGGTGAGCGCGTTCTCGAGGTACGAGAGCGCGAACAGATCGTCCTTGCCCTGCAGGATGTCGCCGAGGTTGTAGGTGTCGGCGCGGTTCGCGAGCATGTCGGGGATTTTGAACTTCTCGCCGCTCTCGGTGTACGGGTTGCCCGCCATCACGACGCAGAACTTCTTGCCGCGCATGTCGTACGTGCGCGTCTTGCCCTTCCACACGCCCTCGATCTTTCGCTGCGCGTCGCAGAGCGAGATGAACTTCTGCAAGAGCTCAGGGTTCGTGTGCTGGATGTCGTCGAGATAGAGCATCACGTTGTTGCCCATCTCGAGCGCGAGGTTGATCTTGTCGACCTCTTGTCGCGCGGTCGCGTTTGGAGCGTCGTTCGGATCGACGCTCGTGACCTCATGGCCCAGCGCCGGGCCGTTCACCTTCATGAAGATGAGGCCGAGCTTGTTGGCGACGTACTCCATCAAGGTCGTCTTGCCGTAGCCGGGCGGTGACACGAGGAGGAGGAGGCCCATCTGATCGGTGCGCTTGCCTTCGCCCGCGGCGCCGAGCTGCTTGGCGAGGTTGTCGCCGACGAGGTGGAGGTAGACCTCGTCGATCAGGCGGTTGCGCACGAAGCTCGACATGATGCGCGGCGCGTACTCGTCGAGGCGCAGGCGCTTCTTCTCGCGGTCGAGGATCTCTTGCTTGATCTTGCGGAATCGCCGAAAGCGAGGCACGCGCTCGGCGGCGAAGCGATCGAGTCGGCCGAGCCACTCGTCGAGGCGGAGGTGGAGGCTGCGCTCCTTGACGTTCGGGTGCTGGCCGAGCAGACCGCCGACCGTGACCTCGATCGCGGCGCTCGACGGCTCGCGATCGACCTTGCGGTCGGTGGCGATGAGCGCGGCAGCTTCGAGGAGGGCATGCTGGTGGGCGGCGAGATCCGGATACCGACCGATGAGGGCGGTGAGCCACGACCGAACCAGCCCGAGACGTTCGGCAGGATGCTTCTCGAGCGTCCGGAGATCGTCATCGAAGTCGCGACGGTTGCCGGCGCGATCGACCTCTGAAAAGAGCGAGTCTCTGAGCGTCGAGGCCGAGACGCTGACCACGAAGCGGGGCTTCTCTGCAGCGAGCTCGTCGACGAGGTAGCGGGCGGCGACGCGAACGAGCGCCTCGGTCGTGTCGAGGCGATGCGCCTGGGCGGCGGCGAGGATGCGCGGCTCGATCTCCCTCGCGAGCTCCATCTGCGGGATCACCGAGTCGAGGCGATCGCGGATTCGTCCGAAGCTGCGCGCGCGGCGGTGCAGGACCGACCGCTCGCTCTCTTCGAGGGCTGCCCACGCCAGACCGGCGATGGCCCGCGCATCGGCACCGTAGCGAAGAAGCCCCGCCGACTTTCGCATGCCGACGGCCTTCTCGAGGATGAGGGCCGCGTCGACGTCGTGCACGCCGCGCTCGTACCCTTCATCGTGCTTGTCCTGCGAGAAGGTGCGCACCATCTCGAGGATGCCGGGATTGGTACCGTCGGCGCCGGTCGCCTTGCCCGAGAGCGCGGCGTCGGTGAGCTTGAGGAAAGTGAGCCCCGCCTCGTTGCGCTCCGCCGCGGTCAGGATCGAGTACGCGAGGAGCTCGGAGCGGTAGACCTCGGCCGTTTCGCTCGCGAGCTGCTGGTCCCACAGATCGCGGTTCTCTTCGAGGACCGGGTCCTCGATGAGCTCGTAGAAATCGGTGCCGGTGAGGTGGACGTAGAGGACGTCTTTGCCGAGCCCCTCGTCCTTGCGCGGGATGAGTGCGAGCTCGACCGGCTGCGTATTGACGTTGAACCGGTGCTTGCCGAAGCGGATGACGTTGTCGCCACCCTCGAAGAGATCGGTCTTGTCGCGAAGAGCTCGGAGCGCATCCTGCCGAGCGCTCTTGAGCTTCGACTCGACCTCGTCGCCTTTGACGGTCGCGCCGATCTCGAAGAGCTGCTTGGCGAGGTCCCTGAGCTTGAGGACCATCGCGTCGGCCGCGAAGTAGGTGTTGAGCTCGTCCGGGGTCTTGAACGTCCTCGCCTTGCGCTGGATGCCGGCGACGATGCGATCCGCGGCGCCGACGATGTTCTGGGCGCGCCGCTGGCGTTCGTCGAGCAGCGTCTGGCGCTTCGCGGCGATCGATTCGGTGACCTCTTCGCGCTTCTGCGCCAGCTCGCCGAGGAACTCGTCGAACTCCCCGAACTTGCCTTCGAGCTCTTCGAGCGAGAGGAGCAAGCGCGACAAGGTCTCGTCGCACTTCTCGGGCGTGTCGCAGAGCGCGACCGACGAGACGACGCTCTGTCCAAAGAGCTTGAACTGCGCGCCGAACTCGCTCCGCCCTTCGGCGGCGGCGAGCTCTTTCCTGCGGCCCGCGAGCGTCGCGCGCGCGCGGTTCAGCTGAGCGTACACCTCGCTGATCCCTTCGAGGATGCGGGTGCGGATGGTCGGGTCGTCGATCTTGAGGCCGTTGATGATGTCGCTGAGGACCGCGAGGCCCTCGCCGACGTTGTCGACGTCCTTGCCGATCGGCGTGAGCTCGGTCGCCTTCTTCGCTTCGCCGACCTTGGTGACGACGTCGCCGAGGCGCGAGACGAGCGGCGCGAGCGCCTTGGGATCGAGGAGGAACTCGACGGCGACCTTGCTCACGTCGTCGAAGCTGGTGACCACCTGCTTCTCGAGCTCGTCGACGCGAGCGAGGTTCATGTACCGCATCTCGCGCAGCGTGATGAGGTGACCGCGCTGCTTGCGGAGCTCGTTGAGCGAGCCCATGAAGTCCTCGACGCTGCGCATGTCCGAGAGGCGCAGGCCGTCGATGACCTTCGTTTGCGTCTCTTCGGCGTGGGCGAGCGCCTCGGCGCTCCGCTTCTTGATCGCCGCGACCTTCTCGAACTCGTCGATGATGAGCTCGGCCGTCGACGCGAGCTGCTTGACGACGCCCGCGAGGTTGCACGCCTCTTCGTTCGGCAGCCAGTAGAAGGCGTCGATCATCCTCTTGGACGTATTGATGACGTCCTCGTAGGTCTGACGCGTCGGGTTCTCGGTCTCGGCGATGCGGCGCAGCGTCAACGCCTCGGAGATGCCGCGCACCAATTCTGCGTTCCCCACCTTGGCCAGGAAGGACCCGTCGGTCGGCGCTGCGGCCGCGTGCTCCTGCGTGCAGAACGGCGTCTGCCACACCTGCATCGGGTGGACCTTGGTCGGCTCGTCCGACAGCGACTTGAAGACGACCAGCTTGCCGTCGTCGAAGACGCTGTAGCCGTGGCAGGTGATCGGGTTCGCGACCTCTTTCCGGATGAGGTTGTACGGAAGGAGGAGGTAATTACCGTCCTCGATCCGATCGTAGACGTAGAGGACGTCTTCGCCGTTGGGCGCCTTGAAGTGCCGGCGGAACACCATCCCCTTCGTCTCGCCGTCGAAGACTTTGTAGTCGCCGGTCCGGAGATAGAACCCGCCGGGGAAGATGATGCCCTGATCCTCGGGCAGCGTGTGGCAAGCGAGGCCGACGGCGTCGATGCGAACCACCGTCTCGGTACGGGTGTTGTAGACGAGGTAGCGGTAGTCCTGCTCACGGTACGGCTTGATCTTCAGGATGATGAGCGCGCCGATGCGCGCGTACGAAATGTCCGCGTCGTCGAGGGTCTGGTTCGGGTCCTCGACGGGCTCGCGGTAGATGCCCTTGCCGTCCTTGGTGTTGTTCTCGATCTTGATCGTGAGATCCCCGCCGATCGTGTCGACGAAGACTTCGTCCGCGACGTTGAAATGGGGGTAGTCGCCCGAGACCTGATCGTCACGTCCGACGGCCGTGAACTCGAAGTCGTGCTGGCGCGGCAGGACGTTGTCCTCTTCACCGCGGGCGTCGATGAACTTGATCGCGCCGCCCTTGTCGATCCCCCAGCGGAAGACGCGCTGATCGCCGGCGCGCGTCCCCACCTGAAAGATGGCGAGTATGCGCGTGTCGGTCGTGCGCACCATGAGGAGGCGCGTCTCTTTGTTGTACTTGTAGAGGTCGGTGAACTCGCGGAGGAAGAGCGGGTCGGCGAGGTAGTGCCCCGGCTCGACCGGCAGGGCCGAGACGTCGAAGCCCTCGTTTGTCTGCTCGAACTTGTGGACGCTGAAGACGTCGGAGACGTGCGTCTCGCTCTTCAGGCCGATGAAGACGTTGTACCCGAAGAGGAGGTGGCCCTTGACCGCCTTGATGTCGCGCGGAACGCAGTTGTTCTCGGTTCGCACGCGCTCGGTCGCCAGCAGCGAGATCTGCGAGCCGCCGAACGTCTTCGTCCGCCGCTCGTTGAGCTCGTCTGCCTTCTTTCCGAGCGCGCCTGCAACGTCGAGCAAGCGCTTGCGGATGACGTCGTAGCTCCCTCCCTCCAATTGAGAGGCGGCGTCACCCGCAGGTTGCTCTTCGGGCTTCTTGGCTGCTTCTTCGGCCACGGATCAGCTCAGCCGCCGGTGCCGAGGTCGTCGATTCCCATCTCTTTGGCTCGCTGAGCGAGCTTGGCGATCTTGTCGCGCGCCTCGCCATCGGTTCCGGCCATCAGCTTGCCGAGGACGGCGCTGATCGTGAGGTTCTTCGCGGTCTCGCTGCTCACCGCCGGACGTTCGAGGATCTCTTTGATGTCGGCGGTGAGGCTCTTGTTGCCGTTGAGGTAGTCGCCGAGCACCGTCTTGATCGTCTCGCTCTGATCGACCACCGCGTCGGCCGACTGACCGAAGCTTACGGCCTTGACGAACTGATCGAAGAAGCGACCGTCGCCGCCGATGATCTGGATCTTCGCCTGCTCGAAAGCCTGCGCCAGGATCTTCGCCTGCTGCTCGGCGATCTTGATGCGCGTGTCGAGCGACTGCAGCGCGACGTCCTTGTTCGCCTGGAGGCGAATGCGGAACTCCTCGTGATCGCGGCTCTCCGCGTCGAGGTTCTTCATCGCGCTGGCCTTCTCCTGGATCCCGCTCGCTTCGGCCGCGAAGCGCTGGCGCGACGCGTCCGCTTCGGCAGCGCCCTTGAGCTGGATGGCTTCGGCTTCTGCGTTCGCGACCTTGGCCTTGGCGAGGCCCATTTGCTCTGCGCCGGATGCCTCGGCGGCAAGGCGCTCCTTGACGACGAGCGCCTCGGCGAGCCCCTTCTTCTCGATCGCGGCGGCTTCGGCCTCGGCCACCTTGACCTTGGCCATGCCGAGCTTCTCGTCGCCGGCGGCCTGCGCCTGCAGCTTCTCGAACGCGACCTTCGCCTCCGACAGACCGACCTTCTCGATCGCCTGCGCATCGGCCTCCTTCACGCGGATGTGCGCGAGGCCTTCGGCGGCTGCCTCGGCCTGGATGCCTTCCGCGAGACGAATCTTGGCGCGCGCCTGCTTGTCGCTCGCTTCGAGATCCGCTTCGGCCTCGGTGATCTTGACCTTGGCCTGGTGCTTGGCGACCTCTTCTGCTGCCTCGGCGGCCTTGATCTGCGTGACCAGGTGGTCCTGCGCTCTCGCCTCGGCGGCGATGCGGACCTGCTCTTTGCCTCGGTTCGCTTCCGAGGTGACGCGAAGATCTTTGATGCGCTCCTCTTCCTCGGCCACGGTCTTGTCGACGGCGATGCGGCTCCTGACGACGTCCGCGATCTCCTTCTTCTTGACCTCGATCTCCTTGTCCTTGTTGATGCGCTGGATCTCGACCTCGCGCTCGCGCGACAAGGCTTCGAGCTGCTGGGCCTTCTTCACGCGCTCGACCTCGATCGCGACCTCGCGCTCCTTGGCCTGACGCGCGACGAGCACGCTTCGCTCCTTGGCCTCGTTGGCGACGAGCGCTTCTTCTTCGTTCTTGTGGCGAAGGACGAGGGTCTGCTTCTGCTCGAGCTCCGCCGAGCGGCGCGCCTCGTTCTCTTCGCGCGCCTGCGCGACGGCGATCTCCTTGTTCTTCTTCGCCTCGGCCTCGGCACGGCGCTGCTCGAACGCGAAGATGGCTTCGTCGCCCTTCAGGTTCTGGCTGCCGATCTCCATGCGCTCCTTCTGGCGGAGCTCGTTCGTGTGAACGTTCTGGATGACCGTGAGATCGGTGATCTTCTTGATGCCCTCGGCATCCATGATGTTGTCTTTGTCGAGGATCTCGATCGGGGTCTGCTCCAGGTAGTCGATGGCGCAGTCATCGAGGTGGAAGCCGTTCAGGTCGACGCCGATGACCTTGATGATCTCGTCCTTGAACTTCTGGCGCTCCTTGTAGAGGTCTTCGAAGTTCAGCATCTTGCCGACGGTCTTCAGCGCTTCGGAGAACTTGGCGTTGAAGAGCTCGGCGATGACGCGCGAGTCGCTGGCGCGCGCGCAGCCGATCGACTGCGCGACCTTGAGCACGTCCTCGGTCTGCTTGTTCACGCGCACGAAGAACGTGACCTCGATATCGGCTCGGATGTTGTCCTTGCAGATGAGGCCCTCTTTGCCGCGACGGTTGACCGTCACCGTCTTGACCGAGATGTCCATCGTCTCGGCGCGGTTGATGATCGGATAGACGGTGGCGCCGGTGAACGTCACCTCGGCCTCTTTCCCCATCCGGTTCACGATGAGCGCCGTTCCTTGGTCCACTTGCCGGTAGAACTTCGCGACGATGATCGCGATGCCGATGAGGAAGACGAAGAGGACGCCTACGGCGATCCCTACGGGCATGATCCAGTCGGGCATGAGATGACGCGCTCCTTCGAGATTCAGAGAGTCCCCGGGCCACACGGCGTTTGCGCCGGTGCCCCCGAGGATCGCCGATGGTACACGACGAGAGCCGGGCGCAAGCGCCGTCTCGAAGGTGAGCGGATTTTCAGGCCGTCATTCAGGCGCTCGACGGATCAGGAAGTTGGTGAACGCCGTACCCTCGAGAGGCCCCGTCGCGTTGTATCCGAGGAACTCGTAGGCGCCTCCGTCAGGGCCGTCGGAGACCGTTACCAAGGCGGTGCCGCCTTCCTGAACGATCGTCGGAGGGGCGCCGACGGCGCTTACCAGCCAACGCATCTGGTACCACATCCCATCTCCGTCGACCTGGCAGCTCTCATCTTCGAGGTCGACGACGATCGGACTGCCCTCGGGCGTCGCCCAGTCGCCAGCAATGAGGAAGAGTCGCTCGCCTGCGTCGACGCCGCCCCCCGAAGGATCGTTCTCGATCTGAAGCTGCAGCCGCCAATCCGGACCCCCAGGCGTCCCAGGGTACGTCGTCTGGTTGAGCAATCCCGTGACGCGGACCGCTGCGCCGGGCGTGATGCCCGTTTCGATGGGAAGCGTTCCATCGTTGAAGGCGATCTCGAAGGTGCTCGACTGCGTTGCTACGACGACCTTGGCGCCATCGAGGCTGACGATCCCTGAGACATCGATCGGAACGTTACCCGCATCGCTCGGCGTCTCCTCGGAGCTGTATGACTCTCCTGACGGCATTGTCAGCGTCCAGCCGAGCGCGACCCCCGGGTCGGTGCATTGGGTGGTGGAGCCGCTGCCTCCCGGGCCGTCGTCGTCGCCGACGCCGACCTCGTTGCAAGCGAGGAGACCGAGGGAAAGGAAGCTAAAGGGAATCCTGAGGCGGAGCATCCTGCAGCATAGAGCAAGTGCCATGCCTCATGGAGCGGCGGAGGTTTTGCGGGCTCGGCTTCGCGCCGGGTCCAGCGTGGCACAGTCGAAGACCGTTCTGTCAGCTCGCGGTGACGAGCTCCTCCTCACGTCGGGAGTGTGACAACCGTGTCCTTCTCGATGCGGAGCGAGAAGACGGAGTTGCGCGCGTCGTGCGGATGTACGGACGGAACCCACTCTCAGGGTCAGCAACAGCGTGCATGTCGATCGCTATTGAAAATGATGTTCACTATCTGTATCTAGAGCGGACCATGACAAGGCGCACTCTTCCTCTCTTTTTCGGTTCGGTGTTGGCGTTCGCCGCGTGCGGCGATGACGAGGGCTCAGGCGGTGCCGGAGGCGGAACCTCGGTGACCACTGGAACCGGAACGACAGGACCCACGTCGTCGACCTCGACCAAGAGCTCGTCGCAGAGCTCCACGTCCACGGCGACTTCGTCGAGCTCGACGGGTGGTGGCGGCGGACAACAGTTCATGGTGCCCGAGCCGTTCGCGGTACCCGTCTCGGCCGCGGGGCCCGACCAGCTGCAGTCGGTCACCGCCGGGCCGAACGACACGTTCCTCGCCGCCGGGTTCGTCGCGACTGCCGTCGGCGGACCGCGCTCCGTCTACGTGACGAAGTACACGACGACCGGCGCCGACAACAGCTTCGGCACCATGGGCGTCGCGGTGACGCCGCTCGTGTTCGTCGGGGGCAGCGACGAGATCGACATCACGACGCAGAGCGACGGCAAGATCCTCGTCAGCGCGACGGTGGCGAATGCGATCACCCCCACCGATCGCGACGTCGCCGTGATCCGGCTCCTCGCTGACGGAACCATCGACCCGACCTTCGGAACCGCGGGCATCGCCACGCTGAACCTCAACGACGCGCACGACAACGGCATGATGCTCGTCGGCATGGACGGCTCGCGCAGCATCACCGTCGACGGTGACGACAACATCTTCGTTCACGCCAACTCACGCGCGCTCGGCACCGCGATGGGCGGCGGACCGCGCACCGACACCGACTTCACCGTGGCCAAGCTCACGCCCGACGGCGCGGTCGACGCGACGTTCGGCGAAGGAGGGCAGTTCCGCCTCGACATCGCCCAGGTGAACTCGACGCCGCGCGCGATCAAGGCCCTCGCCGACGGCTCGCTGCTCGCCAGCGGCTACGCCAACACGCCCGACGTCGGCGACACCGTGCAGGCCGTCCTCTACAAGCTGACCGCCGACGGCGACCTCGATCTCTCGTTCGCGACGGGCGGCCTGTTTCACGAGCCCGTGCTCACGATCCAGACCGAGATCTACGGCTTCGCCCTCCACGGAAACAACTTGGTCACCGCGGGCTACGGCCGCGACACGGGCGACACCAACGACTACGTCTCGCTCCGCTTCGACGTCGATTCGGGCGTGCGCGACATCAACTGGGGTGGCGCGACCAACGGCGCCGTGGTCATCGACCCGTCCGGAATGATGCTCGGGAGCAACGCGCGCAGCGCCGTCGGCCTCCCGAACGGGGGGACGATCATCGTCGGCTCCACCGGGCCCAGCAACATGCCGGAGCAGGACGCCGTGTTCGTGGTGCTCGACGAAAACGGTGCGCTCGACACCTCGTACCTCACCGGCATTCACCTCTTCCAGCTCGGCAGCAACGGCAACGACCAGTTCTGGGGCGGCGCGGTGTCGGGGAACTTCGTCTCGATCGTCGGCTACAAGGGCGGCGGGATGACCCAGACCGACATGAACAACGACGATTCGTACGGCGTCGTGTTCGAGATCATGCCCTGACGTCGTGCCGAGGCTGGTGACGATCACTTCTCCTGATCGTTGGTCCCCGTTGTTTCACCCCCCGGGCCCCCCTCACTTCGTGAGGGGGGTGCTTCGTTTTGTGTGAAGCCTGTAGTCTTGGACGTATGCGACCGGCAGCAGCGCTTCGGCTTATCGGGCTTATCGGAGGGTTCGTCCTCGTCGCGAATGCGTGCGCGACGGGAACGGTGATGATCGAGGACGACGACGACGACGATGGGTCGTCGGACGGCGGCGCGGGAGGCAGCGGCACGACGGGCTCGGAAACCAAGAGCACCGGTACCAAGGCGTCGCCTTGCGGCAACGGCGCCATCGACGGGCTCGAGGCCTGCGACGGCACGAACCTCGCCGGCAAGACGTGCGAGTCGCTCGAGTTCGCCGGCGGCACGCTCGTGTGCGACGCGATGTGCAAGCTCGACACGAGCGGTTGCGTCGAGACGATGTGCGACAACGGAATGATCGAAGAGGGAGAGGAGTGCGACGGTAGCGATCTCGACATGGCCACCTGCGTGTCGTCGGGCTTCGCCGGCGGTCAGATCGAGTGCACGTCCGACACCTGCATGCTCGACACGAGCAACTGCAAAGAGGCGCTCTCGGCGGACTTCGAGGGCGGCACCCTGCCCGCCGGCTTCGTCACGACCAGCTGGACGGTCAGCTCCGGCGTGGCCCACGCGGGTACCTATGCATTCCGTAGCGGCTTCATCAGCGACGGCGGACTATCGACCGCGTCCGTCTCGCTCCAAGTCGATACGCCCGGGACGATCAGCTTCTATCACCAGGAGTCGACCGAGTCCGGATACGACTATCTTCAGTTCTACATCAACGGCGTCATGCAGGGCTCGTGGAGTGGGATCACCGGGTGGCAGCTCGCCACCTACCCGCTCAACGTAGGCACGCAACAGCTCGAGTGGCGCTACTCGAAGGACCTCTCGCTCTCGGCGGGATCCGACTCGGTGTTCGTGGACGACATCGTCGCGGTGAACGGCTACATCCCGTAGCAGGCTCCCTAGGTCTTCAGTCCAGGAAAGGACGAGCCGGGCGCCGGTCGTTCGATGCCGTGCGTCGCGAGCGGCAAGACCGGATCCGGCGCCAGCTCGACACGCGCGCGTGCGGTGAGCGCAGCGACCAAGTTCCCCGCCTCGACCGCCATTCGGAACAGCGGCGAGGACCGAACGCAGGTCACCGAGTGGCGCAGGTAGTTGCGCGGCCGTGCGCGCATGCGCGCGAGGTACAAGGTGCGCGCTGCGCTCGTGTACCCCTCGGCCATGCGCCAGTCATGGAAGACCAAGAGCCCGCCGGCTTTCTCGATCTCCTCGGCTCGGTGCGCCAGCACGAGGTCGATCCAATCCTGGACGCATCGCGCTGCCTCTTCGGTGCCTTGTGTGATCTGCGCCTGCGAGACGAACGCCGCTGGCTTCGCGTACCACGCGTAGCCGAATGCGGGATCGTAGGCCTGCACCGGCCAATGATCGAACGGCGGCCGCGGGCCCCCCGGGCGCCGCTCGGAGCTGGGCGCTGACACCATGGCAAGAGGACCGTACCACCTATTTTGCGATTCATCGCCCAGCGGCGTGAGAGGCGGCGGCGGTTCTGGCCGGGCGGTGCAGGAACGGCGGCTCGCCCCGTGGCGCAGGGAGGATGAAGGGGGCCTTGGCCAGGCCGACGTCCACGGCGGTCAGATCGACCGACGGATCGATCAGGAGCGCGCTCCGCCGCCCGTTGAGAGAGACAAGCACTTCGGCGCGCACGCGAACCGGCCGGCCCGTCGCAGCCTCGCGGTCTTTGGCGATGTGGTGAGCCAATTGGACGATCAGATCCGGCTGCGTCCCGAACTCGCGCTCTTGGCGCGCATCGAGGTACCGCCTGGGTGCCACCTCGACCACGCGTCCCGTTTCGATGTCCTCGACCAGGTATGTGACGGCCGCGTTCTTTTCACGAACCATCACGCGCCAGGAAAACCTCATGCCCTGCTCGTGCCAGTGGACGTTGCCTCCGTAGAAGAAGGCGCGCAGCGGCACGGCGATCTGAACGACGGCGTAGAGGGCGAAGACCGCGGACGCCGCGAGGAACCGGCGAGACGGAGCAGGCGCGACCCGTTCGAGCGCCAGCGCGGGCCGGCGGAGGAGGCGCCTCGGCCAGGTCGGATCGAAGAACGCTGTCGCGCCGGCGACCATGATGAAGGGGAACATCCCGATCGGAAAGAGGTGCCGTGTCAGCGCATGGAACACGAGGACCGCTGCGAACGCGAACGGCCTCGTCCGCCTCCAGAGGAGCCACACGACGATCGTGAGATCGAACGCGCAACCCGCCCAGCTCATGAGGTGGGGCGCCCACGGTTGGGCGAGCACCGGCCCGATCACCGGAAGCGACGTGCGCGAAGCGAGCCAGATGTCGAGCGGCTGCGCGTAGTAGAGCCAGTCCTCGGTCAGCTTCGCGACGCCGGCGTAGGTGTAGACGACGCCGACCTGGAACCGGAGCAGCGCGTAGCACCAGCCCGGCACCGTGTTGCGAGCTCGCTTGCGAATGACACCGTCGAGCCCGTACGTCTGCCCGAGCGGCATGAACGCCAGGAGCAGCGCGAGCAAGCTGACAAGATAGTAATGGTTCAGGTAGTTCGTGACGTCGATCAGCTGGATGTACGAAAACGCCAGGAAGAACACGACGAGCGCCGCGCGATAGAAGAGGCCCAGCGAGATGAGCGCGCTCGAGACGGCGACCACCCAGAAGACCGCGCGCATGCCGCTCGCGCCCAGCGGCTCGACGAACGGCGCGAACGAGTAGGTGAAGAAGAACTTGGGCCGGACGAAGAACTCTTCGACCCAGCCGTAGGCGAGGAAGCGGAGCGCGCTGACCAGACCGAGCAGCCCGAAGAGCACGCGGAACGCAGCGATGCCTGCGGCGTCACGTTCGCCGAGCATCGCGCGCCCGAGCCAAGCCCTCACGCGCTCAGTCATTGTCGCCCTCGACCGACTTCGGTAGCTCCAGATCGAGCACCGTTACGAGGTCGGTCTTGAGCGCGTCGGTGACCTTCTTGATCGCCGCGTAGAGCGCGTCGACGCTCGCCGTGTCCGTCTGCACGAGGCTCACCAGATCGGAGCTGGGGAGCGCGTCGGCGGCGGCGATGGCTGCCACGAGGTCGCCGCTCATCCGATCGGCGAGCTCGGTCTGGCCCATGCCCCGGAGCATGTCGTCGATCCCCTTGTCCGCGGCGAGATCGCAGCCGTCGAAGACGCGCTGGAAGCCGACGAGGTTGTTGCGGACGTGATCGCGCGCCACCTTGGCGAACTGCGACTCGACGGCCTGGGGACATGTCGCACTCTCGCAGTCGGGCGACTTTCCGAGCGGCACGCCGAGCTTCATGTCTTTGACCTCGACCTCGACGTAGAAGAGCCCGTCCGAGATGACGTTGAGCGCCTGCTGCTCGGATTCGAAGGGCGAGCCCGATGTGCCTGCGCCGGCGAGCTCTGCGCCGAACGAGCCGGTCCATCCGGCGTGGATCGCGGCGGTCTTCGAAGCTACGTCGCTCGCGAGGACGGCGGCGTAGTCGCGCTTTCGCGCCGCGAGGCCGTCCTGGCCGAGGGCTGCCCACGTCCCCTGCGAGTTGATGCTCGCGGTAGACGAGCACGCGTTGTCGGTGCCCGTGTAAAAGAGCAGGTACTCCGCTGCGGCGAGCCCACGCGTGTTGATGAGCGCCGTCTGGCCGAACGTCGGCTGCGCGTACTTCTGCGACACGATGTTCTGCTCGACCAGGCAGCGGCTGACGAGCGGCCACGAGTAGACGAAGTCCCGCAGGCCTTCGCCTTCGGGCGTCGTCGTCGGCCCGGCGGGCCCGAGTCTGAGCACCTCGGCTTGCTGCCAGAAGCCGATCGCCGTCGCCCATGCGGCGCGCGCCGCTGCCTCATTGTCCGGCGTGGGCGAAACGGCGAACGCCGAGGCTGCGGCGTCGAAGCCGGCCGCCGCGGTCGCGACGTCTCCGTAGAGGACACCGGCGCACGTGTTGACCGTCTCGAGCACCATCGCTCGCGTCACCGCGCCCGGTGTCGTGGTTGCACCGTTCGAAGGTCCCGCACCCGGACCGTCGTCACCGCCTGCGGCAGCGGATCCGGTGTTCGAGTAGTAGCCGATGCGGTCGCACGCGACGGCGGCACCGGCGATCGGGCAAGCCAAGAGAGCGAGCGTGGCCACGCGCCGGAGGGCCCCGGCGAGAGGGGGATGCTTCATCAATCCTTCATAAGGAAATTGAAAGTCGGTTTCAATATCTTTGCGTTTCGAGACCCCTGGCGCCGTGTTTCTGCCGGCCCCGCCGGACGCTGCGCGGTCAGCTATCCTCGACCCATGCGGCGCTCTGTCGCGTGCGCGCTTCTCTTCACTCTGCTTTGGATCATCAACGCCTGCGGCGACGAGACCGAGCCGAAGGAGCCGGTCTGCAACGCGGGCGACTTCGTCTTCTGCCGCTGCGAGAACGGACTCGAGGGCACGAAAAAATGCCACGACGACGGCATGGGCTTCGACGCGTGCCGGCTCAGCGCAAAGCGAGCGTGCCCCGAGGATTCGACGACGGGCGGCGGCGGCGCAGGTGGCGCGGGCGGCTCGGGGGGTGACGGACAAGGCGGCGCGACGACGACGACGACGACAACGACGACGACGACGACAACGACGACGACGACGACGACGACGACCGGAATGGGTGGCCAAGGCGAGGGCGGCTTCGCGCCCGTCGTGCCGTGGGTCAACGAGGTTCACTACGACAACAACGGCACCGATCTGGACGAAGGCGTCGAGATCGTCGGCCCGGCCAACATGGATCTGCTCGGCTGGAGCGTCGTCTACTACAACGCGACGAACGGCGATCCGTACCTCACGACGATGCTCGAAGGCGTCTTCCCGAACGAGCAGAACGGCGTAGGCGCACGTTGGTTCCCGCAGCCAGGTCTGCAGAACGGGAGCCCCGACGGCTTTGCGCTCGTCGATGACTTTGGCTTCGTGGTGCTCTTCTTGAGCTACGAGGGCGCCTTCACCGCACAGAGCGGGCCGGCAGCCGGCATGACGAGCGTCGACATCGTCGCCAGCGAGCCGGACACGACAGCGGCAGGTTTGTCCCTCCAGCTCACCGGCTCGGGCTCCGCTTACGGCGACTTCAACTGGCAACCGCCCGCGGCGGCTTCACCAGGCACCCTGAACGCCGGTCAGACGATCAGCTTCTGATCGAACGCGCTCGCGTCACGCGCGAGCGAGGCTGACGAGCTTGCCCGCGCGGTCGACGATGACGAGGTAGCCGGCTTCGGCCCCGGCGACGCCCGAGTCGAGGCGGAAAGAGACGTGGTCGTCGAAGAGCCCTGCAACCTTTACTTCGCCGCGACCTGTGCGAATCGCGTCGACGATCGCGCTCCCGGTGATCTCGGCCTTCGGATCCTCGGTCTTCAGGCAGTCGGCGGCGGCGGCGGCGAACCGCTCGAGGTCGGGCTCCGAGAGCGCGATCGGAACCGACGCCGGGAGCGAGTCGGCCCGCGGCGGCGGCTTGAAGCCGCGCACGACGAAGAACACGACGACCGCCGAGAGCGCGATGATGACGATCGCGAACGGGAGCAGCTCCGGGATCACGGCCGATCTCTACACCGGAGGCGCGCCGGGCGCTCGTCGGCGCGGTCACTTTCGAGCGGATTGCTCTGCCGTCCCCTGGTCCCCGGCCGCGGCGGCCTCCGCCTCGGCGAGCGCCTCGGCCTCGGCCTTGGCGTCGCGGTGGAGCAGGACGTCGTCATGCGAAGGGAGCTTCTCGACCTCGAACGCGTGCCGGGAATCGTTCCAGTCGACGAGCACGACGCGATCGCCGCGCTTGATCGGAGCGCTTCCGTCCGCTCGCACCTGGATCGTGAGCGCGTGACCGTCCTCTTCGTAGCTCGCCTGACCGAAGGTCTCGGTCACCTCGCCGGTGGAGACGACGGCGATCTTTCCGACCAGGCTCGTGCCCTTCTTTCCGGACGTCGTCGAAAAGAACGGCGCGATGGGCCGGATCGCGAACGACGTGAGGAGGAGCGAGACGACCGACGTACCGAAGAGGAGCGCCGTCCCGAGCGCGATGCCCGGCGCGCCCAGCGCCTGCACGGCGAGCGTCGAGCCGAGCCAGCCGAAGAGTGCGAACAAGCTGAAGACGACGGTGACCGGAGCACGACGCAGCTTCAAGAAAGAGAGGATGCCTGCGGCCGCTTCTTCGCTGCCCTCGAGCGCGCCGTCGGCGGCCGCGCCTTTGGCTGCGGCGACTCCTTCGAAGGCACCTTTGCCTGCACCGACGGCTCCCTCGAGCGCGCCTTTGCCTGCACCGGCCAGCCCCTCGAACGCTCCTTCCTTCGCGCCGGCCGCGCTGCCCAAGAAGTCGATGTCGATCGCGCCGATGATGACGAACAGCCAGTACACGAGGGAGAGCGCGAGCAGCGTCGTGAAGATCACCGTCGGGTACGTGCCGACCAGGTCGAGGAGGTTCATCTACCCTTGCCCTTCACGAGGAGCGCGACCACGAGGGCCGCGATGACACTGAACGCCACGACCACGAGCACCATGAGGACGCGCTGCGTCCGAGCGAGACTATCGACCCGCGCCTGAAGTCGTGGATCGATCGACGGTACCGCGGACGCAGGCGCCGAGAGCGGCGCCGAAGCCGGCCCCGAGCTCGCGGCCGACTGTTGGATGGTTTGCGGTGGGGCGGCGGCCGGGCCGTTCTGCGCCTTGCTGCCGCCGATGGGGAGCGTCCTCAGCGCGCCTTCGTGCTGGGCGGCGAGCAGCGGCCGCTGCTTGAGCGGAAGCGTCTGCTTCATCGCGCGGAGCGCGGCGATCTCGGCCGAAGGCGGCGGATCGTTTCGGCTCGCGGGAGCCGAGACCGGCGGTTGAGACACGGGCCCGCCCGAGGGCGGAACGGACGGCACCGGAGGACGGCCGTTCGCGGGCAACGCGTCCGCGCGTTGCGCGGGGGTCTCCGAGCTCGAGCTCCGCATCGTCGTCGCCGCCACGCGCGGGCGCGGCGGCGCGTCGAGCGCCGGCTTGCGCTGCGTGCGGTTGAGCCAGCGTTCGATGGGCGCGCCCGAGACACCGGCGACCGAAGACAGCTCGGGCATCATGCGACGGAGCTCCTCGGCAACGGTTCTTGCGGTCGCCGGGCGCGCCGCGGGGTTCTTGGCGAGCATGTTGAGAATCAACGTCTCCAGACGCGGATGAACCGGTGCGTGAGCGCTCGGCGGACGCGGCGGCTCTTGCACGTGACGCGCGACGATCTGGAGCGGCGTCTCGCCTTCGAACGGAGGGCGGCCACAGATCATTTCATAGAGTACGACGCCCGCGGAGTAGACGTCGGATCGGTGATCGACCGGCTGCGCCGTGCCCTGCTCCGGCGACATGTACGCGGGCGTTCCGACGACGGTGCCGACGCGCGTGAGGACCGAGCGGATTCCGGTCGGTGCCTCGAGCGGAAGCGCCGCCTCCGGCCTTTCGTCGAGCACCTTGGCGATGCCGAAGTCGAGCACCTTGACCACCTCTTCGAGCGGGGCCTCGGGTTGGCGGCAGAGCATCACGTTCTCGGGTTTTACATCGCGGTGCACCACGCCCTGATCGTGCGCGTGCTGCAGCGCCTCGCACACGTCGATCATGATGCTCGCCGCGCGCGCCTCGGTGAACGAACCGCGCTGCTTGATCGGCGCCGATAGGTCGTCGCCGAAGAGGAGCTCCATCACGAGGTAGAGCTGATCCTTGTCCTGTCCGACGGCGAGGATGCGAACGATGTTCTTGTGGATCAGCCGAGCGGCGAGCTTCGCCTCTCGCAAGAAGCGCGCGACGATCTCGCCGTCCTTCGACAGCTCGGGGTGGACGATCTTGATCGCGACGTTTCGCGGCTGCGCCTGCTGTGTTCCGCAGAAGACCTGGCCCATGCCGCCCTCGCGGACGAACGACGCAAGCTGAAACCGGCCGTTGAGGACCCGGCCGATGAGCGGGTGATCCGGGCGGTAGTCGACGTGGTGACGCCGCGGCGTGGAGACGAGCGTCTGCGTCTCTCTCAATGCCTGCGTCGCGCCGAGCACGCGCCGCATCGCCGCAAGAGCCTCCGGTGATAGATCCCGCGGCGAGCGCGCCGCCGGCGGCGGCTCGACGACGCGCGGCGTGTCTTCGGGCTCCGACATCGGAGACAGCTCGATCCTCGCGGTTCGCGCGAGATCGGACTCGTCCTCGGCCTCGGGCTCGAGGGACGTCGCGCCGATCGTCGCCGCGAGCGCAGCTGCCCCGCCCCACTCGGGCTGCCCTGCCGGCGCCGACTGAATCCATCGCTCGATGGGGGCAGCCGAGAGCTCCGGCAACAGCCGCTCGAGCTCTCTCGCCATCTCGCTCGCCGACTGCGGGCGATCGGCAGGGCGCTTCGAGAGCACGCGCATCATCAGCGCTTCGAGCCCGGGATGTACCGCGCAATGCTTGCTCGGCGCGGGCGCCGGCTCGTGCACGTGCTTGGCCACGATGTGGAGCGGCGTCTGCCCCTCGAACGGCGGCCGGCCACAGACGAGCTCGTAGAGGACGACGCCCAGCGAATAGAGATCGGCGCGATGATCGAGCGCCTCGGCGCGGCCTTGCTCGGGCGAAACGTATGCCGGCGTCCCGACGAGCGCGCCGACGCGGGTGAGCACGGAGCGCACCGACGTGGGCGCCTCGGTCGGCAGCGCGACATCGTCACGAGCGTCGAGCACCTTGGCGATGCCGAAGTCGAGCACCTTGACCACCTCACGCGTCGGGGCATCGGGCTGACGGCACAGCATGATGTTCTCGGGCTTGATGTCGCGATGGATGACCCCGTTGTCGTGCGCGTGCTGGAGCGCGAAGCAAACGCCGCGAACGATCTCGGCCGCGCGCGCTTCGGAGAACGAGCCGCGCTGCTTGATCGGCGCCGAGAGGTCCTCGCCGAAGAGGAGCTCCATCACCATGTAGAGGAGGTCGCCGTCCTCGCCGACGTCGAGGATGCGAACGATGTTCGGGTGCAGCAGCTTGGCGGCGACCTCGGCCTCACGGAGGAACCGCGCGACGATCTCCGGGTCCTCGGCGAGCTCGGGGTGGACGACCTTGATGGCGACGTGGCGAGGTTCTTCGTCTTGGATGCCGCAAAAGACCTGCGCCATCCCCCCTTCGCGGACGAACGACGCCACCTGGAAGCGATTCGCGAGCAACCGCCCGATGAGCGGGTGCACCGGCCGCCATGAGGAGGGGGGCGCCATGGTCCGAGCCGAGAATAGGTCGGACCACCGAGGAAAGACCAGACCGGCTGGACCCTAGCAGGGTGCTGAAAATGGCGACGTCACGCCGCTGGGTGGGGTAGTGGCTGCTCTTTCACCCCCCCAGCCCCCCTCGCTCCGCGAGGGGGGAGCCTAACATCTCTGTTGTGCTCCCGACCGGACCGGCTCTCGCCCGGCGGGAGAGGCGAGCGGCGCGACTCGCCATGCGGCCGCTCATGCGGCCACCAAGCGTGCGATGCGGAGTAAGTTGTAGGCTGCGCCTACGAAGTAGCCGGCGAGCTGTGTTCGCTCGATGCCGCGGAAGCGGGTTCTACGGAAGCCACCGACGGCTTTCATCCAGCCGAAGATCTCCTCAACGCGCTTGCGGGCGCGTTGAGAGATCGCGTAGCCGGCGCGTGATGTCGTCCTCGCATCGATTGCGGCCTTCTTGGTGAAACTGGGAGGTCACGCCGCTCGGTGGGTCGTTGCTGCACTTTCACCCCCCAGCCCCTCGCTGCGCGAGGGGGGGCACGCGTGGCAGCTCAAGCTCCTTGCCGCCTTGATGGACTGAGGGTCGCGCCGCTGGGTGAGGTAGTGGCTGCTATTTCACCCCCCGCCCCCCTCACCTGCGGTGAGGGGGAGTTCGGGAGTGCGGCGGTTACGGTGCCAGCGAGTAGCTCCCCCCTCGCATCGCGAGGGGGGTTTGGGGGGGTGAATCCGCGGCCAGCCATCTCATCGAGCACGCCGTGGTCGCCTGTTCGGCTCGGCGGCAGAACAGGCGCTCGCTGCGCACCGAGTAGAACGCCATCAGCAGCGTGGCCTTGAGCAGTCGCTCGGGTGGGATCGAAGCCTCTTGGTGAACGGGGAGGTCACGCCGCTGGAAACGTTCCGGCCCTGCCCTTTCACCCCCCGGCCCCCTCACCTTCGGTGAGGGGGAGGATGCTCGTTGCGAAAAACGTGGAACAGCTCCCCCCCTCGCGCAGCGAGGGGGCCGGGGGGTGAAACGGCAGCACATCCGTCATCGAGCACTCCCACCCCGCCTGAACGGCAAGTTGGTCCGCAACTGGCGCTCGCTCGCGTCGACATACGAGTTGTGGAACGCGCACTTCGTCGCCAGATCGTCCTCGCTCGCCAGCACCGCAACAACCCCACCCCCGCCGAGGCGGCGCTCTGGCAGCACCTCCGGCGCTGCCAACTCGACGGCCTTCGGTTTCGCCGCCAGCGACCCATTGGTCCCTACTTCGCGGATTTCTACTGCGTGGCTGCCCAGCTCGCCGTCGAGATCGATGGCGCGTCACACGCCGGCCGCGAGCGACGTGATCGACTTCGCGACACCTTCTTCCGCAAGCGCGGCATCCGCGTCCTGCGCGTAACCAACGATGATGCCTTGCTGCGCCCCGCGCTCGTCATCCAGCAGATCCGCGATTTGCTCCAAGCAGGCTCCCCCCTCGCGCAGCGAGGGGGGTTGGGGGGGTGAAAGTGCAGCGTCGACGTCATCGAGCACCCTGACGTCCCCTTTTTCAGCATACTGCTAGACGCTACTTGCCGATCTGCCAGGACTCGGCGGCTTCCTCTTCCTCTTCCTCTTCCTCGGCCGGCGCGGGCTCTCCAGCGTCTCCGGGCTCCTCGCTCGGCGCCACCTCTTCGGCCTCCTCCTCTTCTGCCTGCTCGGCCTTGGCGGCTTCGTGCTCCTCGGCCGATTGCTTGGCGATGTTGCGGCGGATGGCGTGACGGCTCGAGAGCGCGACCTCACCGAGCTCTTGCGGCTCCTCGTCTCCGATCGCTACGCCGTCGATCACCAGCGCAGCCTCGTCGATGTAGGCGTTGCGGCCGCCGAGCCGGAAGTCGACGTGCACGTCGCGCCCCTCGCGCGGGGCGAGCACGTACGGCTTGTGCTGCGTAGTCCGTCCCGAGGCACGAGGAATGACTGAACCGTCATTGAGCCTGAGCACGAGCGCGTCGCGATCGATCGTGACCGGCTTGTCGGTGCGGTTCTCCATGTAGGTCTTGACGACCACGCGATCGCCCTTCACGTACGCGTGCTTTACGCGGACGAGGACGGAGTCGCCGACGATCACCGTGGACGCGTACAGCGGCTCGCCGCGATGCCGGCCGCAACCACCGACGGCGAAGGACGAAACCGCGAGCGCGGCGGTGAGAACGGCGGAGAGAGCGAAACGACGAGCTGCCATGGCATCTGCGTAACACCCTGCGCAGCGAGCGAAATGGCCCGAGCAGGGTCTCGACTTCTGCGGCAGGAATCGAGCGTTGCTCCGAAGCTACAAAATCGCTTCGCGCGAGTTTGCACGTCGAAATCCGGCTCTTATCCTTCAGCAAGTGCCGCACGAGTCGGGGTCGAAGAAGCGGATCGGATTGGTCCTGGGCGCAGGCGGCCCGGTGGGCCACGCGTTCCACTCCGGGGTCCTGCACGCTTTGCACGACGGGGCTGGGTGGGACGCAAGCGATGCAGACGTCGTCGTCGGAACGTCGGCCGGCGCGCAAGTAGGCGCGCTCCTCCGCGCCGGTCTGAAGGGCGCAGATCTGGCGGCCCGCGCAGCGGGCAGGCCGCTCTGCGAGCGGGCGCACGCGATCGCGCAGCACTACATCCGCCCGTACCCGAAGGACGGCACCAAGCCGAAGACGTCGCGCAAACCGGCCGCGCTCGGCTTCATCAAAGAGGCGCTCAAGAACCCCGGTCACTTCCGACCCGGTCGCCTCGTCTCGGCGCTCCTTCCCGAGGGCCACGTCTGCTTGGGCGCGCAAGCCGAGGGCTTCCGGCGCATCTTCGGCGCGGCTTGGCCGACCAAGCGCCTTTGGATCACGGCTGTGCACCTCGATAGCGGAGAGCGCGTCGCGTTCGGCAAAGAAGGCGCCCCGCCGATCGATGTAGGGACCGCGGTCACGTGCTCGGGCGCCGTCCCGGGCGTCTGTCGCACGGTCCACTGGGGCGGGCGGCGCTACGTCGACGGCGGCATCGCATCGGCGACCCACCTCGACCTCTTGCACCAAGCGGATCTCGACATGGTCGTCGTCAGCTCGCCGCTCTCGATGTTCGCGCCGATGCGCGCGCTCCTCTGGAACGAGATCCGAAAGCTGAAGCGCCACGTGCCCGTCATCACCTTCGAGCCGAAGGGCGAGGCCCTCGACGCGATGGGTCTCAATCCGATGGACGCGTCCCGCGCGCCGCGCGTCACGCGCGCGGCCTACGAATGCGCGATGCGCGATATCCAGATCCGCGGACCCAACGTCTGGACGAGCCTCACATCTTGACGCACGAGATCTGACCTCGTCGCGAGCCGTCCGGCCACTTGCGCTCGGAGGCGATCGAGACGAGCCCGCCGGTGCACTTCGGCGCGCAGCCGCAGACCTTGGATGCAGCGGGGCCCTTGGACGGATGGCAGGTCCAGAAGAGCGGCGACTTGCACTGGTGGTAGTCGGGGCAGAGAGCGTTCGCGCCTTCTTTGCAGCCAATCTCCCTCAGCGTCTTGTGCCAGGCGACGAGCGGCGCCGCCTTGGGCTTGTTGCCCTCGCACGCTTCGTAGAGGCCGTGCTCGCAGAGCATGAGCCGCTCGATGAGCGGCATGTCACTGTCGCCGATGGCGGTAGAAAGGAAGATCTTGCAGCCGAGGAGCCTCTCACCCGCGTTGCAGGCCGCTTGGTAAGCGGCGTACGTGTGCTCGCGACCGCCGCCGGTCTTCGCGATCTTCTTCAGCGCGACGATGCATTGAGGGCCGCCGCTCTTCTCGGTCAGGCAGGGAACGACCTCATCCGGCGCGCGCGCCTCGGGATCTGCGGGAAGCGTGGGCGGGGGCTCTTCACCCGCGGGAAAGAAGAAGGGCTGCTCGTAGTTCGGGGGAGCGGTCGGCGTTTGCGCGACGACGGGCGGCGACCACGCCGGCGGGCCGGAGGTAAATCGCTCCTTCGATGAGGAGCAAGCAGAGGCTCCTAGGAGCACGGCCAAGACCCAACGGGGGCGCATCGCGGAACAGATGCTACGATGCGCGGGATCATGCAAGAGTTCCGCCGCTTCAGGGGGACGAAGAGCTATCTGACCAACGAGGCGCTCGAGGCGGCGGTCAACTGCGCCTTGGCCTTGGGCCGGCCGCTTTTGGTCCGTGGAGAGCCCGGGACGGGCAAGACCCTGCTCGCCGAGGCAGTGGCCGAGGCGATGGATGTCCCGCTCCTCACCTGGCACGTCAAATCGACGACCAAGGCCCAGGACGGCCTCTACGTCTACGACACGGTGCAGCGCCTCTACGACTCGCGCTTCGGCGACGGCGACGTCCGCGACATCAAGCGGTACATCAAGCTCGGACCGCTCGGTCAGGCGTTCGCCGCCGGCGAGAAGCGCGTGCTCCTCATCGATGAGGTC
>JBGTSH010000025.1:0-50931 GCA_041940405.1 Polyangiaceae bacterium
CCAGCCCGCTGCGACGCCGCCGGTCACCCTGGTGATGCTCGAGGCGATTCGCGATCACTTCTACGAGACCGGCAAGCGCATCGGCATGAAGCCGGCCGGCGGAATCCGCACGGCGAAGCAGGCGCTCCACTACCTCGTGATGGTCAAAGAGACGCTCGGCGATCAGTGGCTCGATCCGGACATGTTCCGCTTCGGCGCGTCGGTGCTCCTCAACGACGTGTTGATGCAGCTCGAGAAGGAGCGCACCGGCACGTACCAGGGCGGCGACTACTTCAGCAAAGACTGAGCTACGGCGCGGCGAGGAGCTGCGCGACGGCCAAGCAGTACAGGCTGAAGCCGGTGATGAACAGCGTCAGCGCCGCCGAGAGAAAGCGCGCCTTCTTGTTCCGGATCTCGAGCGCTCGGACGATCGTCGCCGACAGATCTTCCTCGAGCGCTTCGGTGAGCCACTTGAGGCGCAGGACGCCGCCGACCGCGACGGCCGCCGCGCACAGGACGAGCGCCAGACCCGCGATCACCGAGGCGCGAGCGAGCATGCTCGTCTGCGCGATCGCGCGGCCCGAGAAGCCGGTCACCGTGATCACGATGCCACTCAGCGACAGCATCACCTGCGTGCGCAGCACCAGGACCCCGAGCTGAGCTTGCACCATCTCGAACGCACGCAGGCCGTCGCCTCCGCAGAGGTCGAGAATCCGCCGGGCCTCGCTTCGCTCCTCGCTCATCGCGGGGCTTGCTTACTACCGGCCGACCGAGCGAGCCACCGCGAGAGCGACGAGGCTAGTCGGATCGCCGTCGGGGGCGTCCTGCTTGGCGTGGGGCTCGGCGAGGACACGCGCGCGGAAACGCACCACCGTCGGCAGGATCTGCTGGAGCTCGGCAGGGAGGTAGAGCGGCAACGGCGAGCCGCCGCCGGTAGAGATCGTCGCGATCAGACGCTCGCTGCCGAGCACGACGCGCTTGAGGTATTTGCGCTCGTCGACCAGCCAGCGTTCGGCCGTCGTCTCGAGGTAGTTCGGCGGGTAGCCCTTGGCGTTCTGGGCGAACGCTTG
The DNA here is from genome assembly GCA_041940405.1 of Polyangiaceae bacterium. Taxonomy (GTDB): domain Bacteria; phylum Myxococcota_A; class Polyangia; order Polyangiales; family Polyangiaceae; genus Xiheicaenibacterium. The sequence continues at coordinate 1,050 of JBGTSH010000025.1, forward strand.
CCTGAGCCTTCCGAGGGCTCCGTCGATCATCGGGAGTGTGATCTTGCGGTTCTCGCGCGTGATCTCGGCAGCGGCGTCGTGCGACTCCTTGAACTTCTTGTCCGAAGCGGCGAGCGGCTCGGACAGCGAGAGCGACACGGCGAGCTGTTCGAGGGGATCGAGGATCAGAGCTACCTCGCCCTCGACGGTGACGATCGGCCTCACGAGGACGCCGTCGTCGTCGACCGCCTCGAGCACGGCGCGATGAACGCCCGCCGAGTCGAGCACGGCGCCGCGAGCGAGCGCGCGACGGACCGCGCGCTCGGCCTCTTCGTTGGTGCGGCCCTCACGCGCCTTGTCGTTGAGCCACTCCTTCTTGTCGCCTTGTACGATCTTGGCCCACTCGGGCAGGGCCTTGAGCTTGTCGGCGAGCTGAGGGCTGTACCAGAGCAGATCGAAGTAACCGTTCTGGGCGACACGCTTCGTCGGCGCGATGCCCAGCGATTGCGCGACGGCCTTCGTCGCCGTCGCCTTTTCGCTCGCCGCGTTCGATGCGCTCGCGACGCCGCCGAGGGCGGCCTTTGCATCGTGTGCGTTGACCGATACCGGCGCCGGCTCGTGATGCGCTTGCATGTACGTGGGCGGCTTCGCAGAGCGCGCCATCTCGGTCGGTGACGGCGTCGAGGAGCTCCCGATCATCGGCTGCGACGGCGACGGGGGCGGCACCATCGCGGGCTGCGAGGGCGGCGCCGCCGGCACCACCACGGCAGGCTTCGCGATCGGCTGCGGCCCGAGGAGCGGCTGGGCCATCGGCGGCGGCATCGCGATCGGCGAGTCTCTCATGACGGGCTGCACGATCGAGCTCGAGGCGAGCGCGCTCGGCCCGGTAGAGGGCGGCGGAGCGAGCGGAGGCGGCGCGAGGGGCGGAGGCGCGATCGCCGGCGGAACAGCCGCCGGCGGCGTGATCGGAATGGGCGCCGGCATCGGAGCCGGCTGCACGACGGGAGCCGCCATGGTCCGCGTGCTCGGCGGCGCGTCCATCCCGCCGAGCCCGGAGAGGCCGAGGATTGTCTGCCCGATCCGCGCGGTGCCCAACGTGGAGCCGGCGATCGCGGGGAGCTCCGCCGTCTCGAACCTCTGAAGCGGCGTCCTCGGCAGCGGGGTCGTCGACGCGCTCATCGATTTCGTCCCGCCTTGGCTGAACGGCGTGCCCGCGTACTTCGCCGGGCCGTCGGTCTGCCCGCAGAGTCGCCGGATCTCCTCGGGCGACGTGGTCTTGTCGCGTGCATCGAGGACGATGACGACGCGCTCGGACTCGGGCGCTTTGGCGACGAAGTAGCTGCCGCGCCACGTGAGCGTCACGAGCTCGCGGTCCGTGTCGATCACCAAGGTGTCGCAGGTGAGCTCGATCTCGGCGGCGCTCGGCGCGAGGAAGGCGCGAGCGCGATGACCCGGGAGACGCGCGCCGATCGACGCGCTCTTCGGCGAGAGGTTCTCGAGCACGATCTGCGTATCGGTCGGGAGGCGATCCATCTGCTGATCGGCGGGTGCGACCTGGAAGAAGGCGAGCTCGCCGTCGTCGGGAACGCCGTGCTCGATCCAGGTCTCCGGCCAGGACGTTCCACCGGGGCCGGGACGGAGCGCCACCCCCGAGACGGCATGGCGTCGCAGCGGCCAGGCCGGCGCGATTGGCCCGAGCCCGACCGTCGGTACGCTCCACGTCGGCCCCGCGGGCTCGAACGCCGGTGGCTGCAGGTTCGGCAGGCTGATCCGGCCGAAGCTGTCTTGCACCGCGCGCCGCCCGACGGGGTTCTTCGTCTCGTCCGCGGCTGCGCGCTCCCACGAGAGCGGCATCGTGACGAACCCCGGTCCATCGAGGATCGTGCCGTTGATGTCGACCTGACGATCGGCGGTGACCTCGATTGCCTTCTCGAGCTCGCCGACGCTGATGTACGCGATGACCCGGCGCGAAGGGCGTCCGCTCGGCGCGTAGGCAGAGCCGATCACGACGACGTCGGCACGGCGCTTCTGCACCGCAAAGTCCGAAGCGCTGAGCAGGCTCGTTCCCTCGTCGTCGCGGAAGACGTCGGAGACGATGAGCGGATCCTGCGCGGGCGCGAGCGCGAGGACGCCCGGCGCCAAGCGGTACGTCGCTTTGCAGACGACCAAGTGCGCTTCGCCGGCGCGACGCGAGCGCCATGAAGAAACTGCTGCCGGCAGGCCCGCAACCGAGGTCACGCTCGGGATCGATTTCACGCCGCCATGCAGCGTAGCGGGCTTTCTCCGACCGCGTCTATCGCGTCGACGCAGTCGACCTCGCGGGTGCACGCGAGGTGCACGGCGTGATCTTCGCGTGCACTCAGGCGCGGCGCGGCGGCAGCGGCAAGAGGCGCGACGTACGACGTTGGTAGTCGGCGTACGTCGGGTACTTCGACAGAGTGATCTCCTCCGTGAAGCGGGTCGAGCCGTGGAAGAGCGCCGTGAGGACGACAGGAGCGATCAGGGATGCGTTCACGACCTCGCCGGTCGCCGCGACGCCGAACAGGTAAAAGACCCACCACATCGCCTGCTCACAGAAGAAGTTGGGGTGGCGCGAAAACCGGAAGAGCCCGCGGTCGCAGTAGGGCGGATCGACCGTCTCGCCCCGCGCGAGCTTCTCCTTCTTCTCGCGATGGAAGCGCCACTGGTCTTCGTCGGCGATGGTCTCGCCGATCAGGAACACGATGAAGAGAGCAGCGGCGACGACATCGAGCGCGCCGAGCGGGCGAGCCGTGCCGCCGGTGGCAGCGCGCTGTGCGATCCACGCAGGGAGCGCGAGCAAGAGCAGGATCACGTTCTGGACGCCCGCGACGAAGCCGAAGTGGAAGAGCTGCCACTGCCAGGGCGTCATCCGCGCGCGGAGCACGGCCCAGCGGTAGTCCTCACCGCCCGGTGCGTAGCCGCCCTTGCGCGCGAAGTTGAACGTCAGCCGCGCGCCCCACAGAAACGCGAGCGCAGTCATCAGGATCAACCGTGGATCCGAGAAGCCGGCTCGCGAGGCGAAGAAGGCGACGTACCCGACCGGCAGGATCGACCAGGCTCGGTCGACCCAGGAGTATTCCTTCGTGACGACGCCGAGCGCCCAGCACAGGCCGATGGCCGAGAGGCAGCCGTAAACTGCGAGTCGCAAGGATTCGTCCAGAGCCCGAAAGCTCGCACATCACCCGGTGCGAGGTCAAAGCCAGGCGTAGGCGCGCTCGAGCACCGCGCGCCCGCCCGTCTCGACCATCTGACCGTGGGCGAGGATGATGCGGTCGAAGTCCCACTCGAGCATGCGGTCGACCTGGCGGCGCGCCAGCTTTCGATCGCGCACCATGAGCGGCTCCATCCATCCGAGGCCGGGCGCGCTATTCTGCATCAGCTTCGCCACGAGCTGCGTCAATTTGCTCGCGTGCGTCGAGAGGTTCAAGAGGGCGTCGGTGACGATGAGCGTCTTCGAAGGCGCGTGGAAGAAGTCGAGCTCGTTCTCTCGTCGCGCAGAGAAGTAGACCTGCTCGAGCTCGCCCTTCCAGACGGGGTGCGGCTCGTCGCCGACGACCGAGGAGAAGGCCAGATCGGTTCGCTTCCACTCCAAGCCCGGGCACGCTCCGAAGACCGCGTTGGGGTAGGCGGCCATCCACTGTCCGACGGACAGGTGATGAAAGACGCTCGGTGCAACGACGGCGCGAACCTCACCCAGCGCGTCGACCGCCTTTCGGGTCTCGTCGTCGAGCTTGACGGGTGAGAGGACGAAGAGCCCGCCGCCGGAGAGCCGGACGACGGTCATCCGCGTTCCGGTCTCGATCCCGAAGAACTTCGCCTCGCGCTCGTCGGTCCAGATGTCGGGAGCCCAGGGCTTCAGCATGCGCGCTTCGTAGTGCCCGGCTTCAGCGTCTTCAATGGCCCGCGGCCGGGGTCGGTTGAAGCTCGGTCACGCCCGCCTCGTTACTCGGTCTCTTTTGCCGCGGTCGTGAAGATCCCCTTGGCCATGAGCGATGTCTCCGCGTCGGCCCGCGCACGGTAGATTCGAGCGCGCGCCGCGCGGACCTCGCGGTCCTCGGGGCTCGCTTGGAACGCCGTCTCGACGAGGTGGCTCGCGAGCGCGTGCTCGCCCGACGCGGACAGCGCTTCGGCGCGCGCGACGAGCGGTGCGGTTCCGCCCGCGAGCGCCGTCAGCTCGCGTGCGAGCGCGCTGTCGGGTCCCGGCTTCAGCCGCGCCGGGTTTCCGTCCCACCATCCGCCGAGCTGCCGCCAGACGTTGCGCACGATGAACTCGGGCTCGTCGTAGATCGGGCGAAGGTACGGACGCTCGCAGAGGTGCTTGGGCGCCTTCACGCTCGAGAGGACGGCGTCGAGCGAGGCGCCCTCGTTCATGCGACAGATCGTCTCTTTTACCAGGTGCTCGAGCAGCTCTGCGGTCTCGGTGAGCGCAAGCCGAACTGCGTCTTTGCCGAAGATCGGCGGGCCGTGTCCCGGCGAGAGGATCTCGGCGTCGAGCGAGACCATCTTGCGTAGCGCTCTCGCCCAGTCGCCTGGGTAGCGCTGGACCTTCTGCGGGTTGCCTGCGTTGGGCGTCGCCCAGATGAAGAGGTCGCCCGTGGCGAGGATCTTCTGCGAAGGGAGGAAGACGAAGGTGTGATCGTCGGTCTCGCCGCGGGCGTGCTCGAGCTCGATCCGCTCGCCGCCGACGTCGAGCACCAGGCGGTCGTCGAAGACGACGTCGGGGTATCGGTAGTCGGTCGGCCAGGGTGTCTCTACCTGGAACTGCCGCGCGTTGATGCAGGCGTTGTAGCCCGCGGTGAGCTTGTACCGATCGAAGCGATCGGCGATGGCGCGGTGGCCGACGACACGTGCCTTCTTGCCCGACTCCTCTTCGTAGGCGGCGACGCCGAAGACGTGATCGAGGTGGCCGTGCGTGTAGACCGCCGTGTGGAGGGGCTTGTCGGAGAAGGAGCGGACGAGGTCCTTGGTTGGTTTGGCGAGGAAGAAGCTACCGACGTCCACGAGCACCAACCCCTCGTCGGTGTCGACCGCGAGCACGTTGGCGAAGCTCGAGACGAACGCGGCGCGATCCGTGAGCCGCTCGATCTGAAAGAGGGGTGTGAAAGGGTGGAAGGCCGGATCGGCGCGGCCGTGGAGGAGCCGCTCGGACTGGTCGCGCACGTCACCCATCGAGGGTGAGGATAGGCCAGCGTCAGGCCAACCTTTCGATCGATTTCCGGAAGAACGTCGCCTCTTCTTCGAGGCCGGCGTCTTTGCAGAACGAGGCGAGCTTTTGGTGATGCGACACGTGGTCCGTCTTGGTCGCCCAGACGATCTTGGTGACGCACTCGGGGCAGAGCCAGAGCGGCGCGCGATCTTCTTCCTCGAGGCTGTTGATGCCGGCCTGCACGCACCGGTACGCGGCGCAGTGCTCGAGCGAGAACATGTGGCCGGTCTCGTGGACCGCGACCTTCAGCGCGCGGCGCAGCGCGAGCTTGAACGACGCGTCGTCCTTGGCGGGATCGCCGTGCCGATAGACCGACCAGAGCCCGACGCGCGCGCGGAGATCTGCCTGGCCGAAGACGAAGTTCCAACCGTCGGCGGGCCAGAGGTCGCTCGTCGTGAACGCGATGAGCGCCGCGGCGTCGGCGGGGAGCGCCGGCTGCAAGAGCTCGTCGAGCACCCATTGGCTGAGCACCTGCTTGTCTCCCCACTTGGGGTGCACGCGCTTCGCTTTGACCGGAATGACGCTGAGGCTGAGCGCGTCGTTGCGACGGGTGGGCAGATTGAAGTAGCGGCCCATGTAATCGATCGTCAATGTCAGCACCTTTGCCTGCGCTTCGTTGAAGGTGCCGATGGGCTGTACGACGATCGTCTGGCGCTCGGGCGTCGGGACGGTGGGCCGGCCGCGGACGTACTGCTCGAAGGTCTGCCCGTCTTCGCGGTGCTCGTAGCGCCACTCGCCGGGCTTCGGGGCGCCGGACCGTTCATGGAGGGGACGAAGCTTCTCTCGCGCTTCGAGGAGAGATTGGAAGCGCTCGCGCGCCGGATCGGTGCTCGCGCTGGGCGGGGGAGGGGGATCGTTCGCGGAGGAACGCTTGCCGCTGGGGGGCTCGCGCTTGGAGCAGCCGAGAGCGGCGGCGGCCGGGAGCGATGCCAGGGCGGAGAGGGCCATGCGGCGCGTCAGCATGCGGGAGGAGGGTTTGGACAGGTAGCGGAGGGGAAGGTTCCTGGGTCGGGTTGTGCCATTCTCTTGGGGCGGTGCTTGGGATTCTTGAAGCAATTGGCGAAAAGAGGTCGTGGCATGAGGGCTGCTTCGGCGGCAGCATGCTTCGGTCCAGGCTGGCTTGGTTGGGCGTGCTCGTGGTCGTCGGTGCCTTGGGAGCTGCTTGCGACGATGCAGAGACCGCTCCGGATGGGGGAGGGGCGGGGGGTGCCGGGGCTGGGGCGACTGGAGGCGGCGGCTCGGGGGCGGGCGATCAGGGGGGCGGCGGCGGCTGGGTGAGCGAGGGGCCGAAGCGCGCGCCGGGGATGACGGATCTGTCCATCTTGTTCCCGCTGCCTGCGACGAGCGGAGAGCTGGGAGGTTTGATCGCAGCGGCCGACCAAGGTGCGAGCGGCGTGGTGCTGCCGGCGGCGGTCTTCGACCAGATGCCGCAGCTCTCGTTCTCTTTCAGCGACAAGCCGAGCGAGTACGCCGGTCTCCGCGCGGTCTCGGCGCGCCTCGATCCGTGCTTCAAGTTCGGCGACGGGACGGGGCCGTGCAATCCGCAGCTCCGGCTCGTGCTCCAGCCGATCGCGAACAGCGACGGTGAGATCATCGCGGCCGACGCCGCGGTGCATGCGTTCTATTCGCTGAGCGATGCCGAGTTCACCGGGCTGCTCGGTGCGATGACGCGGGCGCAGAGCGCCGAGGACGCGAGCGGACCGCTGGCGGTGCATCCCGCGATGAGCCGCGAAGGCCTGGCCGGTCCTGCGGCGCAGTCCATCAAGGAGGCGATGCTCGTCTTCGCCGGAGAGCAGCGCTTGGTGCGCGCGACCTTCATGCAGCTCGGCGGCCAGGGCAATGTTTGGGAGTTCGGAGGCTTCGAGATCGCCTCGGGGACGCTCACGCCGATCGGCATCGCGGGCGGCGCCGAGCTCAGCCAGCGCTTCGAGAACAACACGTTCCACGACCTGCCGAACTTCCACGGCGCGGTCGTTCCGGTCATCCCGCCGGACGACTTCTCTGTCTTCTACGAGTCCGACACCGCAGGGCCGATGACCGACGACGAGCTCCGCGACGCATACACTTCCGCACTCCGCGTCGAGAACCCGACGATACATACGGCCGACAGCGTCGCCTGCGTGCAATGCCACACCGCCAACGCGGCGATCGACTGGGCCGATCGGAACACCGATCTGGAGCTCGAAGCGAACACGTCGCGGTTTACGTCGGATCACGACCTCACGCAGCCGTCGACGCTCTTCGCCGACCGAACGATGACCGTACGCGCCTTCGGCTATCAGGATCGCGAGCCTGCCGTCAGCCGGCGGACGATCTTCGAGACGGCGACGCTCGTGGACGCCACGCGCGAAAAGTACGGATTCTGACGCTACCGTCAGGGCCCGATTTCAAGCGTTTCGGGGGTCGAGGTCGCGCGCGTACCCACCGAGCCCATAGGCGCGCATCGCGGCCTCGACGAGCGCCAGCGGCTGCGAGAACGCGGGGTCCTGGAGCTCGGCGAGGGTCGCGACGACGCCGAGCGCCCGCGCGAGGACCACGCGGAAGGCGCGATCGTGCGCCATGGCCGCCATCGAAAGGCGTCCCTTGGGATGCACGAGCTGATGACCGAAGAGCAGCGCTTTCACGTAGAACGCTTCGGCGTTTCGGTACGCTCCGGGACCTTGCAAGAGATCGTCGGGCAGGTCGCGGACCAGATCGCACGCCGTCTCGAGGGCGCCGGCGAGCTGTCGAGGAAGGTCCTTCAGGCTGCGCCACGTTTCGCCGCCGAAGCGATCGACGCGCGGCGCGAGCGCTTCGAGACGGGGTCGTAGCCACGCCGCGTCGGGCCGCACAGGTGCGAGGAGCGCTGCTTCGGCGCGATCGAGGCCGCCCTCGTCGAGCGCCTTGCCGAGGCTGTAGAGCGCGGCGACGCCGTCGGTGATCGGGATTTCGGCGAGCCGGCGGGAGATGGTGGCCACGCGCGCCGCGTCGTCTTCGCCGTCGTCGCCGATGCGCACCCTGGCCGGCATCGTCTCGATGAAGATCGCGGGATCGAGATCGCGACCGTGGCTCGCGCCGGTGAGGGGATCGCCCGCGGACGTCGGGGCCGCGCCGCTCCGGAGGACGCAGGTGCACTCGAGCCACGGGCTGGCTCGGATGGTGGTGCCGTCGTCGAAGAATCGGGCCGGATAGACGCGGCACCCGAGCGGCTTCTCTTCTGCCGATCCGGCGCGGTGGATTCCGCAGCGGCCGTCGTCTTCGAGGTAGGCGCATCGGCCGTCGACGAGCGCGACCGCCAGCATGCGGTCGTCGGAGCCCGCGAGCGGCGTGAACGCTTGTCGTTCTTCGAGGCCCGCTCGCTCGACCGTCGGGAGGCGCGCGCGGGCGCGTGCAGCTTCGAGCGGCGAAAAGACGACGCTGGGATAGAAGCGACAACAGGTCCCGCGCCCGTCGCACGAGAGCGTGAACGCAGGCAGGTGCTCGATCGCCCGATCGCCCGAAGAAGGAGGTGCCGTGCGCGCGTTCGGAGGATCGCTCGCCGGACCGTCCTCGACGAGGCCAGCCGTGGCGAGGTCCGCGAGGAACGCATGGACCTCTTCCACCTTGGTCGGTGCGCCCTTCTGTGTCGCGTACGCTGCGAGCCCGGCGACGTCGCGCGTGCCGTCCATCCCCGAGATGACGATCCACGCGCGCTCCTCGACGCGGATGGTCGCGTCGCTTTTTACGTCATGGAGCACCACGACGCGGGCGCCGTCCTGGCGGTGTCGCCGCGCGAGGACGTGATCGCCCAGCCGCGGTCGCGACGGCACCGAGCTACCGCCCACGCGTCATGCCTTCGCTGCTCGCGCCGCGGTGGCCATGAGCTCGTGCAGCATCTTGATCGGGATATCGAACGCCGCGGCGAGGGCCTGGAGCGACAGGCCTTCTTTGGTGCCGACGCCGCCGCCGAGCCACGCGACCGCCGACGCCATGAGCAGGAGCGAGTGCCGCTCGCCCTCGTCGGTGATGACGCTCGCGATGGTCTTCGCTGCGCCCTTGCCTTCTTGTTGCAAGAGGACGCGCGCCATCTCCAGTCCGTCATCGACGGCGGCTTCGTCGTAGCCCTCGCCGAGCATCCCGCGGAGGCCGATCGAGAGCTTCGCGCGCTCTTGTGGGGTGACCGTGCCGTCGGCAGCCGCGACGAAGTAGAGCGCGTCGAAGATCGCTTGCTTGCGGCTGTCGGCGGCGGAGCGGTCGGCCTCGATAGCCTCCTCTGCAGCGGCAGTGATCGCGGCGTTCTGCGCCTGGATCTGCTCCAGCGCTCGCTTCATCTCGGCGGCAGCCGCAGCCTCGTCCGAAGGATCGATCTTCGAGCCGCCAAGCTCGTTCTTCGCCCACGCCAAAGCGCTCGCAAACGTCGTCGCCATCAGATCTCTCCTTCGTCGGGAGGGGCAAGGTACCACCGAAGGCTTGGGTTTCGTCGAAGGCGATCATCTCGGGCCCGTGGCAACTTGCCTCGGCAGCGTATCCACCGGCGCCTGCTAGCTTCTCGGGGTGGTGCGTACCTTGTTGTCGGACGGGACAGCCGTCCTCGAGTCGTCCTCCTGTTCGTTTGCGATTCGTCGACCCGAGCCCGGCGTCGTCATGCTTCGCGCGGTCGGCCACGATCGCGGCGAGCTCGCCGACTCCGTGCTGGCGGAGCTCGACGCGGCGGTCGACCGCTTTCGGCTGCCGCTCCGCCTGCTCGTCGACGCGAGCGAAGTGCGCGCCGTGTCGCTGCGGACGCAGCTCTCTTGGACGCGGTGGCTGCAGGCACGCCGGAGCTGCATGGCGAGGCTCGAGGTGGCGACGCCCGACGCCGCGCTCGAGCTCGGGATCGAGATCGCGGCGCACCGTGCCAGAATCAATGACAGGTTGGTCATTCATCACTCGCGCGCGTCGCTGCTTGCCTCGGCGGGGGCCCACGCGGCAAGATGGCCCGGTGAAGCGCGTGACGGGGTCGTGATCTCGCGGACCCGCACCGCCGGGGAGGTCGAGCTCTTCGATGGTCTGTGCGAGTACCGCATCGAGGATCAGCGGGGCGGCGTGCGCGTCACCATCGGCGGCTTCGATCGCGGCGCGCTCGGGGCCGAAGCATTCGCGACGTTGGGCGGTCTCCTGGACGGCGGCCGGAGGGAGCTCGCCTTCGACTTGCGGCGTGCTCACCCTCCGGCTCCGGGCATCGCAGACCTGTGGAGCGAGTGGCTTCGCGCCCGGCGAAGAAGCATTGCCTCGATGAACGTCGTGTGCGCCTCCCCGCGCATCGGTCTCACCGTATCGATTGCGGCGTTTCGCGCGGGGCTCGGCCCGCGGCTTCACGTGGCCGAGTCGTAGCGATCAGCCGCCGCAAGCGCCGAGGTCGAATCGCTGGTCCTTGCACGCCAGCGTTTCGCACGTAAACCCGGCGTCGGCGCACGTGAAGGGCGCCGCGTCGTAGTTGTCGACGAGGCACTGCATGAAGGGAGCGAGCTTGCCGGGGCAGACCCTGCACGATTGAAGGCGACAGTCGTCCACGCAATCTTCACGAACGAGCGGGCACTTGTCCGCGCTGTCATAACAAGAACCGTTCGCTATCAACTTGTCGCAGAAGGCGCCGCAGACATCGACGATCTCTTTGGACTTGGGGTCCTGCGGGACGGTGCCGTCGGTGCCTTCTTCCGGCTCGGTCGTTCCGCACTCGTTGCTTTCGGCTCCGTCGTCGCACGCAGCAGAAACGGAGAGCAGTAGGACCATCGAGAGAGCTTCCAAGAATTGCTTGGGCACGGCGCATCTTTTGTTGAGCTCGTGCGAGGGATCAAGCGGCAGCGGCCAGGTCACCGCGGCGGTGGGACGCGCGCCAGGATGTCGGTCGACCCCAGCTCCTTGCAGAACGCTTCGAGCTCCGGCCGCGGGCCACGCCAGCGGAGGTCGTCGAGCGACTCGGGGATCGGCGCGTCGGTGCGCAACGTCGCGAGCTTCTTGAAGAGGAGCGCCGCGTCGCGGCCCTCGGCGAAGGTCGCGGCCAGCCGGGAGGCGCCGCGGAGCTCTTTGGGCCAGGTCGCCGCGTCGAGCGGGATCGCTTCGATCGACCCGAACGCGCGTACGATCGCCGCTGCCCCTTTGGCACCAAAGCCGGGGAGGCCGGGGTAGCCGTCCGAGGTGTCGCCGACGAGGGCGAGAAAGTCCGGGATCTGCTTCGGCTCGACCCCGAACTTGGCGACGACGCCCGCCTGGTCGAGGGTCTGCTTTCGGCGACGATCGGAAAGAATGACGTGATCGTCATCGACGCACTGCGCGAGGTCCTTGTCGACCGTACAGATGACCACCTGCTCGCAGGCAGGCGCGAACTTGGCCGTCGCTGCTGCGAGCGCGTCGTCCGCCTCGAACTCCACCATCGGCCAGACGACGAAGCCGAGCGCTCGCATCGCGTCCTCGGCCAGGGAAAACTGCGCCCAGAGGTCCGGGGCGATGCCCTCTTCGGTCTTGTAGTAGGGCCAGAGCTCGTTCCGGAACGAGCGGATGACGTGGTCGGTCGCGCAGCCGACGTGCGTCGCCCCCTCTTCGCGCAAAAGATAGAGGAGCGTCGACATCAGCCCGCGCACCGCGCCTACCTCGCGGCCGTCAGGAGCGGTCTTGGGCGGCGCGCCGAAGTACGAACGGAAGAGCTCGTACGTCGCATCGACGAGGTGCACGCGCACGCCTAGCCCTCCTTTTTCTCGGAGAGGCGCACGTACTCGTCGATGAGAAAGCGTGCGACGGAAAACGGTGGGGGGATCATCGGGAGGCTCGCGATATCGAACCAGGCCGCCTCATCGATCTCGCTCGGATCGGGCTTGATCTCGCCGCCGGTCCACTGCGCGAAGAAGCCGACCATGAGCTGCGATGGAAAGGGCCAGGGCTGGCTCGCCACGTACCGGAGGTCGCCGACGTCGAGGCCGACCTCTTCTTTTACCTCACGGCGTACGCAGTCCTCGAGGGTCTCCCCGGGCTCGACGAAGCCGGCGACCAGCGCGAAGATCCCCGGGGGCAAGCGCGGGGCGCGCGCGAGCACCACGCGCGGGCCATCGTGGATGAGCACGATCACGCACGGTGCCACCTGCGGATAGATGTCGCGATTGTCGCGCTCGCATCGCTTGCCGCGCTCGCCGGCTTTGCGAGCGAGCGGTCCGCCGCAACCGCCGCAGAAGCGCGTGATCTCCTCGAACGCCGCGAGCTGCGAGGCGAGCGCGGCGGCACCGACGAGCGAACCCTCGAAGGAGAACATCAGACGGCGGAGCGATGACGCCGCGAAGCCGTCGGGGAGCTTCGTGTCGGCCGGCAGCGATGCGAAGGCCACGGGCCGACCCTCGAGGGTTCCGAGCGGAAGCACCTCGGCCGGGATCAGTCCGAGCGCGGCTGCCTCGGAGGCCGTAGGAGCGAGCGCTCCGCTCTCGCGGTGAACCAGCGCGTGGCCGCGAAAGGCGAGAAGGAGCGGATCGGCTCCGTCGGGCAGTGCCGCTGCCGAGGGGATGAACGCCGGATCCGGCGAGCGAAACAGATAGCTCACGAAGAGCCGCCGCCTCCGAGGGCCGTGTCTTCGCCGCCTCCGCCCTCGTCACCTTCGACGCAGGTGACGTAGTCGCAGATCGTCTGCGTCGCGCACGACGCCGCGAGGCACGCGGTGACGATCGCGAGGACCAGCGCCCGCATCAGAATGCCCCCGTGATCGAGAGGCCCCACATGGACGGTCCGATCGCCGGCGCCAGCGCCACCGGCTTTGCTACGCCCTCAGGCGTCTCGCGCGGGGTCGGGATCGCGAAGTAGACGATCGACGCCGCCGCCCCGATGCCGCCGACGATGAAAGAGACGACGGCTCCGTTTTGGAAGGCGTTCCGATCGGAGACCGTCGACGCGAGCTCGCTGCAGCGCGCGTCGAGGCTCGACGGATTGCAGGTCCCGATGCTCGCTCCGAGCGTCTCTGCGTCGCTCTCCTTGTTCTTGGAGACCACGATGAGGCCGATGCCCGCGCCGAGACCCGCGGCGCCGATGCTCGCCAGGACGATGCCCGGCCAGAGCGGCTTGTCGTCGGGGGGCGCCGCGGGAGCCGCCGCCGGCGGAGCCTCGCGCAGGGTCACCGCGACGCTGGTGCCGGCCTCGAGGTCCGCCTCGATCGGGATGTAGCGATGATCCGGCGCCTCGATCGCGATCCGGCGCTTGCCCGGCTCGAGGTAGAGCGGCCTCGCGAGGGGGAGGGTCGCGGCTTCCTTGTCGTCGACGAGGACGCGACCCCTCTTGGCCACGATGGGCCCGTCTTTGGTCTCTACCTTCACGATCACGGTGGCCACCCGCTTCTTGGCGGCGGCGAGCTCGGCCTTCAAGGCCTCGCGCTGCTCGGCGGGCGCGTCCGCGGGCAGGCCCAAGAGAGCATCGGCTACGTCGCCCGCCGATCGGCCCTCATCGGCCGACGCCGTGCGAGAGGCCAGAAAGAGCAGCGTGGCAGCGAAAAATGGGCGAAGGTGCACGGATTCTTTTGCACCTGGTTTCTTCCGCACCAGGGGCCGTCCGTGCGAGCCTTGCCTCGTTCATGGCCCGGCGCAAGAGCTCGAGCGCGCAGATCGAGGCCGCTCTCGGCGCAGCCGAACAGGGGCTGCTCGATCTCGCGGTTTCCGAAGCTTCGGACGTCATCTTCGTCCGCGAGCACGGCGTGGCACCTTCCGCGTTCTTCGATCCGATCGAGGAGCGCGCGGTGGCAATGGGCTTCGCCGTCTCTTCGTTCGTCGTCGGCGACGAGCACGGCTTCGAGGCGCTCGACGACGTGGTCCGGGGTTTCTCACGGCACCTTCGCGGGGCCGAAGCAGAGGGCAGAGGCCTGGTCGCGCTCCTCGACGCGTTCGTCGAGAAGCGAGGCAAGCGGGCGCTCGAGCGCTTCGACGAAGCGGCGGAAGGCGTGGGGCTCGCGGGCGATCTCGCGGTCCTCGTCCGCGCGTACATCGCCTCGGCGCGCGACGCTCGGCACGAGCGCATGGTCCGCGCGTTTTTCGAGGGCTCCGATGTCTCGAACGTCGCTCAAGCGGGGCCGATCGGATCGTTTTCGGCGAGGAACGCCAAGCGCATTCTGGCGCAGCTCACGCGGCTCGTTCGCGTGCTCGGCTACGAAGGCACGCTCCTCGTTGCGCGCAAGGCCGGCTCGCTCGCGTCGCTCCCACCCGGCCGTCGCGAGGGCGCCTACACGGTCCTTCGCGAGCTGATCGACAACGCGGAAGGCACGCGCGGGATGATGGCCTGCCGGCTGTACGTCTCGGGCAGCGACGAGCTCTTCGACGGCACGCGCTCGCTCGGAGAGAATCGTCCGCTCGCGACCCGGGTGCTCGCAGGTGCGGGCGACGAAGAAGAAGAGGAAGAGTCCTCACGCGATCCGCTGCCCCACGCGGCGATCCTCCACCTCGAGGCGCGCGAAGGTGAGGAACCGCGTGAGCCCAAACGAGAGCCCGAGGCGCCCGGCCCCGGCCGAGCGAAGGCGATGCGTGCGCTCGTGCGCGTGAGCGCGGGCCTCCCGCCCGTCGAGCATCTGGCGCGGCTCACCGTCGGCTACGACGCGGTCGATGAGGTGCTCGATCGGCTGTTCGAGACCTCGTCCAACGCAGGGAGCGTTTTCTCGCTCTTGTCGGGCGCGTATGGGAGCGGCAAGACGCATCTGCTTCTTCACGTGACCTCACGCGCGCTGGCGGAGAAGCGTCCGGTGCTGCGGCTCGGCGTCGAGCGCCTCGACGCCGATCTAGGCAATCCGCAGCGGCACTACCGGCGGCTCGTCGAGGGCGCGATCCTTCCAGGGACCGGCGGTCCGGCGCTCTTCGATCGGCTCGCCGCGTGGCGACGGACCGAGGCGGCGGCGAGGAAGTTCGCGCGCACGCTCGAAGAGATCGCCGAGGCCGACGCGGACGCTTCACCCGCGGCGAAGCGCGCCCTCCGCGCGCTGGAGTCCGACGAGGCCGGCGCGCTCGAGGCGTGCCTCGCCGGTCTGGATCTCGAGCAGAAGCCGAACAGCGCCAACTATCGGTATGACGCGTACGGCAGGCTCCTCTTGTGGCTCGAGCTCTGCGAGAGGCTCGACGGCTGTGCCGGCCCGGTCCTTCTCATCGATGAAGCCGAGAACCTCTACAAGGCCGGCACGAGCCGCCCCGAGCGCCGCACCGCGCTGCGCTCGCTCGCGTTTTATTGCGGGGGTGCGCTGCCTCGGGCGTGTGTGATCCTCGCCGTCACGCCCGAGACGCTCGACATGCTCCGCGAAGAGGCGGAAGAAATGCTCTCCGAGGTCACCGAGCAGCGAACGGTGCTCGCGTGGGAGGACGTGACGATGCTCCGGCGCCGGCTGCTCAGGGCCAAGCCGATCGAGGTCGCGAAGCTCGGCAAGGCCGAGCTCGCCGAGCTCGCCGATCGCGTCCGCGAGATCGTCGTGGGCGCGCGCGGCGCGGTCCGTGACGCCGACTGGGACGACTTCGTCGCCGCGCTCGTGACGGGGCGCCCAACCGCGCGGCGTGTGGTTCGCGGCGTGGTTACCCGACTCGAATCCTTGTGGTGGCTAGGCGGCGATTAGAAGGCGACTTCCTTACTCGCACGCCCCCCCTCGAGCGGCTATAACGCGGTGCCCGCATGGCGCCCCCGCAAGACCCGCGATCGACGCGCCTCATCGGTGGCCTCGACGATCTGCTCGAGCCGTTCCACCTGGCGTGCAAGCCGACGAGCCAGTTTCGCGTCGGCGCCGAGGCCGAGAAGATCGGCCTCTCCTCGGTGAGCTTCGCCCCGATCGGCTACGAAGGGTCGCGCGGCGTGGTGCGCGTGATGCACGAGCTCGTCGCTCGGCATGGCTGGGCCGTCCAAGGCGACGACCATCCGCTGCTCGCCCTCGAGAAGGATGACGCCAGCGTTACCCTCGAGCCGGGGTCGCAGCTCGAGCTATCGGGCGCGCCTCTGTTCGATCTCCACGCCGTGTCGGCGCAGGTCGAGGCGCACCGCAAGGAGCTGGCCGACGTCTCGGCGCTCATCGAGTCCGAGACGGGCGAGGGGCCGCTCTGGTTCGGTCTGGGTTTTCACCCGACGGCCAAGCAGGCAGATCTCGGTTGGGTGCCGAAGCCGCGATACAGCGTGATGCGCGAGTACCTGCCGACGCGGGGTGCTCACGGTCTCGACATGATGCGCCGGACGGCGACGGTGCAGGCGAACTTCGACTACGAGAACGAGACGGGGGCGATGCGTGCCCTGCGGGTCGGATTGAAGACCGCGCCGTTCTTCACGGCCATGTTCGCGTGCTCGCCCTTTTACGAAGGCGAGCCGTTCGGCGGAAAGAGCTTCCGGGCCAAGGTCTGGCTCGATGTCGATCCCGACAGGCAGGGCCTCCTGCCGCGCATGATGGAGCGGACCGCGACCTTCCGCGACTACGTCGAGTGGGCGCTCGACGCGCCGATGTTCCTCATCTTGCGCGAGGGCAAGGTCGTCGCGAACACCGGGCAGACCTTCCGCGCCTTCTTGAAGGACGGCTTCTCCGGTCACCGCGCCACGATGGAAGACTGGGTAACGCACCTGAATACGCTCTTTCCGGAGGTGCGGCTCAAGCGGACGCTGGAGGTTCGCGGCGGTGATTCGCAGCCCGCCGAGCTCGTGGTCGCGCCGGCGGCGCTCTACACGGGCATCTTTTACGACGAGCAAGCGCTCGCCGAGGTCGAGCGTTTGGTCGACGGCTTCGGGTACGACGAGCTGGCGGCGCTCCGCCGTGAGGTTCACATGGGCGCGCTCCACACGCCGTTCCGCGGCCGGCCCGCGGGTGAGGTCGCCCAGAAGCTGGTCGATGCGGCTCGAGGCGGGCTCGCCCGCCGCGCGCGAAAGGCGGCTTCGGGCGACGATGAGACTGTCTTCTTACGGCCCCTCGCCGAACGCGTCGAGAAGCTGAGAACGCCCGCCGACGACCTCCTCGACGCTTGGTCCGCCCACGGCCGGGGCCAGGCCGGCTTGCGCGCCGCCCTGGTAGAGGTCGCTCGGATCTGAGGCCTCCCGCACCGGAGGGAGGGGGCCCCCCGACCCCTTTTGTCGTGGATCTCCGGTAGCCGAGCGGTCTAGAACCGGCTTCGCAGGGAACGAGGCCCCTTTCGCGCACGTGCGCTACATTGTGGCTTCCCCAAGGCCCATCGGTTGGAAACGCTCGCGAACTGGATACATCGGCGGGGGCCGCTTCATCCCCGTGACGCGGTCGGTTGGGCGATCCGCCTGGCCAAGCACCTCGAAGCGCTGCACCAGCACGGCGTGGCGCACGGCAACGTTTCGCCCGCCTGCGTCCTCGTCGAGAGCAACGATCCGCGCCGGCGGGGTCTCGTTGCCGATGTTCGGCGCACCGCCGAGATGGTCCAGTACCACTCGCCCGAGCGCTTTCGGGACGGGCAGCTGACGCCTGCCGATGACACCTGGGGCGTCGCCGCGACGCTCTTCACGGCGCTCACCGCGGCTCGTCCTTTCGGCGAGGTCCAGCAAGAGATCCTTGCGCGGCTTCCGCACGGCGTGCCGGCGCTAGGCGCCTATCGCATCCAGGACGACGCGCTCCAGGCGATTCTTTCGTCGGCACTCTCGCCGGATCCGAGCCGGCGAATCGCCCACGTACAGCACCTGAGACAGCACCTCGAGCGATGGTATGGCGACCCGTCGGTGTTCGATCTCCGTCCGCTCGACGACGAAGAGACCGGCGAAGAGGATCAGGCCGCCACGGCGATGCTCGCCATGGACCAGATGTTCGACGAGCCTCGCAGCTCGCAGAACGACTCGGGGCTGTTCGCGCCGGCGTCGTTCCCGCAATCGGGAGCCGCCAGCCCCAGGCCTCCGGGCAGCGCGCCGATGCCCAGCTCGCCTGGACTCAGCTCCGAGCAGGCGCCCCAGCCTCGCCCGGCGCCGCCGGTTCCGCCCGCGCCCCTCGGGGAACAAGACGCTACTGTCATGCGCGAGCTTCCGGCGCACATCATGGCGCTCGCGGCGCGTGCGGCCGGCGGATCGAATCCCCCGCCCCCTGGCGCCCCGGCGCCGGACGAGGACACCGGCGGCGCGACCCGCGTGGGCAACGTCGCCGACATCGCCGCCGCCGTGCAGAGCTCGCGCGAGCCGGCGGCTCCGCCGGTTCCGACGTCGCAGCCCGGCGGTCCGACGTCGCCGCGTCCCCGGCCGCCGCGTGCGATCCGCTCGACGCAGCTCGGCGTCGGCATGCCGATGCCGCCGACACCGCCTCAAGCGCCGACGCCGCCTCAAGCGCCGACGCCCCCGGCAGCGCCCGGTGCGGCGCCGCCTCGCCCCGGCTTTGCGCCTCCGCCGTCGACGTTGTCTTCGGCTCCGCCGCCGAACGATCCGGATGAGGTGCGGACGATGATGCACCCCACGGCCGACGCGCTCAAGGCGATGGGTCGTACCGCGCCGAACCTTCCGCCGGGCGGTCCGCCTCAGCCCCCGCAGCGGCCGCAACCTCCGCAGCCGCCTCAGCCGCCGCAGGCCCCGCAGCCTCCTCCCGCCGCCCCTGCAGAGCCGCCTCCCGACGACGACGACGACGGCGGTCGGACGGTGCTGCGTGAGCCGCCGTCGTTCGACGAGTTCTTCCGCCCGCCGGACGCCCCCAACGCGCCGCCGGCGCCCCAAGCGCAGTGGAAGCCCGCCGCCCCTCCGATGCAGCCGCGCGCGTTCGGCCAGGGCTCCACCGATCGTCCGCCGCAAGGCGGGATGCCTGGTCAACCGGGCGCCGGCGTGTCGGCGCTCATCCAGGAGACGCTCGAGAACATGGGCCCGTCACCCGACGCGCGCAGCAACGTGCCGGCTCCCGGCGCGCCGCCTCCCGGGTTCCCTCCGCCTGTCGAGCCGACGAGCGCGTTCCCCGGCGGCTCGCAAGAGTGGGGTGCTTCCGCCGGTGCGGGCGAATGGCAAGGCCAAGCCGCGGGCGGTGTTGCGGGACCGTTCGCGCCGCTCGGCGCGCAACCGCAGGCGGGTCCCTTCGCTCCGCAAGGCGCGCAACCGGGACCGTTTGGGCACCAACCATTTTCGCCGGGCGGAATGCCGGTGCACGGCGGCGGCCCGAGTGACCCGGGGATCCAGCCCGGCATGGACGGGATGCAGCAGCCCATGGACATGGGCTTCAATCCGCAAGCCGGCGAGATGCAGCCGCCGCCCGGCGGATATCCGGTGGGCGCCGGGCTCGGCGGTCAGGTCGACGTCGCCCCCAAGAAGAAGGGCTCGAAGCTCGGGCTCCTCGTCGTCTGCTTCCTCGTGCTCATCCTCGCCGCCGCGCTGACGTTCATCTTCCTGCGCTACCGCCACACGCTCACGTTCTTGCCGCCCGAGCTTCGCGGCGCTCCCCCGCAGTGAGCCGATAGGCCGAGACAAAGGCGAGGCGGATCGCCCTCACGGCGATCCGCCTCTGTTCGTCTCCTTGGCTTCGATCGGTTCAGCCGGGGTTCGCCTGGAGCGTCTCCATCACCTCGTCGATGCCGAAGCTTGCCGCTTCCTGTCTCGGCGGGAAGCCCTTGAACGTCGCCATGAAGGTCGCGACGGCGTGCTGCGCCGGGACCAACAGGAACGCGTGGTCGAGCAGCCAGTCGTAGTAGGTGTTCGAGGTGGTGTCTGCGCGTTCGAACGGATCGAGCCGCAGGTTGAAGATCTTGGGCACGCGGAGCTTCGTGAAAGGCTCGGCCCAGATCCGAAGCGTGCCGGGGCAGCGCTGCTCCATGAAGACGAGCTTCCAGTTGTCGTAGCGCATCGCCGTCAGATCTCCGTCGTCGGAGAAGTAGAAGTAGGCGTCTCGCGGGCCCTTCTTCTCGGCGCCGGTCAAGAACCCGAGCAGGCTGTCGCCGTCGAGGTGCACCTTGAACGTCTTCGCGCCCGCCTTGTGGCCTCTCTTCAGCTTTCCTTTGATGTTTGGCTCGCCGGCGGCGTCGAGGAACGTCGGAAGGAAGTCCATGTGGCTGCTGATCTGGCTCGACACGCTGCCTGCTGCGATCTTGCCGGGCCAGCGCATGATCATCGGCACGCGGTAGCCGCCCTCCCAGTTGCTGTTCTTCTCGGACCGGAACGGCGTCATGGCGCCGTCGGGCCATGAGTTCATGTGCGGCCCGTTGTCGGTGGTGTAGACGACGAGCGTGTCGTCGGCGATCCCGAGCTCGTCGAGCAGATCCAGCATCTGCCCGATGTGCTTGTCATGGTCGATCATGACGTCGCAGTACTCGCTCATCCAGCGTCCCGATTGGCCGCGGCTGCGGGGTTTGACGTGCGTGCGAAAGTGCATGTGCGTCGTGTTGAGCCAGCAGAAGAACGGCACCTTGGCTTTCACCTGGCGCTTGATCCAGTCCTTGGCGGCGCCAACGAACTCGTCGTCGCAGGTCTGCATCCGCTTCCTGGTCAGCGGACCGGTGTCTTTGATCCTCTGGCGCCCGACCTTGCCCCAGCGCGGATCGATGGTCTTGTCGTCCTTGTCGGTCGCCCAAGAATGAATCACGCCACGTGGGCCGAAGTTCTTCCTGAAGTTGGGGAAGTCCTTCTCCTTCGGGTAGTCGGGGAGCTCGGGCTCCTCTTCGGCATTCAGGTGGTAGAGGTTGCCGAAGAACTCGTCGAAGCCGTGCACCGTGGGGAGGTACTTGTTGAGGTCCCCGAGGTGGTTCTTGCCGAACTGGCCGGTCGCATAGCCGAGCGGCTTGAGCAGCTCGGCGATCGTCGGATCCTCGCTCTGCAGACCGAGGTCGGCTCCGGGGAGCCCGACCTTGCTGAGACCAGTCCGAAGTACGCACTGCCCGGTGATGAACGCGGACCGGCCGGCGGTGCAGCTCTGCTCGCCGTAGTGGTCGGTGAACATCATCCCTTCGCGCGCCAGGCGGTCGATGTTCGGCGTCTTGTAGCCCATCACGCCGTGCGAGTAGCACGAGAGGTTCGACGTTCCGATGTCGTCACCGAAGATGACGAGAATGTTAGGTCGACTGCCGCTCGCTTTCGATGCGCCCGCTCGGCCGTGGCCGTTCGTGTGCCCGTTTCCGTAGCCGTTCGAACGGCCGTGCCCGTTCGAGTGCCCATTCGTGTGACCGTTGGCGCCGCGCGGCGCAGCCTTCTTGCTCCGAATCATCAACGGACCTCCCCTCGTCGGTGGAGGCGACCGAGCACGGGGCGTGCCGGTCGTTTCTGCTGCTGCACACGCAGAGCGCCCTCTCGTGGAGTCGCCAGGGCGTCACGCGCAGTGCGATCGTAGGGCGAATCGTCTCACTTCCGAAAGCGCTGGAGCACCGCCTCGAAGCCGCCGAGGTCCACCGGCCGTTCGCGCTCGAGAGCGAGGCCACCCGAGGCGAACGCCTCACGCGTGACGCGAGGTCGTGGCGAGAGAAGGACCGCGCGGCCGCGCGGGCCGAGGACCGAGGCCGCGCGCCAGGAGACCTCGGCGAGGAGCTCGTCGAGCGCCGGACCGCGCACGAGCCGGCGACCCATCGGCGGGTTGGTGACGACGAGCGAGACGCCGGAGACGTCGAAGCGACGCGCGTCGGACACCGACAGATCGAAGCTCTTCGCTCCGGCCGCCTCGAGGTTCTTCCGGGCGCGCTCGATCGCGCGCGGATCGACGTCGGTCCCGAGGAGACGCCGATAGGGACCGAGGAGCGAGCGCTCGCAGAGCTCGAGGCCCGATCCGACGAACGGATCCCAGACGACGTCGTCGTCGCGCGCTCCGGCGGCGAACGCGAGCGCGGCCGCGATCGTGGGGTGGGATGCCGCCGGGACGTCGGCGCTGCGGTAGGCGAAGCGCTCGTCGTCGAGGCGAGGCGCGAGCTGTATCGAGGAAGCGTCCGTCGCGACCAGCACGTCCCAGGACGCCGCGCGCGGATCGTCGGCGACGGCGCCGCCGGTGAGCTCGGCGACGCGGCGGGTCACCGCCGCCGTGAGTCCGCGCCGCTTGCCGCCGTCGTCCCAGGCGAGCCGATAGCGAACGGGGCCGCGGGTCAGCCCTTCGAGGATCGCGCGAGCCTCCGGCGAGGCCAGGAGGCTCGCCGCCGCTCCCGCAGGGTCCGCCGCGGACGCCGGACCGCGAAGCTCGAACGCCACGTCGAGCGCGATGCGGCTCTTCGAGAGGACGCGGAGCGGGCCGCGCGTCAGGGCGAGCACGGCCCCCGGACGCTCGGATGCCGGAGACAGGCCGGCGCGGTCCTCGATTTCGCGTGCGAGGAGTGGCTCGAGGCCGCGGCGACATCGAAGGACGATGGTGAGCGGATGATCGAAGAGCGCGTTCGTGTCGATCGCCGAGGCGGGAACGCGCTCCCTGTCGCGCGCAATTCCGCCGCGAGCGCGGTTCAGGGCGATAATGACGGTATGGTCCTGTTCGGTCCGAGCGGCGCGCTCGAGCGCCTCGGTCGCGACATCGTTGCCTATCTTTCCCAGGCCGCGGGCCGCAGCCTTGCGTACGCGCGGCTCGGGATCGGCGAGCGCCGACGCGAGCGCCGTGACGACGTCGTCGTCTTCGCCGCGGCCGACGAGAAGCCGGAGCGCGTCGGCGAGGCGAGCCCTCTCCCTCGGCGTCCGGCCTTCGACCGCGGCTGCGACGCGGCCGGCGACGGGGCTCTGGGTTCGAGCGAGGGCGTGGCCCGCGGCGCGGCTCACGTCGTCGTCGCCGGATGCGATCGCCTCGATCAGGCCGGCGACCTGCTTTCGGCTCGGCGTGAACGCAGGATCGCGGAGCAACGCGACCGGGATGGCCGCCTCGCTGGTACGTTCGTCGCGATCGCCGGACATGGCCGGGACCGTAGCAGAGGCGTGGTAGGCTTTCGGCATGTCGATCGCGACGGGAATTCTGCCCAGGACGGCGCCTCCGGAAGAGGCGCTGGGCGAGGCGCTTTCCGCCGCCGGGCGCGGGGTCGCCGTCGCGGTCGCCACGGTGATTGCACGGCACGGCTCGGCTCCGTCGACGCCCGGACAGAAGCTCGCTCTGTACCGTGAGGGCTCCGGCCTCATCGCCGTCGGGACGGTCGGGGGCGGCGCGATCGAGCGCGCGGTGATGCTCGCGATGCATGATGCCCTCGAGGCAAGCGACGACCCGCGCGTGCATACATTCCGCCTCGGCCCCGAGCTCGGCATGTG
Organism: Polyangiaceae bacterium; assembly: GCA_041940405.1. GTDB lineage: Bacteria > Myxococcota_A > Polyangia > Polyangiales > Polyangiaceae > Xiheicaenibacterium. The sequence continues at coordinate 24,331 of JBGTSH010000025.1, forward strand.
TTGCGGCGGCTCGGCGGAGATCCTGATCGAGGTCCTTCGTCCACGCCGCGCCGTGCTCCTCGTCGGCGCGGGCCACGTCGGGCTCGCGACGGCGCGCGTCCTCGCGCCGCTCGGCTTCCGCGTCACCGTGGCCGATGGCAGGCCCGAGGCGACCGACGCCTCGCGCATCGCCCCGCTCGAGAGCGCGGGCGTTCGCGTCGTGGCAGCCGATCACGACGACCCCGAGGTGCTCGACGCGCTGGCCGCGGAGCCGCAGCACGCGGCGATGGTCGTCATGACCCACGAACATCAGCTCGATCAGACGGTCATCGAGTGGGCTCTCGCTCGGGGGTTTGCCTTCGTCGGCGGTGTGGGCAGCCGCGCCAAAGCCGCCCGCACGCGGCAGCGGCTCGAGGCAAAGGCGTTCGCGCCGGAGGCGATCGGCCGCGTCAGGATGCCGGTCGGGGTCGCGATCGGCGCCCGCACTCCGGAGGAGATCGCCATATCGATCGCCGGCGAGCTCGTCGCCTGGCGTAGCAACATGACGAAGGTGTCATCGGTGACGGCAGATGCCCGAGGGGCGTCGCGAAGAGCTTCGAAAGCGGCTCCTCAGGCGGCGCGCGAGATCCCCGTTTCCCCCAAAGGTGAGCCGTCATGAGATCGTCGGCGTTGCCGCAGCTCCCCCACGTCACGGTCGTCCTCGCGGCGGGCCGGGGCGAGCGCATGGGTGGCCCCAAGGCCCTCGTCGCCGTGCGATGGGGGGACGGCTCGGGAGAGCTGCCGCTCGCGATCGCGCACGCGAAGGCCCACCTGGATCAGGGTGCCGAGCGCGTGGTGCTCGTCACGCGCGTCGAGGTCGCGCGCGTCCTCTCGCGCTTCGCGCAGCGCGGGCTCGACATCGTCGTGTCCCACCAGCCGGAGCACCTCGGTCCCGCCGGCTCGATCCGGTGTGCGCTCGATCTGCTGCCGCCGGCGCACGAGTGGCTCATGATCGTGCCCGTCGACATGCCGCCGATCTCGACGGCCATCCGTCGTGAGCTCTTGGCGAGAGCGTCCGAGGACCCGGCGCCTGCCGCGGTTCGCCCGGTCTTCGAGGGACAGCGCGGTCACCCCGTCCTGATCCAGCGAGCCGCGCTCGAGAAGCTGCTCTCCGAAGGCGGCCCTCCCAACCTGCGCGAGCTGCTGAGAGAGCTCGGCGATCGAGCCGTCGAGGCCCCGGTAGAAGACAAGCGGGCGATCGTCGACCTCGACGCGCCCGAGGACGTGCGCGGCTTCTACGGTCAGGACGCTCGGTTCTTCGTCGAGGACGAGCCTACCCTTTCCTGAGCGATTTTTCGCCCCGAAAGAAAAATTGAAACCTGGGCGCATCACCGTCCACTCACGGAGGGATGGTGCGTGCCCGGATCGCGGCGGCAGTCGGTGCCGCAGCCTTCGCGCTCCCGGCGGTCGCCGCCGCGGAGCCGCTGTCTGCCACGCTTCGCGTCGAGCGGACGGAGGGCGCCGAGTCGTGTCCGGACGCCGACGCGCTTCGCCGCGACGTCGAGGCACTCGCCGGCTCGCCGATCTTCGGCCGTGGGGAAGTCCCCGATGTCGAGATCTCGGTCCGTGTGGTGCCGAACGGCGCAGGCTTTCGCGCCGTGGTTGTCGCCAAGGGCAAGCGCACGGGCGAGCGGACGCTCGACGACTCGGGGCCCGGCTGTGACGTCCTCGGTCGTGGGCTCGTCGTCATCCTCGCGCTCATGGTCGACGCGCCGCTCGACACCGCTCGCGAGGCCGACGAGCGCCGGCCGCTTCCGTCGTGGGAATCGAGCGCGAAGTACATCCTGCCCGAGGTGCCGGCGCTCCCCGAGGACAAGCCGGGCCCGCGCTTTCCGCCGCTGATGGGATCGATCGGCCCGCTCTACTCGACCGGCGTTCTGCCGACCGACGCCGCGGGTCTCAGGGTCTCGTTCGAGGGCTACCTTCCGCTCGTCAGCTTCGGCGCATCGGTCATTTGGCTCCCGTACGACAGCCTCGAGCAGACGCCCGCGAGCTTCAGCTACGTCGGGGCACGCGCGCGGACTTGCGCCAGGCAACCCGACCTCGAGCAGTACGGCATCGCTGCCTGCCTGCGGTTCGGTGCGGGGCTCCGCTCGGCGAAGCTCGGCGAGGGCGAAGAGCCTCTCGACGAAGCGAACGGTCCCTACATCGCGTTCGGCGGCGAGCTCGAGATCAGCCGTCGCATCGTCGGGCCTTTCGGCGTGTACGCCGATCTCGGTCTCGATGTGTCCGTCGTCGCCGACCCGCTCGAGCTCGAGCACGAGCGACGAAACCTCCATGTCGCCCCGGAGGACAGCGGCATCGCGTTCGATACGGGGGTAGGGATCCGCTTCTGGCTTCAGCCCGAGGAGTCGGAGCCGGGCGGCGACTGACCGCCGCGCGTGAGGAGGTCGGCGAGACGCCGCGCGCTCGAGCGCGCCACGTCACGATCGCTCTTCGTCATTGCGCCGACGTTCGCGCGCCCCGTCGCCGCGAGCGAGACCAACCCGTGGAGCCCCGCATACAGCAGCCGCGCCTCGTCCTCGCCGAACCGCTCGGCGACCCGCTTGAAGAGCGCCACGCCGGGCAGCCCCTCTCCGACGACGCCTCGCTTGCGCAAGTCCTCCCAGTCGTACCGATGCTCGAACATCAGGCCGTACAGCGTGGGTTGTTCGAGGCCGAAGTCGACGAACGCGACCGCGACGTCGGCGAGGCTTCCGCTCTTCTCGAACGCCTTGCCGAGCTTCTTGGCGAGGAGCGCGAACGTCGTCTGCCCGACGGCGTAGAGCAGCCCGTCGAGCGAGCCCCAGCGGTGATAGACGTGTCCCGTCGTCTTCCCGAGGAAGGCGCCGAGCTGGCGCACGGTGAGGTCGTGCGGACCGATCTCGCCTTTCGCGATTGCGTCGCGGATGCGCTCGGCCGGGTCGCGCTCGTCGACGGTCGTAGTCATAACGACGTTACGTCATGTCGTAACGTCGTTATTTCGGCGCGTCAACCTCGAGCAACACGTAGCCGCGCAGCCGCACCGACTGGAGCCGATCCCCGGCTGCACCGAGCTTCTTGCGCAGCCGTTTGACGACCGATTCGAGGGTATTGTCGCCGACGGTCGCGCCGTCGCCCCAGCATCCTGCGACGAGCTCCGAACGGCCCACGATCTTGCCCATCGAGCCGGCGAGGATCGCGAGGACCTTCAGCTCGCTGGGCGCGAGATCGAGCTCTCTGCCAGCAAATGCGGCGGTCTTCGCGCCGACGTCCACGACGAACTCGCCGGCGACGATCCGGCGGGGCGCTTGCGGGTACTGAGCACGCCGCGCGAGCGCCTCGGCCCGGGCGAGCAGGACGTCGGGCCGCGCCGCCTGCTTGGGGATGAAGTCGTCGGCGCCGGCGTCGAGCGCTCGGATCAGATCCTCGTGCTCGGACCGCGCGGTGAGCATCAGGACCGGCACCATCTTTCCCGAGGCGCGAAGCTGCTCGACGAGATCGACGCCCTCGAGATCCGGCAGGCCCCAGTCGAGCACCAAGAGATCGAAGGTGCGCTCCTCGAGCGCTCGCAGCGCATCCGCGCCGGTGGCCGCCGTGGTCACCGCATGTCCGCGGCGTTGAAACACACGACGTACCCCCTCGAGGATCTGCGGGTCGTCATCTGTGATCAGCACGTCCATCAGCGCGGCTCAGCAAACTATTGTCAAAAGAGGTCGTGAAATGGACTGAAATGTTGTTCTCGGAGACCCGAGCGACAATGCCCTCGATAGGCCGAGGGAAGCATCGACTTTACCAGGTATCGTAGGGGCGGATCGTGACAGGTACACGCTGCATCGTCGTCGTAGGCACAGTGTCGATTCTGCCTTCTCTGATCGCGACGCTCGCCCGCATTTCGCCCGACTTCCTGGAAGAGGAGCGCCTGCTCTCGGCCGCGCCCAAAGAGCTCGCCGACGTCTTCTCCGGCGTGCCGATCGCGATCATCGACGAGTCGGTCGCCGACTCGTCGCGGGTCCTGGCGGCGCTCGCGACGGCGTCGTCGTCGGTCACCACGATCGGGCTCGTGAAGGAGCGCCCGAGCGCGGCCGCCTCGCGCTTGTCATCCGAAGGCATCGTCGTCGTCGACCACGCGGGTGTCCCCGCGCTCGGCCAGGTCTTCGAGGCGTTGTGCCGTACCCGAGAAGAGGCTCCTCCGTTGAGGCTTCCGGCCGGCGTCTCGCCCATGTCGGCCGCGATCGTCCACGATCTCAACAACACCGTCATGGTGATCGGAAACTTCATCGAGATCATGCTCGAGGACCCGGGCCTCGGCGAGACGCGGCGCCAGGATCTGCTCGAGATCGGCCGGGCTACGGAGAAGGCCAAGACGCTCGTCGCCGCCGTCCAGGCTTCGCAGCGCGCGGGGATGGGCGAGCCGCGGGGCGAGAACGGTAACTAGCGCTCGCCCCGGGGGCAGTCAGAGCAGCCGCAGGTTCTTCTTCGCGCGGGCCTCGGCAGCCTCGATCAGGTGCTTCGCCTCGGCATCGGGGATCCCCACGTACCGCGCCAGCTCGGCGATGAAGGCCCGCTCCTTCTCGTTTTGGGTCCCGTCGATGAACGACAGCAGGACCGCGTGCTGGATGAGCACGCGCAGATCGTCCGACGAGAGGTCCTCGATGGGGACGTCGTCGAGGCTGCGTTTCGTCTTCGCGTACTCGCGGACTTCTTTGGCCTGCTCCTCGGTGGCGTCGAAGGCGACGAGGAGGGCGTCCACCATCTCACTCTCCTGAGGACCGTACTCACCGTCGGCCCACGCGACGCTGACGAGGGACTTCAGGATGGCGACGTTCTCGCTGTGCATGCCGCCATGAGGTCACCGGGACGGCGTCGATGTCAAGGCGTGGTCCGGGGGTGTGGCCGCAGCCAGCAGACGGGGCAAATAGTGGCCGAGGAGCCCGGCAGCGAGGAGAGCGATCAGCGCGATGGCGACCGCACCGGCGCGGAAGCTCGAGCGCGGGGGCGCGGGCGTCGGAAGGTCGGGGGCGGGCACCTCGCGCTTGGCGCGCGCCACGCTCTCGAGCGCCTCCGTCAGACGGCGAATTTCGGCGGCCGCAGGCGGGGGCGGCGTGGGGTCGAGCCCTGCGAGGCGCTTCAAGCTGGCGCGCGCCTCGCGCATCGACTCGGGCGAGGAGAGCGTCGAGACGACGAACCGCTCCAGCAGATCGTCGACGTCGCTCTTGCTCGTCGACCCGAGAGAGGCGACAGGGCCCTTGGTCGAGCGCTCCTTTGCGGGGGCGTCGGCGGGCGCCGGCGGAGGCACGTGAGCGGCGGCGACCGGCGCGACCTCGGCGTCGATCACCGTCGGCGGCTCCTCCGGGCTCGGGGTCGGCTCCGGCGCCTGGACCGCGATCTCTACCGGGGCGGGGTCGTGCGGCGTGAGCTCGATCTCGACCTCGACGGCTTCCTCGATCGGAGGCGCCGCGATCGGAGCGGCGGACGGAGGGGGAGCTACATTGGCGCGCGGCGGCTCCGGAGGCGGGGGAGCGTGGGGCGGCTGGTTGCGCTGCCGCTTTCGCCGGCGAAGTCGCCCCGAGTCCTTCGCCCGGACCGTTTCGCGCGCGAGGCGCGCGAGCGCGCGGCGTGCGGCGGCGCGGTTGACCGGAACCAGCGCGGCTTCGAGCTCTCGGATGAACGTCTCGACGCCGTCCGCGCTCTCGGTGCGGGCCTTCGCGGTTGCGGCGAGAGCGGGCATCGATCCAGAAGAGCAATCGAGGAGCCGCGCGAGGAGGTCGCGCATGCGGGTGGCCGACTCTTCGGGTGGAACGACCTGCGTTCCACGCGAGACCTTCACCGTGCCTTCGCTCGTCAGGAGGACCATCGGGTCCTCGAGCAGGTACGGCAAGCGCGCGCTCGCGTCCGCGACGGCGAGTGCGAGGTAGCCCGATGTCTCGGGGACGAGCGACGCGGCTCGCGCCTGGGCGGCCGCGAACACCTCGTCGAGGGTGACACTCGTGAGCTCCATGCCTCTCGGCGGCCATACCGAGGTGCCGGACTTGGGGCCAAGTTTCCGAGGTCGGCCGCAGGGTAGGGGGATCGGTGTAGGATGCGGCCAGATGGTGTCTCGGTCGGCCCACTGCCCCAAGTGCGGGCTTCAAGTGGCCGAAGGTCAGGCGAATCCGGTCGTTGCCTGCCCACGGTGCGGCGCGCCCATCCCGCGCGACGATGCGTCGCGTCCGCCGGCTCGGACCATCATGGGCGGGACGATTCCGATCCCGCCCGCGGTCCAGCAAGCAGCGCAACAAGCAGCGCAGCACGCAGGCGCTGCCCCGCCGCAGCGCACGCTGATGGGCATGGCTGCGCCCTTCGTCCAGGGTGCCCACGACGCTTCCCGGCCTGCCGCGGATCACGACGGGGGCCTGACGCGGACGCAGCTCCTCGGCACCCCTCGTCAGGCGGCGGCCGGCTATGACCCGCTCACCGATCCCGATCGCGCGGTGTCCACGGTCGTCGACGTCCCCGTATTTTCGCAGGTCGCGAACATGCCGCCGCCGCCCTCGGGCGCTGCCCCGCCGCAGCGAACGCTCATGGGCGTTGCACGACCCGGCATCGCGCCGCTCAACCCCGGCGTCGTGAAACCGCCAGAGCCGGTCGATGATCCGACGCCTCCCGGCTACGCACCGCTCGAAGAGCTCGGCGCGACGATGCGCCTCTCGCCCGAGCTGCAGCGCCGCGCGATGGCGAGCGTCGAAGAGGTGCGCAAGCAAGCGCAGCCGCCCAACGCGAGACACCCGCTCGGCCAGCGCCGGTTCGAGAAGATCCCCGCGAAAGAGATCCGCAAGCAGGCGCAGAAGCAGGCCGCGCGGTCGCGGCGCGCCTTGTACGTGATCCTCGCCGCCGTCGGGATCGCGCTGACGGCGATCGTGGTCGCGCTCTTGTGGCCCAGCGCGCCACCGCTCCGCGCGCAGGTTCGAGCGGGCGACGCAGGGACCGAGGTGCTCGATGTCGAGTGCTCCGGCTGTCCCGACGGAACCGTGCTCAAGCTTCGCGAAGGCGAGGGCAAGGTCCAGGGCGGAAAGGCTTCGATCCCGCTGCCCGCGCCGCTCGCGATCGGCGACACGGTGCTCAAAGTCGATATCGATCGGCCGGCGTCGGGGCGGGACGAGTCGGTCAACCTCCCCGTGCGCGTCGCGTACCGGATCCGTCCCGAGCTCGGCTCGCTCGACGCGGACAAGCCCAGCATCCAGATTGTCGTCGATGCGATGCCCGGCTCGAAGGTCACGCTCGACGGGGAAGAGGTGCCGCTCCGTGATGGGCGGGCCGCCAAGAGCATCGACGTCTCGAAGGATCTGCTCGGCCAGAGCAGCGATCCTGCCGCGCAGCTGTCGAGAAAGGTGAGCTTCACGGTGACGCCGCCGGACACACAGGAAGAGAAGGGCGCCGTCGCGGTGACGGCGCCGATCCTGCCGCTGGCGCTCGATGCGCCCGGCCGCGCCGTGGTGACCGACAAGCCCACCTTCGTGCTCGCAGGTCGCACCTTGCCGGGCGCCGAGATCGTCGTGTCGGGTCGATCGATCGGAATCACGAAGGACGGGGCATTCCTTCAGACGATGAACGTCTCGATGAACGGCGAGACCCAGATCGAGGTGCGAGCGCGCATGCCCGGCCGCGCGCCCCGGCTCCTCCGGCTCGACGTCAAGCGCGTGACCAGCCTCGAGACGGCGGCCGACGAGGCGATGAAGAAGTCGCCCCTCGGCTACGACGAGCTCGCGGCCGATCCGCAGGCGGCGGTCGGCAAGGCGATCGCGGTAGAAGGAGAAGTGGTCGAGGCGAAGGTGCAAGGTCCGGCGACGGTCGTGCTCCTCCAGGCTTCGACGCCCGCCTGCAAGTCGGCCAAGTGCCTCGTGCGGCTCGTGCAAGGGCGTGCCGATCTCGGCGTATCGCGCGGCTCGCGCCTTCGGGCGTTCGGCGTCGCCGTCGGGACCATCGCGCACGAGGGGGCCAACGTTCCGGACGTCGACGTCGCGTTCTCGATCTCGTCGGACAAGGGTCCCCCTCCCGTCGGAACGGGGCCTCCGTGACGACCGAGGCGCAGGAAGACGTCGCAGAGGCCGTGCCCGCCACGGAGCGCGGCGGCTCGTGTCCGCGATGCGGGCCCGGCGCACCCGTCGAGGCGGATGGCACCTGCTCGCGATGCCGATCGCAGCTCGTCGCCGCGCGCACCTTGCCCGCGATGGGAGCGAGCCTCGATCGCATCAAGATCTCGCAGGCGGGCTTCGCGCTCGAGGACGCGACCGAGGTCGCGCGCGCCGATCCCCTGATCGGGATGATCATCGCCGACCGCTACCGCATCGTGGAGCTGCTCGGTCGCGGCGGCATGGGCATCGTCTACAAGGTCGAGCACGTTCGCATCGGCAAGCTCCTCGCCATGAAGCTCCTCGCCGGTGAGCTCTCGCGCAACCAGGAGGTGGTGCGGCGCTTCAAGACCGAGGCGCTGACCGCGTCCAAGCTGTCGTCGCCGAACACGGTGCAGGTCTTCGACTTCGGCGTCGCCGAGAGCCAAGGCCTGACGTACCTCGTGATGGAGCTCGTGACAGGCGACGACTTGGGGCGCCTCCTCAAGCTCGAGAACGCTCTGCCGGCGACGCGCGTCGGTCGCATCGTCGTCCAGGTCGCCAACTCGCTCGCTGAAGCGCACCAGCACGGGATCGTCCACCGCGACGTGAAGCCCGAGAACGTGATGATCCTGCGCGCTCGCGACGGGACGGATCTGGCGAAGGTGCTCGACTTCGGCCTCGCGAAGCTGCGCGAGGGCTCCGAGCTATCGGAGCTGACGAGCCAGGGCGCGATCGTCGGTACGCCCTATTTCATGTCCCCCGAGCAGGTGCGGGGCGAGGCTGTCGATCCGCGAAGCGACATCTATTCGCTCGGCGCCCTCATGTACCGAGCGCTCACGGGACAGCACCCGTTCTCGGGGCCCTCGCCGATGAGCGTCTTCGCGAAGCACCTGACCGAGCAGGCGATCCCGCCGCATCAGCTGAACCCAGCGGTGCCGCTCGGCATGAGCGAGATCGTGATGCGCGCGCTCCGCAAGGATCCGGCGGAGCGCTTTCAGCGCGTCGAGGATCTGCAAGCAGCCGTCGTGTCCGAGCTCTCCGAGCTGGGCAGCTCCGGCGTCGAGGCGCTCCTCGACTCGGGCGCGATCAGGCGCCTCGAAAGGCAGCCGCAAGCAGCGCAAGCGACCGACGCTCCGGCGATCGCGACCCGCGACGAGGTCGAGGCCTACGAGAAAAGGCTGCGCCGAACGCGCGTCGGCCTGACGGCGTTCTTGGCGCTCCTGCCGGTAGCGGCCGCCGGCGGGGGCGCGCACTACCTCTTGAAGGAGCGACCGCTCAAGTTCGGCGGCGTCGAGCAAGAGCCGAACAACGCTGCGAACGAGGCCAACGCGGTCCCGTTCGGCCAGTCCGTCTCGGCCATGCTCGGCAAGCGCATCACGTCGACCCAGAGCGACGTCGACTTCTTCGCGATCGAGGTACCGGCCGGCGATGCGCCGGTGTCCCTCAACGTCTCGGCCCTGCCGAACCTGGCGAGCTGCGTACAGATTTTTCGAAAGGGAATGGCCGCGCCGTCGGCGCAGTACTGCCCGGGGCTGCCCTCGCTCGACCTCCAGATCCCGGCGCTGCGGCTCGAGCCCGGCGCCTACTACATCACGGTGATGCAGGACCTCGATGCGCGGGGTAAAGCGTCGCCCTTCGTCCACGAGAACGTGTCGGACGAATACACCGTCACCCTCGGCCCTTCTTCGGGCGAGGCGTCGTTCGAGATCGAGCCGAACGACGCCCCCTCGTCGGCGCACCCGATCGGAGCCGACCAGACGGTGAGCGGCATGCTGGGGTGGGTCGGCGACGTCGACACGTACTGTCCCAAGCTGGATTCGACCGCCCTCTACAGGTTTCGCGTCGACGACGACCCCCGCGAAGGCGGCGCGGTCCTCTCGGTCGCGCTCTCGCAGAACGGCGCCGAAGGCCGCGCCGTCCGCGTCCACGCGCGCCGCGCGAAGCCGGCGACCGACACCGACGCGGCAAGCCCGTTCACCGGGTTCTCTTTCCGCGGCACCTCGCCGCCTTGCTTGGTCGTCAGGCTGGCGCTCGACCCGGGCGCCGCTACCTCGACCGAGATCGTGCCGCGCGGGAGCCACGCGAAGTATCGCGTCGGGTTGGAGGTCGTGCCGTGAAGCGGTCGGTCGCCTTGCCCATTGTCCTCGCGTTCGGCGTCGTGGCGACGCCCGCCTTCGGCGGGGACGTCGATCCGATGGCGCCCGGCGTCGTTCACGTCGGCGCGCCGCGGGCCCCGTGGCCCGTCGAGCGGGCGGACCTCGCGCGCACGGGCCGCGCGCCGGCCGCGCTTCCCGCGTCGCCGGCCGAGGTGGCGCGGCGCTCGACGGGGGTCGGCGCCCAAGCTCCCGTCGTTCTTGCTGACGGAACCGTCATTGTTGCCATGGCGACGCCCGAGGTTGCACGGTTCGGTACGGACGGAGCAGAGCTCGGGCGAACGCGGATCGGGACGTCCGCCGCCGTCCGTCCGCCCGTCGTCCTCGCCGACGGCGGGATCGCGGTGCTCACCGCTGCGCCGAGCATCGTCTTCTTGCGCGCGACGGGGAAGGTCGTGGCGACCGTCGCGCTCGCGCGGAGCACGTTCCCCGTCGGCGGAGCCGCGACGGCGGAGGGCGGCGCCTTTCTTTCGCCCACGCTGGACGGTGGCGTCGTCGTCGCAGCAGGTCGCTCGTTCGCGATCGTCGATCCCTCGGGTCGCTTTCGCGCTCGGGCAACGTTGCCCGAGCGCGAGCGCTTCGCGACCGATCTCGTCCGCGGCGCCGGCGGATGGCTTGCGGTCTCCCAATCGGGCGGTGTGTTCGCCTTGCGCCCGCCTGCCGCCCCCAAGAAGGTGGGCTCGTTCGGGGCGCCCGTCGCCGGCACGCCGGCGCTCTCGGACGAGCGGACGCTCGTCGCGCAGGTGGGTGCCGGCCGCATCGTCGCGGTCGACCTGAAGACCGGCAGCGCAATCACGCGCGCGACCGACCCTTCGATGTCGTCCTTCGACGGTCCCTTCGTCCTCGACAAGACGGGCGGCACCTGGGTCACCACCAGCGAAGGGCTCCTCTTGGGGTTCGGGCCGACGGGTGACGAGATCGCACGCAGCGGCATCGATCGTCCGACCCAAGCTCCGCAACCGGGGCCGACCGGCGCGCGCTTCGCGCCGCCGGTCCTCCACCGCGCCCTCCTGCTCTCGGATCCGGACGGCAGGGTGGCCTTCGCCAGGGCCGGTGGCAAGGTGGGCGTCCGGTCACCTGACGGTCGTGTCATGATCGCGCCGGAGCGCGGCTGCACGACGCCGCTCGCGCTCCTTCCGGCGGGGCCGGGCAAGATGGTGCTCGCCTGCCGCGAGGGCGGGATCGTCTTTTATGGCGACGCAGGCGGCGCTGCGGCGCCGCCTTGACCCGCGGCGTGATGGCGCGGCGAACCGCTACGCAGTGACGGCGCCGTCAGGAATGGATGCTTGCCGGCGGGGCGGGGCGACCGCGCGCGCGAGCCGCGTGTAGATGACTGCGTCGCCGGCCGTGACCACTGCAAGCGCGAGGAGCGCGCCGACGCAGAGAACGGACAAGCTGAGCAGGATGACCACGATGCCGACCACGTCGTAGATGAAGCAGTCGGTGCGTCGCCCCTCGGTCGCACGCCAGCTCGATCGCAGCGCCGAGACGACGTCGAGGCCTTGGTCGGCGGCGAAGTAGGGCGCGAGGCGCGTCGCCTGCCCGACGACGATGATGACGGCGAGCGCTGCGCCGACGCACGCGATCAACGTCCACAGGGCAACCGTCTCGTGATCGGTGAACTTCGAAATGAGGTAGCCGGGAAGCAGGGAGATGGCGAAGAGCGCGATCATGCCGAGCGATCGCGCGAGATCCACGAGCGCGACGTGAACGGCGCGCCGGCCGCCGCGCGCGAGGTGATCGAGCAGCCCGATATCTTCGCCGCGAGCGGCTGTCGCGTAGACGCCCAGCACGATCGGTCGGATGAGGAGGCCGACGAAGCCGAGGAACGGCACGAAGAACGAGATCCCCGACCCCACGGTGTACCCGACCGCCGGGACGAGCAGGAGGATCGGCCAGTTTGTGCGCATGACCTCCCAGCCGGATCGGAGCACCTCACCCGCCTCGATACCGCTCGAGCCGCCTTGGATGTCGCGGAGCCCGTCGGCCGGAAGCAGGCTCGCGGCGTAGAGGCTCGGGAGCGCGGTGCCGACCAGGCAGAGCGCGATCGCGACCCCGCCGGTGATCATGAACTCGTCCGCGCGCAGCAGCACCGGGAGGTGATCGATGAAGTAGACCTTCGGATCGAGGGGGAAGGCCCACGTCACGAGGCTCTCGCAGACGCCGTAGCCGAGCAGCAAGCCGAGCGACGTGCCGAGCCCGCCGATGAATAGTCCTTGGTACAAAAAGATGCGCAAGACGGCGGTGTCGGTCGCGCCCATCGCCTTGAGGACGCTGATCTCCTTCTTCTTGTCGAGCACGACCATGATGAGGGTCGCGACGACGGTGAAGGCGGCGATGAGGATGATGAGCGCGAGCACGCCGCTCATCATGACCTTCTGGATGAGCAGCGCGGCGAAGAGGCCGCGGTTGAGCTCTTTCCAGTCCATCGTGCGATACGACGCAGGCGGGACGACCTTCTTCACCGCGTCGACGACCTCGTCCGATTTCTCGATGTCGGCGATCTTCATCTCGACGCCGGTGACGGTGTCGCCCTCGTCGTAGAAGACCTGCGCCTCGTAGAGGTCGGTGTAGACGAGCTTCGAGTCGTACTGATCGAAGCCTGCCTCGAAGAGGGCCATCACCCGGAACCTCTTGGCGACCGCGGGCTTGACCGCGCCGCCCGAGAACTGAAAGCCGATCGTCGGCGAGGTGACGGTGACGCAGCCGCCGATCTCGAGCTTGAGCGTCTCCGCGAGCGATTTCCCGATCACGATCCCCGGGAGCTTCTTGACGAGCTCCGGATCGTCGCACTCGTCGGTCTCGATGCCGGCGGGGAGCTCGTCGTCGTCCGGGAGCTGGCTCTTGTAGCCGCCGTCGGGGGTGACGTCGCCCGTGCCGCCACCTTCGCCGAGCTCTTCGTCGGCCTTCTCTTCGTCGGCCTTCTCTTCGGGGCTCTTCTCGTCGCTCTTCTTGGCGTCCGCCTTCTTCTTGTCGGCCTTCTTCTCTTCGGGCTTCCTGTCGTCGAGGAGGTCGCCCGGCGCGGCGCCGAAGCCGCCGCCCTGGCCGATGACATCGTCGTCAGGAAGCGGAGGCGGAGAACCCTTGGGTGCCTTCTCGCGATCCCGCATCTCCTTGCGGAGCCAGTCGGGCGCGCCGCCGTCGGACTCTTCGACGCCGGCGCCTCCGTCGCTGTCGCTCGTCGGTGCGGGCGGCGGCTCGATGTCCTTGCGCGAAGGCGGCGCGGCCCCTTCACGACGAAGCCCTCGAAGCAGACCGATGCCGCAGTCCATCTGGACGGGCGCGGGACACGTCCCCGCTTCACCGGCGTAGACGTGGCGTGGCAGGTCGAGGACCGGCGGAACGCCGCCCTCGAGATCGACCCCGAGGCTGGCCTTCGGGTCCACGCCCTTGAGGAGAACGCCCGTCGCGGTCTTCTCGCCGTGCGCCAGCATCATGGGGTTGATGCTGAAGGGTGCGACGTTGAGCACGCCTTTGACCCCGCGGACTTGCTCCATCACTTCGCGGTAGTTGCGAAACTCGGTCGAGTGCTTGAGCACGAGAACGTGCGCATTGACGCCCAGCACCTTGTCCCGGAACTCCGCCTGGAACCCGCCGGTGACGCTCATGACCGTGAGCAGCGCCGCCACACCGAGCATGACGCCGAGCACCGCGATGGCGGTGCCGACCGAAATGCTGGCCCGCTTCTTCGAGCCCATGTACCGGAGCGCGAGCGTGAGGGGGTATCCCATGGCGGCTGGTCTTCGAGGTCGCTGGTGCCCTTAGCATGGGAAAGGGAGAGAAAAGTCCCGATTGGTCCGAGAACGCGGTTTCCGCTACCTTGAGACGGCAATGAGCGAGCCGGGCCGGACCCCAGCCCCGGGCGCGAACGGGACCTACGTCACCCCGCCACCCGGCGCCTCACCAGCCGTCGCGGCGGCCACGAACCCGCCCAGCGCCGTGACGCCGACGAGGGCGGGCACGCCCGTGCCCCCGGATCCTCTGATCGGCACGGTCGTCGACGGGCGCTACCTCATCGAAGAGACGCTCGGCGAGGGCGGGATGGGCGTCGTGTACGGCGGGCGCCACCGCATGATCGAGCGCAAGGTAGCGCTCAAGGTCCTCAAGCGCGAGCTGGCGACCGATCCCGAGATCGTCGAGCGCTTCGTGCAAGAAGCCAAGACGGCCACCTCGATCGGCAATCCGCACATCGTCGACATCCTGGACTTCGGGACGTTGCCCGACGGCTCGACGTACTTCGCGATGGAGTACCTCGACGGCACGAGCCTCACCTCGCTCGTGACGGCCAAGCCCGCGCCTTCGCGCATCGCCAAGATCGCGATTCAGGCGTGCGACGGGCTCGGCGCCGCGCACGACCGCGGCATCATCCATCGCGATCTGAAGCCCGACAACGTCTTCCTCATCCGGCGCGGCGGTGAGGACTTCGTGAAGATCCTCGACTTCGGCATCGCCAAGGTGAGCGGCCACACGACGGGGCCGAAGCTCACCAAAGCGGGCGCGGTCTTCGGGACGCCCCACTACATGTCGCCCGAGCAGGCGGCGGGGACGTCGATCGATCACCGCGCCGACATCTATGCGCTCGGGATCATCCTCTACGAGCTCGCCGCGGGGCAGCTGCCCTTCGACAGCGACAACTACATGGGGATCCTGACCAAGCACATGTACCAGGTGCCGATCCCGATCCGCGCCTTGGTCAACAACGCCGACTGCCCTCCGGGGCTCGAGGCGATCATCCAGAAGTGCCTACAGAAGCCGCCGAGCCAGCGCTACCAGAGCTGTGCGGAGCTCGCCGAGGATCTCGAGCGCTTCATCTCGGGTCAGATCCCGGTCGCCGTGCAAGAACGCCTGAGCGGCGCGGCGAACGCGCTCAACGTTCCGTACGACTACTTCCGCACGCCGAGCTCGGCCCCGGGCGGCGCCGGGCCGATCGTCGTCGCTGCGCCCGAACGCAAGAAGGGTGGCACCGCGATGGCCGTCGCGGCCGCCGCGCTGGTGGTCGGTACCGCGGCGCTCGGCGTGTACGTCTACCGCATGAAGACGGCAGCGGCGCCGGTCGAGCCGCAAGCTACGACCGCCGAGCCTGCACCACCGGCGACGACCCCCACGCCTTCGTCGCCACCCGTACCGACTGCGACGGCCGTCGCGGAAGGCGTCGACGTCGTGCTGACGTCCAAGACCGCGGGCGCCGTCGTCGTCGACGGCGACAAGGAGCGCGCATTGCCCGCCACCGTCCGCGTCGCGAAGGGCGAGACGCGCTCGTTCATCGTCAAAGCCGAGGGCTTCAGCCCGTCGGTCATCGACGTCGACGGCTCGCAGAGCAAGGTCGACGTCACCCTCACCAAGGCCGGCAGCCCATCCGGGGCGGGGACTTGGCGGCCGAGCACCGGCTCGGCAGGCAGCGGTCCGCCGACCAAGGCGACCGACGGCCCGATCGATATCTGGAAAAAGAAGAAATAGCCGTGGAATCGCTGCTCGAACGCGTCCCCAAAGACGTCCTTTCGATCTGCACCACCCTCCGCCAGAGCGGCAAGCGTGGCTGGATCGTCGGCGGGTGCGTGCGCGATCTCATCCGTGGCGAGGTTCCCAAGGACTGGGACGTCGCCACCGACGCAAGGCCCGAGGAGGTCAAAAAAATCTTCTCGCGGGTGATCGACACAGGCATCGCGCACGGCACGGTGACCGTGCTCCTCCGGAAGGTTCCCTACGAGGTGACGACCCTGCGGGGTGAGGGCGCGTACAGCGACGGGCGCCGCCCGGACTCGGTCGAGTTCGTCGATGACATCCAGGCGGATCTCGCGCGCCGCGACTTCACGGTGAACGCCATCGCGCTCGATCCGATCGACGGTCACGTGATCGATCCGTTCGAGGGACGCAAGGATCTGGAGCGAAAGACGATCCGTGCGGTCGGCGACCCTCGCGAGCGCTTCGCCGAAGACGGGCTCAGGATCCTCCGCGCCGCGCGCTTCTCGGCGACGCTCGGTTTTGCGATCGAGGCCGAGACCGAGCGCGCGATGGCCGACCATCGGTCGCACCACACCTTCCGCAAGGTGAGCGCCGAGCGCGTCCGCGACGAGTGGCTAAAAGCGATGGCGGCGAACAAGCCGAGCATCGCGTTCGAAGCGATGCTCCGGACGGGCATCCTCGGGATCACCTGTCCCGAGATCGTCGAAGCCGTCGGGTGCGAGCAGAACAAGCACCATGCCTTCGACGTCTGGGGCCACACGATGACCAGCCTGGACGCGTGCCCGAAGAAGCCGATCCTACGCGTGGCAGCGCTCCTCCACGACGTGGGCAAGCCGCGCTCGCGCGCCTTCTCCGACAAGACGCACGACTACACGTTCTACAACCACGAGCTCATCGGCGCACAGATGACGGATCCGATCATGACGCGCCTCCGCTTCTCCAACGAAGAGCGTGAGACGGTCGTGGCGCTCGTTCGGCACCACCTGCTCTGCTACTCGCCCGAGTGGTCGGACGCCGCAGTCCGCCGCTGGCTCAGGCGCGTGGGCACCGCGCTCGCGCCGTTGCTCTACGATCTCGGTCGCGCGGACGCGCTCGGGAAGGGCCGCCCGGCAGATGCCGATCTTCGTTCGATCGACGAGCTCGAAGAGCGCGTGAAGAAGGCGCTCACCGAAGGCGCGGCGCTCAGCGTTCGCGACCTTGCGCTCAAGGGCGGCGACCTGATGAAAGAGCTCGGCCTTGCACCCGGGCCGGCCATCGGAAAGATCCTCGACCGGCTGCTCGAGATCGTCACCGAAGAGCCGACCAAGAACGAGCGCGACGCGCTCCTCGACGAGGCGAAGAAGCTCCTCGCCGAGGTCGGCGCCGCCTAGGCCGTCAGCCGATCAGACCGTCACCGGCTGACCTCGCCGTCGAGGCCACGGCCTTCTCTCTGTCAGGCTTCAGATTCCCGAGACGTCTTCCCACCCAGGTCGTCGGGCCTGTTGCTTTGAAGCAACACCGAACGTGTTGCGAAACTGCTGAAGCCCATGAAGTTTTGTGGGGCATCTGGCGGCATCGGATACCGACCCTAGATTCGGCCGCACCATGCGCCTCCTCCCTGCAGCACTCCTCGGTCTCGCGATGCTCGCGGCTCCGGCCGTAGCGGCCGCCGAAGAGTCGCTCGGGGACCGCTACAGCCCTCCGATGGCGATGGCCGGGACCGTCATGGCAGTGACGGGCAGCTTCGGCCTCTTGATCAGCGCGCCCCTCACGGCTTCGGCAGGATCGTGCGACGACGACTGCACGCGCCGTGACCTCTGGCCCTTCGTGCTCGCGAGCGGGCTCACGGTCACTGCGAGCATTCCCCTCCTCGTGATCGGGATGGAGCCCGCGCGCGAAGAGCCGGCACGAGCGGCCGGCATCGCGTCGGTGCTCTTCCGAGCGTCGGCCGGCAAGGTGGGCCTCGACGGGGCGTTCTTCTAGCGAGTCACTGGATCGGCCAGTCGATCCCGCTCTTGGCGAGGCGCGGCGCACGCTTGTCCCACTCCGCCTTGAGCTCCGCGACGCCGATCCTGGCTTGGGGAAGCTTGCGGAGCGCGGCGAACAGGAGCTCTGCGATCTCGACGCACCGCGGATCGCGCGTCATCTCGCGAAGCCGTGGCGGCAAGCCGTCGTGCGAGAGGTGCGAGGTGATGAGCGCCACCTCGGTCTCGCCCTCCATCAGAAGATCGCCGGTCAAGAGCTCGAACGCCAAACACGCGAAGCCGTAGACGTCGGCGGCCATCGGCGTGGCGACCGCCTCTTTGGGCGCTGCTCCCCATACCTCGGGCGGCGCGTACGGTGCCGAGCCGCAACCCGGACGCAGGTTCTTTCCGGCGAGGCCGAAGTCGACGAGCACCGCGGTGTCGCCTCCGCGAAGGACGACGTTTGCAGGCTTGAGATCGAGGTGTCCGACGCCGACCTCGTGCATTGCGGCGAGACCGTCGAGCACCTCACCGAGCGCCTTGAGCGCTCTGGGGACGTCGAGGCTCTGCGTGTCGACCAGGCGCTCGAGGCTGGGGCCCTCCACCAGCTCCATCACGAGGATCGGCTTCGGCCGCGCCGCGAGGTCGAACGAGACGAAGCGCGCGAGGCTCGGGTGAGGAGGAAGCGCCATGAGCGCCGTCGCCTCGGCGCGGAAGTGAGACAGAAACTGCGCTTCGGACAGGTGCCGGGCCGCGTTCTCGTTGTAGTCGGGCACCTTGAGCGCGAAGCGCTCCGCGTCGCGATCGTGGCGATCCTCGACGCGGGTGACGACGAACACCGAGCCGACGCCGCCCGTTCCGAGCGGGCGCTCGACGTAGAACGCGCCGAGGGTGCGCCTGGGCGGAAGCCACGGAGGCAGCTCGGCTGCCGGTGCCACCTCGGTCTTCTTGACGTCGGCGGCGGCGCTGTCCGCTGCGCGTAGGTCGGTAAGCTTCGAGGCGATCGCGGTCACGAGCGCCGCGAGCGCCGCGGGGATCCCGGTGGTCAAGCTCCGCGCGGCCTCGGCACACGCGGCGGGATCGAGCGCCTCGCCGCTCGCCATCACGCGCGACACGAGGCTCGAGAGCGTGCGCGTCGGCACCGGTGCGGGGCCCGCCTCGGGGATGTCGCCGATCGTTCGCGCGCGTGCGCCGGTGTGGATCTGAGCGAGCGCGTGTGTCGCGTTCTCGAGACCGACGACGACGTCGGCTTCCGCGCCTGCGACCGCGAGCTCGCGCAGGGTGCTCGTGCTCGAGATGACGTGTGCGGCGTGGTGGAGGCGAACCAACACCGACCGAAGCGCGTCGGCGCGTGCAGTGCCGACCTCGGCGAGGCCGTCGGTCAGCGCGAGGAGCGAAATGAGCGTGCGCGCAAACGGGTTGGGCTCGCTCCCCCTCGTCGACACGGGAGGCAAGAGAGAGTCGACGACCGCGGGCGCGGCGGCGGGCATGTCGAGCGAACGCACGAGATCGACGACCTTGCCCGTGACCGCGCGGAAGTCCGGATCCATCGACGCCTCACCGACCGTCGCGAGATCACGAGCCGACGGAAACACCCCGGTCGACACGAGCACCGCGTCGGCGACGTCGCAGGCGCCGGCGCGGGCGAGCGCGTCGAGCGACCGGGCGAAGGTCGCCATCAGCGCGCGGCGCAGGGCGGGGATCGGTCCGCGCGCGAATGCGGCCTCGAGCTCGCGCGCTGCGGTGCGCCAGCGCGCCAGCGGAGCCTCGCCGAGCGCGTCGTCGGCGCGGCTCGCCGCGTCGCTGTCGAGCAGATGAAGGAGCGCCCGCAACCGACCCAGATGCAAGATGACGTGCTGGTCACTCTCCTGCGACGGAGGGGCGACGACCTCGCGGTCCAGCACGAAGCCGAAGATCCGATCGCGGAGCCGATCCAAGGTCTCTTCGTGAGCGCGGACGCGCTCCGGGCGGTTGTCGAGGTGGAGCAGATGGGAAAGGATGCTGTTCTCGAGCAGGCCGGTGTCGAGCTCGCGGACGACCGCGAACGAGGCGCGGCGCGCCATCGCGCTCGTCGCCGAGCCGTCGCCCTCGGACTCGACCGCGAGGAGCGCGTCGACCGCGCCTTTCGTCGCCTCGAACAAGGCGAGCCCGCGTTCATGCGCGGCGCGCGCGCCTTCGGTGGCGAACGCGGCGAGCGCGCCGTCGAGCTGATCGTGGAGGCCGTGCTCTTTCTGGGTCTGCGGATCGAGCGCGGCGAGGAGCTCTGCACGGAGCGCGACGGCGCCGTCGTCCGTCGCCGGGCGTGCGGCCGATTGGAGGCGGGCCAACACCTCTGGGATCTTTCGTTCGAAGAGCGGCGCCTCGCCGACGTCGCGACGGAGCGCGATGGTCGCTTCGGCGAGGTCTTCTGCGGGGCCCGCGAGCGCGAGGGAGAAGAGCTCTTCGGCCGCTTCGGGCTCGCTCTCGGCGGCGCGCGCCAACCCGAGCACGAAGGGAACGACGGCGCCCGGGTCGCGCTCGATCAGGCCCTCGCGGAACGCGCGCGATGCGAGGCGCACTGCGAGATCGGGCTTGGAGACGGCGACGCCGCCGAGCGCGGCTGCAGCCCGCCTCCACTCGGTCGGCGTTTGTCCCGGCCCGAGATCCTCTTCGAGCGAGACGCAGCCGGCCTCCCAGAACGGCAAGAGGATCCCGCGCGCGACGGCGACGTGCCGCCAGACGAGCGGCTCGCGGTCCATGAAGAGGCGCTTGTGCACCGCTTCGAGTGGCCCGTCCGGACCCACGAGCCGGAGCGCCGAGCGATCTCCGAGAGAGGCCCGGCGCACCGCCTCGCGCGCGGCACGCTCGAGGAGCCGCGCGGCAAGGCGTCGTTCGGACAGTGATCGAGTCGATCGCGTCTGCACGTAGTCGCGAGCGAGCTGGCGCCGCGACGCGATGCCGAGCGCGAGCGCCCCGTCGTTCACGCCGAAGGCGAGCGGCAGCTCGACGAGGAGCGAGACGCGGGCGAAGACGGGCGGGCTCATCAAGCCCTTGCCTCCTGCGCGGGCCATGAGCGCGCTGATCGCAGCAAACGTCCCGGCGTGCCCGGCGAGGAGGCGCGACAGCACCCGGCGGCCGAGATCTCGCTGCTCGGCACCCACCGGCAGCGCCGCAGCGAGCTGGTAAAGAGCGCAGCCCGCGGGCCCCGAATCGAGCCAATCGAGGTCGTCGAAGAGGTTCTCTTCGAGGGCGATTGCGACGCCTTTTACCAGCGCTTCCGGGCGAATCCCCTCGAGCGGGCCGGGCCCCTCCTCAGAAGCGCTGCGCGCGAGCGCAGCGAGCGCTTGGCGGAAGAGCACGCGCCGATCGGCCGGCTTCTGCGACCCGAGACCGATCAAGCTCGCGGCGAAGGCGTCGCGGGTCCGGGGTCGTTCACCGCGCCGGCCGGCGTGCTCTCCAGGCGGCGGGATGCTCTGCGAGGCGTCTTCGAATTCGGTCACACGGCGCTCGTTCTGTGCCCCCGCGAACGTGGGCGGTAGCGAGAGAGGATCCTACACGAACGCGTTCGAATCCTTCGCAGCTAGTGCACGCATAGCTTCCACGATGTATGGTCGAAGAGCGTGGGCTTCCGCATGCGTTCGGCTCTCGGCTTCGGTTTGGTTTCGCTTGCGCTCGCCTGGTCGCTCCCGCGCCCTTGTTCTGCCGGTGAAGAAGAGTCGAAGACGCTCTTCGCCCAGGGGCGCGAGCTTCGCGAGCAAGGCAAGTGCGCCGAGGCGATCGTGTTCTTTCGAAAGTCGCTCGAGACGTATCCCGACGGGCTCGGCGCGATGCGGAACGCCGCCGAGTGCGAAGAGCAAGTGGGGCGTCTTGCCTCGGCTCGACGCACCTGGCGCGACCTCGAGGTCGCCGTCACCCGCGCGGCGCAGGCGCGCTACGAAGGATGGGAGCGCGACGCGTCGGCGGCGCAAGAGCGCCTCGCGCCTCGCGTCCCCAAGCTGAAGGTCAACCTCGTCGGCGAGGGGAAGGTGGTGCTCAACGGGCGGCCGCTCGATCCGCGCCTCATCGGTGTCGAGATCGAGCAGGATCTCGGACCGCTCGAGGTCGTCCTCGAAGATGACACGGCTGTTCCGTACAAGGAGAAGCTCGTCCTCCAAGAGGGCCAGCGCTACGTCGTGAATCTCAAGAGCCGCAAGCCTGCGGGGTCGTCTGGACCCGGAGGAAAGCCGGGCGGCGCGATCGTTCCGGACGACCCGAACGACAAGGCGGGCGGCGGGCCGAGCGGAATGATGGTCGGCGGCATCGTCGCCCTCTCGCTCGGCGGCGCAGCGCTCGCCGGGATGGGTGCGGCGCTCGGGATCCGACAGAGCGCCGTGTCGGACGTCGAAGAGGTCTGCGAGGACTACGAGGCTACGGGACAGTGCAACGTGAAGCCCACGCAGGACTCCGAGGCCGTGCAAGGCAGCATCGATCGCGCCCAAGCCTCGTCGATCGCCGTCAGCGTCCTCGCCGCCGTCGGCGGCGCCGCCGCCGGGACGGGCATCATCCTCCTGATCGTCGACGCGACCGACGGCTCGGAGGAGAGCGCGAAGGCGGCGAGCCGCATTCGCTTCGGCGCCGCGCCGACCGAGGGCGGCGCGTACTTCACCTTCGGGAGCGCCTTTTGAAACGCGCGCGCGCGGCGGGCCTCTGCGTCATCCTCGCGCCGTTTGCGTGCACGTTCCCGGACGTCGACGTCGTGTCCACCGGTGGCGGGGGTGTGGGCGGCGCGGGTGCCACCACCACCGCCGCAGTGTCGACTGCATCGACGACCGCATCGTCTTCGGCGTCGACGACCGCGGCAACGGGGATGGGCGGCTCGGGCGGTTTCAACCCGTGCGACATCGACGACGACGGCGTCGAAGCCGTCTCGTGCGGCGGCGACGATTGCGACGACGACGGCGACACGCACGATTCGACCGATCCGGCCTGCGCCGGCGAGGACTGTGACGACGCCGACGGGCGCGCGCACCCGATGCAGACAGAGCCGCAGCCCACGCCTCGTGCTTCGGGCGGCTGGGACTTCAACTGCGATACGGACGAGGATCCGGAGTACGAGACCACGTGCGCGTGTCCAGGTCAGATTCTGGCCGGCGTGCAAGCGGGCGCTGCCGGGTGCGGTCAGACGGGTAACACGACCACTTGCGTCCTCGACACGATCCTCTGCGAGGCCGGGATGACCATCATGAGCGGCGTCATCCAACGCTGCCTGTAGAGGGCCGTTTGTCGCCGAGCGCCGTTTCGTTCTACCCTGCTCGTCCCACGATGCCGGAGCGGCCGACCTTTCCCGAGATCTACATGACGCTGGCGCGCGCCCTCGCGGCGCGGTCCACGTGCGTCGTCGAGCGCGTCGGCACGGTCATCACCAGCGTCGACTTTCGCAAGGTGCTCGCCGTCGGCTACACCGGCAACGCGACCGGCCTGCCGAACCGCTGCGACCGAGAGGGCCCCGACTGCGGCTGTCTCCACGCGGAAGAGAACGCGATCATCCACTGCGATGCGCCTCGCGACGAGCCGAAGATCGTCTTCTCGACGCGGATCCCTTGCCGCGCCTGCGCCAAGCGGCTCATCAATTTGGGCGGCGTGCAGGACCTGTATGCATCGACGCACACGGACCGCGGACCCGCTTCGGGCGACGCGGCCATCGTCGAGCTGCTCGGCTCGGTCGGGATTCGGGTTCATACCCTCTGACGGGGGTGTGGCGACCTTGCACCACTCTACCTGCGTGCTTGCAGTACCAACCGTTCCTCCTGCATCCTCGGAGCCGTGAGCGACTCTCAAGAAGCGGACCTTGCGACCGCCGAGCAGAAACCCCCTGCAGTCGCGGCGCCCGCGGCGCCGTTCACCATCGAGGTGGTCGAAGGTCCGGATCGCGGCAAGACGTTCTCGATCGATCCGGACGCCCCCGGGCCACACCTCATCGGACAGAGCCGGGCGTGCGCCTTTCGCCTCGCCGATCGTGAGGTCTCGCGGAGGCACGTATCGCTCGATGCGAGGGAAGGCCGGCTTTACCTCACGGATCTGAGCTCGACGAACGGTACCGTCGTCAACGGCGTCTCGGTCGAGCGCGCGTGGCTCTCGGGCGGCGAGAACATTCGCATCGGCGGCACCTCGCTCCGTGTCGAGCGGGGCGCGGCTCGCCTCGGAAAGAGCCCGGGGCGCGATCGGTTCGGTCGCCTCCTGGGCGTCTCGCCGGTGATGACGCGCCTGTACGGTCTCTGCGAGCGCGTTGCCGCGACCTCGACGCCGGCGCTCCTCGAAGGTGAGACCGGAACCGGCAAAGAGCTCCTCGCAGAATCGCTGCACGAGGCAGGGCCGTTCAAGCAGGGGCCGTTCGTCGTCTTCGATTGCACGGCCGAGAGTGCCGACCCGCTCGCCCCGGGAGGCGGCGAGCCGGCGCCGATCGAAGCGGCGCGGGGCGGCACGCTGTTCATTCGCGAGATCGCCGAGCTGGGCTCGGGCGCCCAGTCGCGCCTCTTGGCCTGGTTGGAAGAGCAGAGCAAAGCGGCGCCTGCCGCTCGGGTCGGCACGCCCTACGAGGTGCGCGTCGTGGCGAGCTCGTCGCGCGATCTCGATCGCGAGATCCATCTCGGCCGCTTCTCGGCGGCTCTCTTGGAGCGGCTTGCAGAAAACCGCATCGAGCTTCCCCCGCTGCGGGCGCGGCGCGGCGACGTCGCCATCCTCGCCCGGCGATTCTGGACCGAGCTCGAGGGCGGCACCGGCTCTCCGAGCGAAGCGGACATCGCCATCCTCGAGGACGCCGCAAAGACGGGCAACGTGCGCGAGCTTCGCGCCGAGGTCGCGCGCCGCGTCGCACGCAAGAACGAGCCCGAAGCGAAGCGCGAATCGATCGAGGAAGTGCTGGCGCTCGATCTTCCATTTTCGCAGGCGAGGCAGCGTGCGCTCCGGGAGTTTCAGCGCCGCTACATCGAGCGCGTGCTCGCGCGCCACAACGGCAACGTCTCGCGCGCGGCGGAAGCCGCGGGCATCGCGCGGCGATACTTTCAGATCATCAAGGCGCGCAAGCTCACCGATTGAGCGCGGCCGAGAACGCCTTCGAGAGCGCGTCGGCGCTCTCGAAGCGAGCCCGAGGCTCCTTGGCCAGCGCGCGCTCGAAGAACGCGTCGACCGCGGGCAGGAGACCGGGGACGAGGTTCGTCGGCGGCGTGAACGCTCCGTGGGTGATCCGGTAGAGCAGGTCGGAGAGCTCGCCTTCGAAGGGGCGGCGCCCCGCGAGGCAGCGGTACGCGATCGCTGCAAGCGACCACAGGTCGGAGCGATGACCGACGCTTCGCACGTCGGCGATCTGCTCGGGGCTCATGTAGTGCGGCGTTCCGAGGAGGATGCCGGTGCGCGTCACGCGCGCAGCGATCGCCGCGTGCTTCGCGATCCCGAAGTCGAGGATCTTGACCGCTGCGCCGCCGGGACCGGCGAGGAGGAAGATGTTCTTCGGCTTGAGGTCGCGGTGCACGACGCCGGTCCGATGTGCGAGGTCGACGCCCGCCGCGAGCTCGTCCACGAGCTGGATGCACACCGTCGCGGGCAGGCGTCCCTCGCGGTCGAGTCGCCGGGCGAGGTCCTCTCCCTCGAGCAGCTCCATCGCGAAGTACGCGAGGTCGGCGGTCTCTCCGTAGTCGAACGGCATCGCGAAGTGCGGCCCGCGCAGCTTGTCGGCGATCGCGGCCTCGCGCCGGAAGCGCTCCCAGAGCTGCGGGCCCAGCTTGGGGATGAGCTTGAGCGCTACCTCGATGCCGCGCGTGCGGTCCTCGGCGCGCCAGACCTGGCCGAACGCTCCCTTGGAGAGATGTCGCAAGAGCCCGTACCGGCCTGCGATGAGCGCGCCCTCACCCGGGAGATCGGCGACCTCTTTCGTCCACGTCGCCGCCGCTTGCTGGGTGTCGGCGTCGTCGTCGTCCAGGGCGCCGAACGCGCCGAGCGCGCCCGCGGTAGCAAGCTGAGTGCGTTGATCTACGACCCTGCGTTCTGGGTCGGAGAGCGCGCCGGGATGGCAGACCGCCGTCGGGCGATCGTGAGTCAGGCGACCGGCTCGACACTCGAACTCGGCGCAGGAACCGGCCTCAACTTCGACTACTACCCGACCGATCTCGACCGCTTGGTCCTGACGGAGCCCGAGACCAACATGGCCGACAGATTGCGTCGGCGCGTTGAGGCAAGTGGTCGTCAAGCGGAGATCGTGCGCGCGCCGGGTGAACTACTGCCGTTCGACGACAACACGTTCGACACCGTGGTCGGCACGCTCGTCCTCTGCACCGTCGAAGACCCGTCGGCCTCGATCGCCGAAGTGCGGCGCGTGCTCAAGCCGGGCGGCAAGTATCTGCTGATCGAGCATGTTCGATCCGACAGCAAGCGACTCGCCCGCTGGCAGGATCGGATGAACAAACCGTGGGGCGTCGTCGCCGACGGCTGCAACTGCAACCGCGATACGGCTTCGTTGCTCGAAGCTGGCGGGTTCGATCTCGCCGCCGTCGAGGATGATCGCTGGCGTCTCGTTCCCCCGCTCGTGAAACCGCTGATCCACGGCAGAGCGGTGAACGTCGCCTAGACGTTGGTGTCCGCTTCGCGGATCACGAGTAAAAACACGAGCAGCGCGAGAATCAAGCCGACCACGCCGCCGACGATCGAATTCACGAAGTTCGCTAGCAGAACCGCGACGACGACTACGACTATGAGCCAGAGCAGTCCTGACATTGTGGGCTCCCCCCATCGGACAATTGGGATACGCCCACTTGGTACCCAAGCGCTTGGGCAGCCAAACAACCAAGTGCCGGATGGCCAGCCTTCCGCATACGTTCACCGATCGTTGTAGATTTCGCCGAATGAATCCAATTCCATCCCCACTTCCACAGCTCGAAGGCGCCCTTCGGGTCGCCGCGCAGCATCATCACGTCGGCGCGCAGCGCCTTCGCCGTCCACACCAGGATCGCGGCGGTCTCGCTG
>JBGTSH010000026.1:0-50293 GCA_041940405.1 Polyangiaceae bacterium
CGACCCGGATGCCGCGCTCGATCGCGCCCTCGCCTCGATCGGCGCCGAGCGCTTTGATGAAGAGGGCGAGGACGAGGGCGACGTCGCGCGACTCGCGGGGCTCGTCATCGGCGATGACGTCGGGGTCGTGATCGTGATCGACGATCTCGAGCGCCTCATCGCGGCGCCGCCCGAGGCGAGAGCGCGGACGGTCAGTTTCGTTGGCGATGCGCTCGCGGCGCGAAAGGTCGAAGGGCTCCGCATCGTGCTGGTCGTCGATCAGGAAGACGTCGACGAGCTCCCCGCGCTCGATCCTTCCCTCGCGCCGCTCCCAGGCGTCGTCCGGTACCTCGCGCCGCCGCCCGAGGCCGCCGCACGCGACATCGCGACGGCGCCCGCGCGTGCGCTCGGCTGGTCGATCCAGGAGAGCGGCGCGATCGAAGCGGCGATCGAGGCAGAGATCGCCGCCGGTAGCTCGCTCCCCATCGCTGCGGTGGCGCTCGCTGCTTGGGCGAAGCCCGAGAAGCGCACGCTCTCGGCGGCGGGGCCGACCGCGGTGACCGCGGCGCTGCACAGGCATGCGAGCACGGTCTTTGGATCGTTCGACGGACAAGCGCGAGAGGTCGCGATCGAGGTCTTGCTCCAGCTCGCGTCTTCGGATGGCGCGCCGCTCACGCGGACGGTCGAAGACCTGACCCGCCTCGCGGGAGAGGACGTGGAGCGAACGACCGCGGTCATCGCCGGGTTACGAAGAGGCCACCTGGTGATCCTCCATCGCGGGTCGCTTCGGCTCTCGCATGCCGCGCTCTCGAGCTGGCCCGAGCTACAGAGCGCGCGGCTCTCGGCGATGGATCGCCTCGCGCTGCGCGAGCGCCTGATCGACGCGCGCGAGGTCTGGGAGCGAAATGGGCGCCGCGCGGAGCACCTCGATCGCGGCGCGCTGGCCGACGAGCTCGCGCGAGGCGGCGCGGCGGCGCTGCGCGGCCTGTCCGCCCAGGAGCG
Source organism: Polyangiaceae bacterium (assembly GCA_041940405.1). GTDB lineage: Bacteria > Myxococcota_A > Polyangia > Polyangiales > Polyangiaceae > Xiheicaenibacterium. Next base: position 982 of record JBGTSH010000026.1, read on the forward strand.
GGAGTTTCTCGCGCTGTCGAAGCGCGCGCGGCGGCGCGCGCTCGCGTGGCGGTTCGCGGCGCTGCTCGTCGCTGTCGTCGGCGTCGTCTCTGTCGTGGTCGGCAAGCGCGCCCTCGACCGCCGGCGCTTGGCCGCAGAGGACGCCGAGAAAGACGCCGTCCGCCGCGCGGCGGTCACCGAGCTCGTGTCCCGCGCTCGCGGGACGACCGATCCGTACGAGCGCGTCGCGTACCTGGCGCAGGCCGTACGCCTCGGGGCCGCCGATCATGCCCTCCCGATGGAGCTGCTCGCGGCCGCATACGAGCTCGCGCCGGCGCGCTTCCTCACGCTCGACGCCGTCGACGAGCCCGCGATGCCGTGGAACAGCCGCTGGGTCGTCGGCATCGGCGCCGCGGGCACCTTCGTGGCGATCGATCTCGAGCCGAAAGAGTCGGAGCCCGAGGTGCTCGAGCACGTCGACATGGACATGGACTCTGGCCGGCTCGAGCTGCTCTACAGGAGGCCGGTCGTCCACGCGCTCGGTGTGGGCAGCGCGCCGGTGGTGGACGTCGTGCCATTCGGGTTCGACACGGCCGTCCTCGCGCGCAACGCGGCGGGGCAGGTGGAGCTCTTCCGGCTGCGCGAGTCCGGCGAGGTAGCGCTGGCCGCGAGGGTGCCGATGACCTGCAAGGGCGGGCTCGTCGCAGCGGCGCGAGCCCCGGTGGCCGCCTGCATTTCGGGATCCGGGATCGCGGTGTGGGATGCGCGGACGTCGAAGCATGTAGCGCTCGACGAGCCTGCGGGCGCGCTCGCGCTGTCCCCGGACGGCACACGGCTCGCGGCGTGGACCGGCGCGGACGTCGCGCTCCTCGCGCCGTTCGACGAGCGCGCTCCGCGAGGCGTGATCCACGCACCCGGGCGCGTGCGGCTCGCTGCCTTTGGTCCACGCGAGCCGCTGATCGCAATCGCGCTCGACGCGAGGCTCATCGTCGTCGCTTCCGACGAGCCTGACCGTACTGTCTTCGACACCGCGGCGATCGAGGAGCCCGCCGCGATTCGCTGGGACGATCGCGGGCTCGACGTCACGCTCTGCAGGTTGAGCGGCGCCGCTGTGCACTACTACCTGCGAACGGGCGCGCGCTCGCCCGACGACCCCAAGCCGACCGGCGGCTGCGAGGGGCTGCGGCCCGAAGCGCCGCGGCTCAAGTCGCGCCTCACCCTCGGCGACTTCGCGTCGCGCTCGACGGGCGCGCATTTCTCGAGAGCGTTCGAGCTCGATCAGGGCCGGCTGCTCTCGACGACCCTGGCGCTGGCCGTGACCGGCGACGACCGGTTGGATCGAAAGCTCCTGTTCGTCCCTCGCGACGAAGAGCTGCGCCCGCTCGATCCGCGCGGTGGGCCCTCGATCGCGCGGCTCGTACGTCACGAGGGCGTGGCCATCGTCGAGCGTTCGCGAAAGGAGCAGGCGATCGAGCGGCAAGAGCTGCCCGAGCTGGTCGTCGTCGAGGCGGGGACCGGCCGCCGTCTGCAAGGCGCTCGCGGACACCTGCTCTCGTCGTGCGAAGGCGGCAAGATCGCCGCCTTCCGTCCCGAGGCCGATCGCTGGGTCGTCTTCGAGGTCCGCTCGGGCGGCGTTCTCGGCGTCGCGAAGCGCGAGCCGGGCATCGTCGTCGGCCTCGCGCCTTCGTGCGAGAAGCTCTACACGCAGCGCCTGGACGGCACGATCCAGGTCTCGGATCTTCGCGGCGAGACGATCGGCGCGGCTCGCGTCGTCGCAACGGCCTCCGGCTTCGTCTTCGACGCCAAGCCGAGCGCCGCGTTCCCGGGTGGTGCCGCGGGGCTGCTCGTCGCGCTCTCCTCGGGTGAGGTCGCCCGCATCTCGGAGGACGATGACGCCCTGCGCAGGCTCGCTCGCGCGATGCCGCGCGCGACGGCGCTCGGCGACGGGGCGACTGCGGGCGAGACGCTGTTCGCCGACAGCGTCGGGCTCTGGCGCATCGGTCGTGACGGCGCCGTCGAGCGCATCGTCGCGAGCCCGTCCGGTGCGGCGTGGGAAGACGTCCTCCCGGTTCGCGGCGGTGCCGCGCTCCTCGTCGCGTCGGTCGAAGAGCTCGCCGTCGTCGACGTCGAGGCACATGCGATGGTGGCTTCGGCGCCGATTCGTGGTCGCACGCGCCTCTTGCCCTGGGACACGGGCGGCTCGGCGCTCGCCTACGCGCCCGACGTCGAAGGCATCGACAGCGGCGTCATCGTTCCCTACGGTAGCGACGCGGTCTCGGCGATCGCTGCGCTCTCGTCGAACCTGCGCGCATCCCCGACGGGATCGCTCGAGCTGAAGCGGTAGCGCTCGGCGTTCAGTCGATGCTGGGCACGCGAGCGCGAACCAAGACCGGCTTGTCGAGGCGAGGCGGGGTCATGCGAGCCTCGGACGTGCGGAGGGTCCGGGTCATGCACGCCGCGGCCTTCTCGTGCTCGGGACTTCGGGCCTTTGCCTTCACGCTCGAGCGATCGATGTGGCCTTTCGAGTCCACGACGAGCTCGATCTCGATCGCTTCGGGCGGCAGCTGCGAGCCGTCGTCGGCGCGACACTGGCTCACCAGATCGAAGTAGACGGTACCGCGCAGGTCGCGCTCGGAGCCCGCGTTCGAGGCGCTCCAGCTCGGGAGAAGCGAGACGAACCCGTCGTCCGAGGGGGGCTCGGGCTCGTCCGATCCGGTGATGCCGGTGTCGCTCCCGACCATCGTGCCCGAGGCGGATGTCGGCGGCAGAGGGAGGGGGACGGCCTCGACGATCTCGGCGAGGGCCTTCGCATCGACAGGCGGGCTCGGCGCTTGCGCCGAGACCGAGCCGACCCCAAGCACCGAGGCGACGACCCCCGGCGGCGGCGGCGCTTCGGGTGCGCCGGGCGCGTCTCCGCAGCCGGCCATAGCGCATGCTGCGATCAGGCACGGGGGCAGCATCGCCCGGAGGGCGCCGGCCGGGACCATCGCTCGAGAAACTACTATAAGTCCCTCATGACCGCTCCCGAGTCGTTTGCCGTTCGGCTCGAGCGCGCCCGGATGCTCTCTCCGACGGTGCGCGAGCTGGTCTTTGCGCGGGTGGACGGGCGGCCGCTCGACTTTGCGCCCGGCCAGTGGGTAAACCTCATGCTGCCGCACGAGGGGGCCGAGCTGAAGCGCGCGTACTCGATCGCCTCGGCGCCGGCAGGTACGGCGTCATTCGAGGTGGCGGTGACGCGCGTTCTCGGTGGGCCCGCGAGCGAGCAGCTCCACGCCATGGAGGTCGGCACGTCCGTTCGCGCCGTGGGACCGAGCGGGCTCTTCACGCGCGATCCCGCCGATCCCACGCCGGCGCTCTTCGTCGGAACGGGCACCGGTGTCACGCCCTTGCGGAGCATGATGGCCGCCGCGCTCGCAGCGGGATCCAAGGCGCCGATGTGGCTCCTCTTCGGCGTGCGCCACCAGAACGACGTGCTCTACCAGGACGAGCTCGCGCGCTGGGAAGCCGAGCAGCCCAACGTCCGCGTCTTCGTCACCCTGTCGCGTCCCGATCACGGATGGCTCGGCCGCACGGGCTACGTGCAGACGCACTTGCCCTCCCTGTGGAGCGAGCTCGGACAGGAATCGGCCCACCTTTATGTCTGTGGGCTGGAGCGGATGGTGAAGGCGGTGAGGGAGGTGGCGAGGAAGGGGTTGGGGATCGATCGAAAGCACGTTCACCAGGAACGCTACGACTAGGGCCCGTCGTAAAGACCAGTCAGGCTCAAGACGATACCGGGCGCTTTTTACGCAACTGGCGCGCGCTCGCGTCGACATACAAGTCGTGGAGACGCGGACGATCGCGCCGGGTGATCCGGAGTACCCGCCGGGGCTGATGATGGTGGATGAGCCGCCGCCGCTTCGGGTGCGGGGGCCATTCGTGCTCGGGAACCGGGTGGCGATCGTGGGCACCCGAAAGGCCAGTCCGGATGCGAAGCAGTTTGCGAAAGACCTGGCAGAGGAGCTGTCGTCCGCGGGGATCACGATCTGGTCGGGCGGCGCGGACGGCATCGATGCGGCCGCGCACGAAGGCGGGCTCCGCGGGCGCGGCGGAACCGTCGTCGTGATGCCGAGCGGGCTCGAACGGCCCTATCCCGAAGAGGATGACGGCCTGTTCGACCGGGTGTTGCGAAGCGGCTCGACGATCATTTCGGGGTTCCGCGATCAGGACGAGGCGCGACGCGGCCGGTTCTTTCGGCGCAACAGCATCCTCGTGGCCTGCGTCCCAGCGCTCGTGATCGTCCAATGCGGCTTTCAGAGCGGTGCTCGCAACGCGGCAGGTGCAGCGAGAACGTTCTCTCGCACGGTCGCGGTCGTTCCCAATTCGCCTTGGGAAAAACACGGCGCCGGCTGGCGAGAAGAGGTACGACTCGGCGCCAGGTTGGTCTACGGAGCGCGCGACGTCTTCGACCTTCTCGGTCTACAGGCGCCGGCGTCGCGACAAACCTCCCTCTTTCCCGTCGACCCGCTCGCCGGTCTGCCGGAGCTCGAACGTCGCATCGCAGCCGCCATCGGCGGCGGCGCGCACCACGTCGACGCGGTCTGCGATGCGCTGGGTGAGCCGGCGGCGCAGGTGACGCGGGCCCTCCTGGCGCTGGTGCTCCGCGGAACGGTGATCGAAGGTCAAAATGGGCTCGCTCTTGCTTCCTCGCCCCCTTCGCGTCATCTCGGCGTACCGCCATGATCCAAGCGACCGTCGTCGGGGCCGGGCTCGCCGGCTGCGAAGCTGCCTACCAGCTCGCCGAGCGCGGTGTGCGCGTGACCCTGCTCGAGATGAAGCCCCAGAAGCGTACGCCTGCGCAGACGAGCGACTTTCTCTGCGAGCTCGTGTGCTCGAACTCGATGCGAGGCTCGTCGCTCACCAACGCCGTGGGGCTCCTGAAAGAGGAGCTGCGACGCATGGGCTCGATCGTGCTGCGCGTCGCCGACCGAACGCAGGTCCCCGCCGGAGGCGCGCTCGCCGTGGATCGCGAAAAATTCGCCGAAGAGATGACGCGCACGATCGCGAGCCACCCGAACATTCAGGTGGTGGCGCGCGAGGTGACGCGCATCCCCGACGAGCGGCCGGTCATCCTCGCGACCGGTCCGCTGACGGCCGACGATCTGGCGCGCGACATCGAATCGAAGGTCGGCGGCGAGCGCCTCGCGTACTACGACGCGATCGCGCCGATCGTCGCTGCCGACTCGATCGACTGGAGCAAGGTCTGGAAGCAGTCGCGCTACGGCAAGGGCGTCGCGATCGATCCGGAACGTGAGATCAGCGATGACGCGGCCGAAGGCGGCGACGAGGCCTACGTGAACTGCCCCTTCGACGAAGAGGGCTACAAGGCCTTCGTGCGCGCGCTGGTCGAGGCGGAGAAGGTCGCGCCGCGAGCGTTCGAGGACGTGAAGTACTTCGAGGGCTGCCTCCCGTGTGAGGTCATGGCCGAGCGCGGCGAGCTCACGCTCGCGTACGGTCCGATGAAGCCGGTCGGGCTGACCGATCCGCGCACCGGAAAGCGCCCCTTCGCCGTCATCCAGCTCAGGCAAGAGGACGAAGCGGCGACGGCGTACAACCTCGTCGGCTTTCAGACCCGCATGAAGTTCCCGGAGCAGATGCGCGTCTTCCGTATGGTCCCCGGCCTCGAAGAGGCAGAGATCATGCGGTTCGGATCGGTGCACCGGAACACCTTCCTCGATGCCCCGTCGCTCCTCGACGAGACGATGCAGCTCCGTCCCGTCCCCGGGGTGTACGTCGCCGGCCAGCTCTCCGGTGTCGAGGGATACGTCGAGAGCGCCGCCGGTGGGTTCCTCTGCTCGGTGCTCTTGGCGGCGCGACTCCTCGGGAGGGAGCCGGTGTTGCCCCCGCGCACCACGGCGCTGGGGGGCATCCTGACCCACCTCGGACGCCCCGGTCCCACCGGAAAGTACCAGCCGTCGAACATCACGTGGGCGCACCTGCCGCCGCTCGAGGGTGCTGGGAAAAAGCTCAAGAAGCGCGATCGCTACGCAAAGCTGGCCGAGCGAGCCCTCGCCGACCTCGGTGCCTTTGCGGCTGCGACTGGTGTACCTTCGGCCGCATGAGGTCCCTCTTCGCGCTCCTCCTCGCAGCCCTCGTGGGCATCGTCCTCGCGCCGACGGCGGCGTTTGCCGCGGGCAGCGTCAAGGCCGAGAAGACCACCCTGGTCGAGGTCGATGGCCGCTGGCGGCTCAAGATGACGATCGACTACGGGAGCATCCCGGACATCGCTTTCGTCCCGATGATCTTCGATTTCGAGCCGGTGACCTACTACGAGCGCGCGCTCACCGACGAGTCGCCCGAAAAGCCCGTGCTCAACAAGAAGCCGCTTCAGAACATGAAGCACATCAACGAGAGCATGGAGGTCGGGTTTTCCGACGGCACCGGCAAGGCGTTCAAGGTGACGAAGTTCGACTTCGCGATCCGCCGTGACCGCGGCTTCGAAGCGGGTGAGTACAAGCTCATCATCAAGCTCGCCGACTCGGGCAAGCAAGTCGGCCAGCCCATTCGCCTCAGCCTCGAAGGCGAGAACCCGATCGTCGATCGCCGGGCCATCTCCTTCGTCGGCGAGAAGGCGGACGGCGACAAGAAGGGCAAGCCGAAGTCGAAGCACGCCGACACCGACGTCGCGAAGTCCGACGAGCCCAGCGGCGATCCGGCGCCGTCGTCCGATGGCGAGCCGGTCGATGCCGAGCCGCCGCCCCCCGTCGAGCCAAAGTCTGGCGGCTGCGGTTGTGAGGTGCCGGGCACGATGCAGCCGACACCGTTTGCTGCCCTGGGCATCGCGCTCGTGGGTCTCGTCGCGCTGCGCCGGCGCCGATCACGCGGGTAGATCTTCGAGCCCGCGCGTCATCCTCTCGATCGCTTCGTTCGGGAGCCCGTGGCGCGCGGCGCGCTCGCTGTAGCCCGCGAGGAGCATGCGGGTCTGCTCGCCTACCTTGGTGAAGTGGACGCGCAGGTACGTCTCCACGTCGATCGGCGCGACCTTGGGCATGACCCACGAGCCCAATCGCAGGAGCTCGGGCAGCAGCAGGGCTCGCGATAGGACCGGAGGCTCGCGTCCCGTCTCTGCGATCGTGACGGCGAGCGCTTCTTTCGCAGCCTCGGTGACGAGCTTCGCCGCGTCGCCCTCTCGGAAGGTCGCGAACGACCACCCCGCGAGCTCGAGCCCTCCTACGACCGGCATCAAGAGCGCGGTGCCGAACGCGAGATCCGCCTCGGCATCACCGACGAGGTGGCTGCCCATTCCGCCGGCGCGAAGCGCGTCGATGACCTCGAGCGCGCGCCGCTCGGACGATGACGAGATCGGGATCACCATGCCGGGTGGCGCGAAGTACGCGATCCCTGGATCATCCGCCGTCTTCAGCTCGCGCGGATCGGTGCTGCCTTCGAGCGGCGTCGCCCACGCCAGAAATCCGATGACGCCCTGTGCGATTCGTCTCGTGTCCGCGACCGCTTGCTCGAACCGCTCGCGGACGCCCAGGCCGGGCTGAAAGCTCACGAGCGTCGCCGGCGCCGTGGCTGCCGCGACGTCCGACAGCCACTCGGGATCCAGCGACGTCGTCGCGACGCAGAGCCACACCTGGTCGAACGGCTCCGCGCGCGCCAGATCGTCGACGGTCGTGTGAACCTCTCGTGGCACCAGTCGCTCGGCCTTGCGGCGACCGAACGGATCGACGCGGTAGAGCGGGTAGCCCGCGCGCGCCGCCGCTTCGTGCTTCGGGCGAACGAACACCGATACGTCGGCTCCGCCGCGCGCCAGATACAGGCCGAAGACCTGGCCCGCCGCGCCCGCGCCCACGATGAGGATTCGCTTCTTCATGCAGGGCGGAGAGGTTATCCTCTTGGCTGCTCTATGCGCGTCTTCGGCTTTTGCTTTGTCGGGTTGGTCTGCGTCGTCGGAAGCCTGTCTGCCGCTTGCGGCGATGACCCGCCGGACCCCGGGTTCGAAGAGGTCGGCGGCTCCGGCGAAGGCGCGGGTGGTCCGTCGACGACGGGATCCGGAACGACGTCGACCAAGTCGACGGGTGCGAGCAGCCCGACGACTGCGACGTCGAGCACCAACGGGCCGACGACGACGACGGGCACGGCGTCCTCGTCTTCGACCGGCATGGGCTGCCAGGATGGCGGCCCGGGCGAGCCCAACGACAGCGAGGCTGCGGCGCACGACCTCGGCACGATTGGCGATTGCGACGACGAAGGCGGGAGCGTGAGCGGCGTCCTGGACGGGACGACCGACCCGGATTGGTACAAGTACCAAGGCACCGACGGCACCGGCTGCTCGGTCGACCCGAGCCGTGCCATCACCTCGAGCCACCCGATCCGCGTGTGCAAGTTCATCCAGTGCGATGACAACGAAGAGAACGACTTCGACTGTCCCGGCGGGACCCAGGCTGTCGACTCACCCGACGGCCGCCCGGGTTGCTGCTCGACCTCCGAGTTCAACTTCGGGCTCACCTGCGGATCGAGCTCGCTCAACTCGGATAACGCCACCGTCTACGTCCGCATCGACACGACGGCGAACGAGTGCGTGACGTACACGCTCTCGTACCACTACTGATCGGCAGCTATGGAGAAGTGTTCGCCGCCCAGGCGATGCCGCCCATGACGTGGTCGAGGAAGTCGGGCTCCGACCAGCTCTCGTTGGTGTGGCCGCCCGCGGTGTAAAACGATCGGCCGCCGGAGAGTTCGTGGGCCCAGGCGATCGGGTGGTCGCCCATCGCTAGACCGCCGGGATCGTAGGACCCCTCGTCGAGCGTGAGCAGCACCGTGACCTCGTCGCGCGGGTTGTGGTCGAAGCTGTACCACTCGTCGAACCGCATCCACGTCGCGCCCGCGAGGTGGATGGTCGACGGGTGCCCGGCGTCGTCGACGATCAACGTCGCGTTCTGCGGTGACGGATGACCCGTGAAGTACGCGCCGACGAGATCTCCGTAAAACGGCCAGTCGTACTCGGTGTCCGACGCCGAGTGCACGCCCGCGTACGCGCCTCCTCGTTGGATGAACCCCTCGAACGCGACCTGCTGCGCCTCATCGAGCACGTCGCCCGTCGTCATGAGGAAGACGACGACGTCGTAAGGCTCGAGACCGCTCGCGGTGAAGACGCCGGCGTCTTCTGTGGCGTTCATCATCCAGCCCCGCGCTTCGCCGAGGGCGGTCACTGCAGGCACGGCGACGTCGATCGATGCGTGCCGGAAGCCGGCCGTTTTGCTGAAGAGGAGGATGTTGGGCGGCGTCGGCTCGGATCCTCCGGCTCCGGTCGCCGACGAGCCCGATCCGGTGCTCGCCGGCGTCGCCGTCGTCGTCGGGCCCGGCGCGGTCGTCGATGCGGCGGCACCGCCGGAGCCACCTCCGCCCGACCCGTGCGCGCTTTCATCGCCGCATGCTGCGGCCAGTGCGACGACGGCCGCGAACGCTGGGCTGAGTCGCTGAGCTTGCACGCTTCGAGCCTACTCGTTTCTGCTCCTTCTTTGTCCGACGACGGGCTGCGCGGCCGCCCGCGTTGCGCTATCCTTTCGCACCCCCGCCGAGAACGCGGGCTTGCTTGCAACCACGCGACGGAGGGACGAGGGGTCGATGGGCAAAGTCACAGCGCTGATGATGGATGTGATCACCGAGAAGTCGGGGCACACCATCGTTCCCAACGCGGTCAGCGTCTGCCTCACGCCCTGCGCCCCGAGCCCCGTCCCCATCCCGTACCCGGTCGTCGGCAGCGCCGTCGAGGGCATCACCGATCCGCCGCTTCGCACGAAGGTCGAAGGTCAGAAGTTCGCGACGACCGGCTCGGTCATCAAGACCTGCCACGGCAACGAGCCCGGCACGCTGAAGGAAACCTGCAGCCTGAACACGTCGGGCCCGTGCTTCATCATCATGGGCGCGCCGATCGTGATCTGCGAGCTCGGGATGATGGGCATCACCGGCGCTCTTTGCATTTCCAACAAGGCGGTCACTGTCGGTGCGAGCGGTAGCGCGAGCGGCGCAGGCGGCTCCGGCGGTCCGGGCGGCAGCGCCGGGGGCGCAGGCGCCGGCGGGCCGGGTCCTTCCGGTCCGAGTGGCCCGTCGAACGGCGGCGGTGGTGGCGGCGGTGGCAACAGCGGCGCGAGCGCGAGCGCTGCAAGCCCGGGCGCACGGGGCTCGGGAGAAGGCGCCGCGCCAGGAACGTCGTCGGGGCCTCCCGGACAGCACCAATGTCAGAACGGCCACCCGGTCGACATGGCCACGGGGCTCGTCGTCGATCAGGCGGTGGACATCGAGCTCGACGGGCTGATCCCCTTCGAGCTGAAGCGCTTTTACTCCTCCGGACGGAACAAGGACGTCCGCGCGACGCTCGGCCCCGGTTGGGCGCACAACTGGGAAATGTCCGTGTGGGAAGAGGCGAGCGTCACCGTGCTGCGCGACAGCGAGGGGCGCAGCGTCTTTTTCGACCAGATCCCCGTAGGAGGGACGAGCTTTCATCGCGGCGAGCGGATGGAGCTCAAGCGGCTCGCCGCCGACAGGTGGGAGATCTTCGAGCTGAAGACGCGCCGAACGCTCCGCTTCGAGGCCTTCGAAGACGGCGGCCAGGCAGCGCTCCGTGAGGTCCGGGACGCCTGGAACAACCGCATCGACCTCGTCTACGAGGACGGCCGGCTCGGCTCGATCGTCGACACCGCGGGTCGTCAGATCGAGCTCACATGGGAGGGCGCGCGGATTCGCCGCGTCGCCGTGCGCGCCGGATCGTCGGTCGAGCAGTCGGTCGACTACTTCTACTCGGACGCCGGGTGCCTCTCCGCCGTGACCGACGCGGTCGGACACACCGAGACGTTCGAGTACGACGGTCAGCGGCGGATGGTCGCGACGACGCTCAAGACCGACGTCACCTTCCGCTACGAGTACGAGGCTGACACCGGACGTTGCTCGCGAACCTGGGGCCCCAAGGGTCTCTACGATCTCACGTTCACGGCCGACCTCGCCAACCACAAGACGTTCGCCGACGGCGAGGAGCCTCGGGTCTACACGGTCGACGACGCAGGACACGTGACGCGTGAAGCGCTGCCTAGCGGCGCCGTGCTCGTCGAGCGCGCTTACGATCAGGACGGCTTCCTCATCGCGGAGGTAAACGGAGCGGGCGAGGGGACGAAGTATTGGTACGACGCCCGCGGCAACCTCGTCCGCACGGTCGATGCAGAGGGCGGCGTAACCGCGTGGGAGTACGACCAGCGCGATTTGCCGACCAAGCGGACGTTCCCTGACGGACGCGTCACCGCGTACGCGCAGGACGACAAGGGCGCGACCACGCGGATTACCTACCCGACCGGCCTTTGGCTCGCGATGACCTATGACTCGCGCGGCCGCCTGGTGCGCGTCGACTCGCCCGAGGGCATCGAGCGCCTCTACGAATACGACGAGCAACACACGCTCCTTGCCGAGACCGACGTCCATGGCGCGCGTACGACCTACGGACACGACGGGCTCGGCCGAGTCGTCGCCAAGACCGATCCGCTCGGCCGCGTGTATCGAGCGGTTCGCGACGGGCTCGGCCGCGTGAGCGCGCTGATGCTTCCGGGAGGAGCGACATTGCGACGCACCTACGACGGCCGCGGGAACGTCGTCCGCGAGGTCGACGGCACGGGCCGCGTCACGACGCGGCAGTACGTGGGTATGGGCAAGGTGAGCCAGGTCACCGAGCCGGACGGGCGGACCTGGCGCTTTCGTTACACCAGCAACGAGCGTCTCGCCGAGGTGACCAACCCGAGGGGCGAGCGGTACGCCTTCGTCTACGACGAAGCGGGGCGCGTCGTTCGCGAGACCACCTTCGACGGCCGAGAGATTGCCTACGGTCGCGATGCATCTGGTCGCGTGACGACCATGCGGCACCCTGACGGCACGGCGATGTCGTACACGTACGACCGCGCCGGGCGGCTCCGCGCCGAAGAGGGCTCCGACGGCGTCAACGTGCGCTACCGACGCGACCGCCTGGGTCGGATGATCGCCGCCGTGCTCGAAGACAAGGGCCGCGTTCACGAGACGATCTTCGAGCGCGATCCCCACGGCAGGCTCATCGCCGAGCGGAGCGGCGACCGCGTGACGCGCTACGACTTCGACACGTTCGGCCGCCTGCTCGCGCGCGTGCTCCCGAACGGGACCCGCACGGCGTACGCCTACGACAAGAAGCACCGGCTGACTTCGGTCGAGCACGCGGGCGAGCGCTTCGATATCGCGCGGGACGCCTGCGGCAACGAGGCGTCGATCACGCCTGCCGAGCGACGCTTCGCGCTGCTCTTCGGCCGCGATCCGCTCGACCGCCTGATCGACCAACGCGTCGCTCCTCGTCGACAGGATGGCTCGTTCGGATCGGCGGTGCAGGCGCGACAAGCGAAGTTCGATTTCGACGGTCGCCCGGAGTCGGTGACCGACGAGCGATGGGGAATCGACACCTTCGACTACGACCCGCTCGGCCGCCTGACCTCCTGGCGTGGGGCAGCGGAGAAACAAACGTTTCGGTACGACGAGGCCGACGGGCTCATCGGTCGCTTCGAGGCGGCCTCGAAGGAGAGCAAGCCTTGGAAGGTCGCAGGCGGCAGCCTTCTCGTCGAGACGCCGTCGGCGAAGATGGCCTACGACAAGCGGGGCCGACGCGTCGGTGTGCGCGACCTGACGGTGACCGAGGGGGCCGAGCGCGTGACGGAGTACCGCTGGGACTCGCGCGATCGCCTGCGCGAGGTCAAGAAGCCCGACGGCACCCTGATCCGCTACGCGTACGACGCGCTCGACCGCCGGATCCGAAAAGAGGTGCATACCGATTCGAGTGGCCGGCCCTCGAGCGTCGTCGATTTCGTCTGGAGCGGCGACGTCGTCGTCGCCGAGCTTTCCGAACGCGGCGCCGCACGCACGTTCGTTCACCGGCCCATGACGTTCGAGCCGTTGCTCCACGAGGAGCGGGGCGAGGTCTTCTTGTGTGCCAACGATCACCTCGGCACGGTCCGCGAGCTGATCGACAAGCAGGGCGGCGTCGCGTGGGCGCGGCGAGCGGATCCTTGGGGGGCCACCGTCGCCGAATACACCGACCCCCTGCGCGAGCGGGCCGGCCGGTCGGTTTCGTCGCCCTTCCGTCTCGTGGGTCAATACGCAGACGAGGACACCGGGCTTGCCTTGACGCGCTACCGCGCCTTCGACGCGAGCACCGCGCGGTGGCTCTCTCCGGATCCGTTCGGTCTCGCCACCTCCCGCAACCTGTTCGCATTCGACGGCTGTCCGACCTACGTGATCGATCCGCTCGGCCTCACCGGCGATCCTCACACGGTCCATCACGAGTCCGAAGCCGCGGCCCGGCGTGCAGCGCTTCGCGAAGCGGGAATCCCCACGAGCGATCCGAGCCGCCAGGTGGTGACCGAGGTCCCGTCACAGCCCGGCTCGCAGGCCCCGACAGGTCCGCGCGGGATGCGGACCGAGATCCGCGACTCGGCCAACCCCAATGGGCCGACGGTTCATCATGATCCGTACGGCCACCGCTTCGAGGACAACGACGGCAACGTGCAGACGATACCGCCGCATTGGGGCGTCGATCGGCCGGGAGGCGGTACGACGCATCACACGTATCCGTCGGACCACGATCCGATGACCAACCGATGACGCTGCTCGCAGGTCGAGAAGATCCGCTCGTCGAGAACGAGCATCTCTACGCAGTCGGAGACGCGGGCGACGTGGTGCTCGCGACCTTCCGCGACGCCGCCGCCGCACGGTGCACGCTTCTGTCGCCCGACGGCCAGACGGCCGAGATCGAGGAGACGATCCGACGCTTCGCGACCGAAGGCGGCCTCGAGATCGCCGCGATCGAAGCGTGGACCTCCGCGGAGCCCGTCGGATTTCAGGCGAAGGCGGCCCGCGTGCGAGCCGAGAAGCTCGGCGCCCACGTACGCTCGCTCGCCGACCTGCAGGTCGACCTCGCCCTGCTCGCCCGTCCGACATTCGCTTGGCCGCCCGTGGGCGTAGCGCCGATCGCCCGTCGTGTGTTCGTGCTCGCAAAGGGAGGCTTCGATGCATCGTGGCTCGACGCGATTCCGAGCTTCGATGCGGCTCGTTGGGCGCTCGCAGGCCCGGCCCCGAGCGCCGCCTTCGTGCGAGCCGTGGTCGCCCGCGACGCGGCGGTGGTGTACGAAGTCCGCGATCACCTGGGCCGCAGCGCCGCGGTGCTCGTGGGGGCGCGCGCGCGCGTCGTCGGGGTCGCGGATCAAGAAGGCATCGCGAGGCGCTACGAGGGCGATCGCGCCGGATTGGTCCTCGCCGTCGGTCCCAGCGGAGCGCCGCCCTGAGCGCGCTTCTCATCCATCGTCGAGGCTCGAGCGTTGTCCGATATTGACGAGATGGAGCTCTATGGCGCGATTGCCGCCGACCTCGCGCGTGGTCGCGATCGTGCCGAGGCGCTGGCCGCACACGGGCTGGACGAGGCCGCGTTCGAGCAGCTCGAGGACCGGGCCTACGCGACGATGTCGGTCGAGGACGAGCAGCGCGGCGTCCCCGAGCCGGTCGCTCGCTTCGACGCCGCCTTGCGCGCCGCCGCCGAGAGGCACGCGGGGGATGCGCCGTCCCTCGAGGACTTCGTGCGCGCCCTTCAGATCGTCCAAGAGGGAGGCAAGGTCCACGAGCGCCTCGAGGAGCGAGGCCTGTCGATCTCGCTGCTGCTTAGGGGCAACGCCCACTGGACACCTCGCCTCGCGACGGACGCGACCCTCGCCGCGCGCTTCAAGGAGCTCTGTGCGCGGGGCGTGCGGCGTGGCAAGCAGTAGCGGTACGAGAGACTGTTCGAAGCGCTGGAACCGGCTGGCGGCGTGGTGTACCAAGATCGTCGATGGCGGCGCCGAACGTGGGGGTTTCGACCAAGCCAGGTGGTAGCGACGTAGCTCCGCCGCTCTCCGACCAGCTCGAGGCGCTCGAGCTCGCGTTGAAGGCGCTCCACGCGATCGGACGTGCGCTGGTGCTGGCTCCTCGATCGACGTTCGATCTGCGACCAGCCGCACTTGCCGCCGAGAAGGCGATCACGTGCGCGCTCGACGGCTACGACGGACGGCGCGATACGAGCACGGCGCTCGTCGAGGCTGTCTCGTTCACCGAAGACCTGGAGGCCGAGCTCCGAAACGCCACGTCGGTCGACGCAGGTCTGGCCGAAGCGGTCGACTGGGCCAAGACGGCCGCCGGGTGGCTTCGCAAGGCGCTCGGCTCCCCGTCGTCCGGGCGCATGCCTCTGCCTTCGCCCTTGATCGCGAGCGTCACGTCGCCATCGCTCCACGCTCCCGTGCGTCCGACGCTGGTGCCGTCGTTCGCGGTAGCGGGCCCGCTGCCGCCCCCGGCCCCGCCGCCGGACCCGATCGATCCGGCGCTGCCGGCCGCCGCTCGGCTCAGCATCGTGCGCGAGCGCGCCGCAGCCCGCAAAGAGGCTGCCGAGGCGCGCCGCGAAGCGTGGGCCGCCGCGCGCGCCGCGTCGAGGCAAAAGCCGCCCCCCGAGCCGCCGCCGGGCTTCGTCGTGGGACCGCACGCAGCGATCTCGGCCGAGGCCGCCATCCGAAAGAAAGCACGCGACTGCTTCGAGGACGTCGCCGCTCTCGGCATGATGCGCGCACCGCTCCTCGGCGACGATTGGCGCAACATGGTCTCTCTCGAGCAGCGGTTGTTCGCGGCCCTCGACGCGATCGTGGGTCTCGGCCCGCACGCCCTGTCCGCGCTCGAGAGCTTCGTCATCGACGCGCCAGCAAAGGATCCGACGCGCGGCTTCGCCGCGGCCATGGTCTGCGGATCTCTCGCCGGTCGCGATGCGCTCGCGGTCGCCGAACGTGCGCTGGCGCACCTCGGCGCAAAGGTCCCCGAGAACGCCGAGGCCTTCGCCGAGGGGCTGGTGCTGGCACCCAATCCTGACATTTTCGTCGTGATGCGGCGCTGGCTCGAGGACGAAGACTCGGCCCTCCGCGCGATCGCGATCGACGTCCTCTCGCGCCGCGGCCTCGCCACGCCGAACGAAATCGAAAAAGCGCTCGGGGACGACGAGCCCAACGTCATCGCCAAGGCCCTCGTCCCGGCGGCTATTTCGCTCCATCCGGCGCTCGCGCGCCGCGCCGAAGAGCTATTCGAACAGACGCACGAAGACGTCTCGCGCGAGCTGGCCTGGGCGATGGTCCTCGGCGACACGCCGTTCGCGGTTTCGAGGTTGCGCACGTGGCTCGGGACGCCCAAGGAAGCAGACGCGCTGTTGCCGATCGCGCTCGCTGGCGAACGCGACGACATAGAGGCGCTCGTGGACCTCACGATCGCGAAGGCGACGCGCCCGCGCGTGACGGCCCTCGGGTTCGCGGGGTCGGTCCGGTCGATCGCCACGCTGATCGATCTGCTGCGGACCGCCAAGGACGACGAGCTGAAGCTGACGACGGCGTTCGCGCTCCAGCGCCTGACGGATGCGCCGCTCTTCGACAACACGACGATCGCGCCGGAGAAGATCGACGTTCCGGAGCCGGACGAGCCGGACGATCCGGCCCCCGCCGCGCGACCGCTCGCCAAACGAGTCGCGGACAGCAGGGATCTGCCGGCGGACGGATCCGCAGATGCCGCGACGCTTCCTACGACCGATCCCGAACGGTGGAAGGCGTTCCTTGCCTCGCGCGAGGCTTACGCCGAGCAGCTCAAGCTCCGGCGCGGCAAGCCGTACACGGCGGCGACGACCCTCATCGAGCTCTCCGACGCGCCCCTCGTACCGTTCGAGCGCCGTGTGCTCCATCGCGAGCTCGTCATCCGGACGGGTGAGGCGCTCGCCTTCGATCCGGCCGGCTTCGTCGCGACCCAACAGCGCGAGCTCGACGCCTGGGCGACACCGGCGCGGCGTGCGTCGATGCAGCTCGGATCGTGGATCCGGCCGCGGCGTCGCCCGCCGGCCTGACCGTTACGAACGAGGCTTGCGCTTCGCCGTCGGCGGCTTCTTGGTGGAAGCCGCGGACTTGGTCGCGCCGCCTCGTCGCTCGAGCCAGGCGCGCGCATCCGCTTTGACCTTGCTCCTCTCTGCCATGTCCTCGAGGAGGTCGACGATGCGAGGGCTCGCGAGGACGCCGTAGGTTTCGATCATGACGCGCTGGTCATCGGCCTCCTCGATCGTGCTCCACTTCCCGATCTCGAAGTCGATCACCTCTTCTCCGCCCTCGAACACCCGCCGCACGTCGGGCAGGATCACCGTGGCGACGCCGCGCTTCATCGCGTCGACGATGAACTCTCCGCCGTCGCGTACCCACGCGAGCTCGGTCCATCCCATGGGGTGGGCGGGCACGCCGATCCCGCTTCGGGCAGCGCCCTTTACCCCGTGAAGAACGACGTCGAGCGGTCGGAGGGGCGGCGCGACCTCGGCAGGTGCGCGCGGCGGCGGCTCGTCTGCGCCGAACGCCCCGCGGACGACGCGCAGGAAGAGGCGCTCGAGACGCTCGAGGACGCCGCTCCGCCCCTTGGTGGTCAACCGGTCGAAGAGCGCCGAGACCTCGAGGACGGTTTGGTATTGGAGATGACGCGTGCCCGTCCAGACCTCCGGCGGCCAGGCTTCCATCGCGCGGACGATGATGTCGACCACCGCGGACGTCCCGACGGCAGCTTCGGAGATGCGCAGCGCATTCCGGACGACGGAGACCTCTCCCCAGGGGCGACCCACGAGCTCGGTAAGGAGGCGGTCGGCTTCGGATGCTTCCAGCGGTCGCTCGTCGCGCAGGATGTCGAGGCCTTCCGGGGAGGGCACGGGGCGGCCGCGTGCGTCGTACCGTGCACCGCGGCCGTGCGCGTCCATGCCGTAGGCGGTCTGGGACGACGCGGTCCAGAACCGCACCAACGATCCGAGCACGGCGCCCGGCCACACGCGCCGGCGCGTGACCCCGATGCCGGCGAGCGCGGTGCGCTCCTCGAGGGTGGGTGTGCCGCCGCCGACGAGGACCATCTTCGGCCACCCCAGCCCGAAGAGCCTGTCGTATTCTGCCGACTCGGCGAAGCCCTTCTTGATGCGCTCGAGCCCGTGCGCGCGATCGCCGGAAGCGAGCGCGCCGCCACCCAGCGAAGGATCCGTATCCGACAACGCCCGGGGAGGGGCCGGCGGCTGGGCAGGGGTGGACTTCTTGGGTTTGGCCGGCTTCTGCGCCGAGCCGCGAGAAGACGCCATCGATCTAGGTGCGCGGAGAGTTGACCGTCAGCCCGCTGTGGGCGCGGTTGTTGGCGGTCACGCGTCTGCGTGAGGCCGCACGCTGTTCCGGAGTCGCCCAGCGCTCGAGCCCTCCTTGAGAGTCGCTGCACTGCTGGCACTGTGGATAGAGGCGCACCGAGCCTGCCCAGGGTCGCGCTGGGTAAGGATCGAGTTGTTGGCCACGGGGCGTCCCGTTGTTGAAGCTGTTGCAGGGCGGTACGTGGTCCGGCGTCCAATGTGCCACGCTCCCCGCCGGGCCGTCGGGGCCGGCGGGGTCTCGCGAGCCACACGAATGGCACCCGTACGCGTTTCCTGCGGCGTCGATGCGTGAACGGATTGAAGTGGGGTCGCTCGACGAGCCCCAGTTGCCGTCCTCGTTGAGGTGGCTCGCGGGGCAGTCCATCCAGCCGGGCGGGCCGCCGGGATTCCCGTCGGTCGCCCAATGGCCCGGCGCGGCGAGATAGTCGCGGTTCATGGCCGCCGTGTTGGCGGGCCGTGGAGGTCGATTGGGGTGATTGGCGGGCGGACCGCCGGGAGCACCGGGTGAAGGCTCCGAAGAAGGCCTTCGCGTGAGGCCCATCGGATCCGAGAACACCCACGGGTTCTCTACGTAGTCGCGCGGGTTGAACGTGCCCTGGAGACGCAGCGGATCGGGCGAGACGTACGAGGCCAGGCGCGGCTCGTACCAACGCATGCGGTTGTAGACGAGGCCCACGTCCTCATCGAACTCCTGGTTCGCGAAGCGCCACGAGATCGGCACCGTATCGACCGTCGGACGAGCGACGCCGTACGCGTTGAGGTTCGGCTCCCAAACGATCTTGCCTTGCGCATCGATCGCGATGTCGACGCTGTCGACGGCACCTTGGAGGTAGTAGATCGCGCGCGCGTTCCCGTCGGGCGACGTGTCGACGTGCCCGAGGGCGGACCACGCGAGAGGCTTGCGGATGTACGTGCGCGTCTTGCCGCTCTCGTCGATCTCGTGAAGCAGCGTGTTGTTCGACCAGACGTAGCGCACCTTTTTCACGCGCTTCGTCCCTTCGAACACCGTCTTTTCGCAGCGCCTGCCGCGAGCGTCGTACTTCATCTCGATGCGGCGTTTCGGTCCGTCGACGCCGATCAGGTTGTCGTTCGCATCCCAGCGGTAGCGCGTCGTGCCGGCGTCGTCGTGCCGCGCGGCGAGGCGGCTCGCGTCGTCGTACTCGAACCGCTCGCCCGCCAGCTCGATCGGCCGGTGGTGCAGGTCGTAGCGCGCGCCCGCCACCTTGGGCGATCCCACTGCGTCATACGCCCAGCGCTCCACCTCGGTCGGCGCACCCTTGCGCGCTACTCGGCGCTCGACGATCTGTCCCGCGGCATCGAGATCGAGGTCGATTCGCGTGCCGTCGGATCGCTGCTCGATGCGAAGCCGCCGCTCGCCGTCGTACGCGTAGCGGATCCAGAACAAGAGCTTGGGATCGTCTTCGACCGCGCACTGATCGAGCGGTCGCAGGGACCGCTTGGCCAGCCCTTGGAAAACCAGGGTGCGATCGCCGCCGTACCGCTGGCGGAGGACGAGATCGTCGCCGAGCTCGGTCACGACGTCGCCGTCCATCGTCCACGACTCGGAGGTCTGGAAGGGCCCGGCCGCGATCTGTTGGATCCGCTCGCTCGGGCCTCGGCCGTAGGTGACGGCCGGGCCGACGTCGCTCGAGAACCCGCTGAGCTCGCTGCCGTGCCATCGCAGCATCGTCGCGATATCGCCTTGGCGATCGAGGACCGGACGACCCATCAAGTCGTATTCGCTCTCGAGCCGCACGATGCCGTTGTCGATCATCGTCGGCGGGGCGAGCGCGTGGCCCCACTTGAGCTCGACCGACGTCCCATCGCGGAGCGTCGCTTCGACGAGGCGTCCCTGCGCGTCATGGACGCAAGTGTCCTTGCCGCCGGGACCCGCGATGAAAGCCAGATCGCCGGCCGTAGTCCACCCGGCTCGATGGGTGACGCCTTCGAACGTCGTGCAGCTCCGGAAGCGACCCGCATGGTCGAACTCCTGGGTGTAGACGTCGCCGCGGGCGTTCTTGACGCGGACCAGGTTCCCTTGGACGTCGTACCGGTATTCGGTGCGCTCGCCGCCGGGCTTGGTCACCGCCGTCAGCCAGCCCATCCCGCCCCACTCGTAGACGGTCACGCTGCCGCCTTCGACGACGCGGGTGGGGTTTCGGTTCGCGTCGCGCTCGACGACCGTCAGAAGGCCGCCGGGCGTTCGCTTCTGGACGATCTCGTTGCGCCTGTCCCACGCCCACACCGTCTCGTTGCCGAGCGGATCGATGTGACGGATTCGTCGGCCCAGATAGTCGTACTCGGAGAGCTCGACGGCCCCCCCCGGATGATCGGTGCGGATGAGGTTGCCGTGAGCGTCGTAGGTGAACGTGCGCCGCCCGCCCAGGCGGTCGATCTGGAAGGTCTGAAGACCGCGCTCGTCGGAGCCGAACTCTTCGACCGAGCCGTCGGCGTGACGGATGAAGACCAGATCGCCGTTCGCGTCGCGACGGCGCTGGACCGTCGCACCCGTGGACAGCTCGACCGTGGTCTCGGTGCCGTCGCGCTCGACGGTGCGGCGCACACCGCGGCCGGTATCGTCGGAGAAGCCGACCGCTCGCCTCCCTCCGTCCTGCAGGCTGACGGAGGCACGCCGGACATCGGTGTACGACGTCTTTGCGCCGTCGACCGGATCGAAGGTGCGTTCGATGACGCCGCCGGCTGCGGTGACCTGCTTCACGACGCGACCGACCTTGTCGCCGTAGTAACGGTCGAAGCCGCCGAGGCCGTTGTCGACTTCGGCGTAACGCGCCTGCTTGTCGTAGGTCAGCTTGGCGTAGTGGATCCCCTTGGGACCGACGCGCGGGTTGATCGGCGTCTCGAGCGCAGGATCGGGGGTGGTGCGGCTGCCCCAGGTCTCGAGGCAGTAAGCGTTCTTGGTCTCGCCGTCGTACCGGTAGTTGTAGGTCAGGCCGGAGGCCGTCTGGTGCGCGACGAGGAGGCCGCCAATGTAGTCGAGGCGAGAGGTGAAGCCCTCGGCGTCGGTGACCGACACCAGGCGAGCCTCGTCGTCGTACTCGTAGCGCACGACCTCGAGCCAGCCCGACGCCCGCTCGTCGGTGGCGACGCGGATCGAACCGATGAGACCGCGCTCGTCGGTTGCCACGGTGTACGGACGCCCCGCGCTGTCGACGATGCGTCTGAGGGCGCCCTTCTCGTTGCGTTCGAATTGGATCGTGTTGCCGTAGCGATCGCGAACGGCGACCGTGCGATGGATTCCCGACTTCAGCTCCGGCCCGAACACATAACGGAGGCCGTCGTTGCTGTCGGTGATCTCGTAGACGCCGCGGTCCATGGTCGCCATGAGGCCGAGCGAATCCATGACCGGAGCCCCGGGGGCAGGCAGCCCTTCGAGCACGTGCTTGCGGGCGTGCCCGTCGCGGACCACGAGGCGATCGCGCAGGACCTTGAGCTCCCAGCCGTAGGCGTGCGTCCAGCCCCGGCCGAGCTCGCCGACGTGATCCGACCCACGCGAGCTGTAGTGCCGGATGAACCGGATCGGAAGCGGAGCCCAGAACCCGAAATCGAGCACCTCGAGGAAGACGCGGCCGGTCACCGGGCAGACAGGATCACCGCACCCGTTGCCGCCGTTGCGGCCGTCGCCGCTCGCGCCGTCGGTGCTTCCGTCGCCGCCCGCGCCGCCGCTCCCATCGCCGTCGCCGGCGCCGTCACCGCTGCCGCCGCCACCACCACCGCCGCCGCCCATGACCGCGATGCTCGGGCACATGCCGGGGATGGGAGGGATGTTCGGTACGGGTGCTGTTCTTGCCATGATTCCCCTCGAAAGCAGCGTCTAGCGTCGTCGAAGCGTAGCAGCTCCAGGTCACATCCTTCAGGGCGATCCGACGAGGATCGCGGCGCGTTCTCCGGCGTCGCTGGCAGCGATCGCGACGCCGAACGGCGACGGCGCGAAGCCATGGCGGAAGCCGATGGCCATGTACCCCAGCGCGAGCGGCAGCGCTGCTGCTCCGAGGTGACCTGCTCGCTGGGCTGGAGCGTCGACCGAGAGCGGCGGGCCGAAGCGCTTGTGTGCCCGCGTGATGGCGGCGTAGAGCTCGCGCACGCGCGCATGCTCGAACCCGAGATCGGTGACCGCCCATCCGACCTGGATCTCGTCGGGCAGGCTCTCCGTGGCGGCGCGGATAGCGTTTGCCATCGCCGTCGACTCGAACGCGCGACCTGGCTCGTCGATCGAAGAGCCCGATGATTCGGAGGCGACGTCGTAGATCCGCGCCATGGGAGCCAGCCCGAGCGAGCGCGCCGTTTCGTCCCGTGTGATCAAGACGAAGGCAGCGGCCTCGCCGGGGAGCACGGCGTCGATGTGCTCCGGCGTGAACAGCCGGCCCATCACCGCGAGCGCTCGGATCGCCGCGGGGTCGTAGTCGCTGTGAATTCCGCCGGCGATGACTGCGTCGACACGACCGGCGGCGAGCTCGGCGAGCGCGTCGGGCAGCACGTAGGCGAGGCCAGCCGCGCCTTGGACGGCCAAATCCACCGGCGGGCTGCCGAACGATTCGCTCATCAGGGCTCGGAACGAGGTGGCGAGGACTTGGCCCGCCTCCGCTCGGCGCTGATCGGGGCGCGGCTCGGGGAAGGCGAGCGCGACGCGTGTGCGAAGGCCTCTCGCGGAGGTGCCGAGCGCTCCCGCGAGCTCGAAGAGGGCTGCGCCGCCGAGCCGAGCCGCTCGCTCCTCGCCGACCAGATAGGGATCGAGGGTCGGGTCGAAGGCCATCGTTACCGGCTCGCCGTCGGGCGTCGAGAGCGGCGATGGCGCGATTGCGGGGACGCCCGTTCGCAGCAGCAAGCTCGTCGACAGGGCGTCGAGCCCGATGCCGGTCCTCATGCCCACGGCGACGATGCTGCCGCGGTTCTTCATCGCGCGCGCTCCTCTCGTACGTGCACCGTCGCGTCGCCGATGCGCCGGGGCGCGAGGATCGATGCGCGCCAAACGAGCTCGACGGTGAGCGGGCCTTCCGGCGGCGGAGGGTAGTCGGGGTCGACCTTCGAGATCTCGCGGTGCTCGATCGGTCCGAGCGTGTCGAGCACGACCGTGTCGAGGTAAGGCCGCACCGTCTCGACATCACCACCGGGCACGGCGAAGGCGATCGTCAGTCGGATCCGGGGCAGCACGAACGCGATCGTTCCCCCGCCCGGCGTCAGGTTCGTGAGCGCGCCTTCTTCGCCGCCGACGAGCGGGGGCGTCGCGACCAGCTCGGGCGTGGCGGCGAGGTTGGCCCGGTCGTCGAAGTCGGGTGGCGGAAGTGGGGACCGGTTCTCGAGCCAGTCGGCGTCGTAGGTGCCGAAGCGCTTGCGGCGCGGCTCGAAGCTTCGCCCGATGGCCGAGAGGCCCGCGGGCTTCGGGCGTGCCGAAGCTCTGATGATCGGATCCATGGGATCCTCGATCTGCGGTGCGGGCGCACCTTCGAGCGAGGCGCCGTCGGCTGCGACACCGAGGCCCACGGGGTTGCGAGGATCTTCGACGGGCCGTTCGGGGTCGCTGTCGTCGAAGCCGCCGAACGCGTAGTCGTAGCGCACGTCGAGCGCCTCGACCGGACGGGGCTCGGTGATCGAATCGCCGCCGCTCGCCCATGCGCGCGCGCCGGTGATGCGCACCACCTTGGACACCTTACCCAGCCGGGCTCCGCAGTCGAAACGAGGCACGGGCTCGCCGCGGGGGGCGAATGCGCGCGCCACCACGATGACGTCCGTGCCCGGCTTGCGAACGCAGAGATCGGCCGGGTAGCGGATGCTCGCTACGTCGGGCTTGCCCCAAGGGACGTCGGCGGGACGTATCCCGCGCCGGCGGCGCTTGGGTGCGACCGAGAAGGTGCCGTCCGGGCCGCGGGGCGGGCCGGGCTCGTGCTCGAGCGTTGCCTTCACGATCAAGCAGAGCTTCTCGCCGTCGGCGTCCACCAAGAGGTGCGGCTGCGCCAAGAAGTCGGTCTCGTTCTCGACTCGGGGGAGCGTCATCGCCATCCGTTTTTGCGTGGCTACGCTTGCGAGACCTTCTTGGTCAGCTGGATCTTGGGAGAGAGGACGGCGACCATGGGCGAGGTGATCGTGACGCCACTGTCATCGACGACCATCTCGCTCGCGCCGCATTTGAACGTGATCGCGCCCGCCGCCTCGAACTTCTGGAACGACGCGATGAAGGTAGCGGGGCCGCCGGCCTGAACGGTCTGCCCGCCGCCGACCTTGTCATAGATGACGCCGCCGATCATGACCATGCGGTTGCCGCCGATCGTCTCCGCCTCGTCGCCTTTGACGACCGCCACCCTGCCGAGCGCGGTCTCGTTCTTGTTGCCTCCGACGTCGAGGGTGATGTCGCCGATCGCGCCGGTCACCTTGGCGGCGCCCACGGTCTCGTTCATGTTGCCCCCGACCTCGGTCTTGACGCCCATGAGCGCCGCCTGAATCCGCAGAGAGCCGACGCTCTCGGCGAAGTCTCCGGAGACGAGGTGCGTGTTGTGACCCGGCCCCTTGGCTCGGTCCTCTTGGCTGATGCCCTCGACATCGCCGACCGGACCGTCGGCGTTCGCCGCCGATGCGTCGCCGCCGCCGTCGCTGTCGAGGCCGAGCGCCGCCCCCAGCGCTCCTGCGCCGGCCGTGAGCCCGGTCTGGATCGCGCTGTCCACGGCTTGGTTCAAACCGATCATCTCGGTGTAGGCCGCTCCGGACGGCGCGTCGGTGCCGCCGCCGTCACCGCCGCCGGCGTCGCCGCCACCCCCGGCGTCGGTGCCGCCGCCCTCACCGCCACCCCCGAACGCCGGGGGCACCGGTAGACCTGCCGCTTGCGCGCCGAGGCTCGCGAGGCCGCCGACGTCGCCGTTGCGCGCCGCTTCCATTCCCGCGCCCAACGCTTCGACCTGTGAGGTGAGGTTGTTGATGGGAGCCATCGCTTGGTCGACGCGGCTCTGGATCGCACCGTTGATCTGATCCATCGCCTGGCTGGCGGCAGCTTGTGCCGCCTCGATCGCCACCTGCGTCGCGATGTTGAGGAGAGCTTGGAGCGGGTTGCCGTCCATCTCGAAGTGGTTGCCGCCGATCGAGACGCTGCTGGATCCGCCGGCGGTGAGCCCGCTCACGGCGTTGACCTCGACGTTGCGGTTTCCGCCCACCGAGATGCTCTGGCTGCCGTCGACGGCGGTCTTCGAGCCCATCGTGATCTTCGTCGTCTGGTTCCCGCCGACCTCGATCGTCTCGTCGGCGCCGACGGAGCGGGACGAGTTGTTTCCGATGGTCTTCTTCTTGTCGTTCGCCGTCGCGATGGTCTGATCCTTCTGCGCCTGGATCATGATCTCTTCGCCGCCGGCGCGATCCTCGAAGCGGATCTCGTTGGTGCCGCCCCCGCCGGGTGTCGACCGGGTCTGCCAGCTGGTGCGCGTCTTGCCCTCGGGCAGTGCGTACGGCGGCATGAAGAGGCCGTTGTACAGCATCGATGTGATGACGGGACGGTCAGGGTTACCTTCGAGGTACTCGATCACGACCTCCCAGTTCAGGCGAGGGAGGATCATCGAGCCGCTCGTTTGCAGCTGACTGACGCGCATCCAGCATGAAGCCTTGTCGTCCCGGTCCGGCGCGAGATCCCAGTGGAACTTGACCTTGGCGCGGCCGTGCTCGTCGGTGTGAATCGACTCGACCTCGGACCCTTCGGGGCCGACGATCTTCGCCGTCTGCGGGCCGTGGACGATGGGCCGCGGGGTCGTCTGCGGCGTTCGGAACTTCACCGCCTTCGGGATCAAGGTCGCCTCGGCCACGTAGATGTCGGTGCCTTCGGGGCGCTTGCCCATCTCACGCTCGATGAGCTCCACCGCGCGGTCACCGTAGAGGTGTCGAACCGTCGTGATGAGGTACTCACCGGCTAGATCGTCGTGCGGGACCTCGGTGATCTCGATCACACGACCGGCCTCGAGCCGCGGACAGTCGGCGACGATCGTCACCACTTCGCGCTTCGCGCGTTCGGCCTCGAGCCGCACCTGCGCCAGGCGCTTGCCCTCGGAGGGCTCGACGTAGAGCCCGGGATAGTCGTACCGCTCGAGGTCGGTCTCCGAATCGGCTTCGGCTTCGGCGGTCATGTCGAGCGACGGTCGCTTGAAGTCGTAGTCGCGGAGCGTGACCTTCCCGGCGACGAGCTCGGCCGCTTCGACGACGGCGAGGATCGAGTCGCCGCCGGCCGAAAAGCCGAGCTTGCCGCGGAAAGGCAGCTGGGGGTCGCCTTGGATGGTCCCCGCGGACGGGCTGTCGTCGACGAGCTCGACCACCTCATCGCCGTCTTCGGTCGTCGACAAGAAGTAGATGCCCTCTTCTTCGAGCAGGCGCGAGATGAAGGCGAGCGTGGGCTCGAAGTATTGAACGCAGTACTCGCGCTTCGGATAGCTGCCCGAGAGCTGCCACTTCTGCTTGTCCGGAACCAGGCCGTGCTCCTCGAGGAGCGTCTCGACGATCTCTTTGACGTCCTTGTCCTGGAAGATTCGGGCGTCGACCGTCCCCTCGGTCAGGGCGGTCATCGAAACGATGCGGAACCGCGCCGCATGAGCGGAGCCGCCACCCTGGGTGGCTGCGCCCATGATGGGCGTGCCGGCCTGCTCGACGCTCTCGATGATGCCGACGAACTCGTGGATCGGCTCGCCGTCGTACCCGAAGCCAAGCACGGCGGCGGTTCCGACGGCGTTCAGGGGCGCGACGTCCGCGGTAAAGACGACGTCGACCACCGCCGTGACCGGCCGCCCGAGCTCCTTGACGAGCTCGAAGCTGGCCACCCGGTCGGCGGCCTGGTCTTGAACTTGAAGCGAGACGCTGAAGCTACGAGGCATCGTCCATCTCCCCCAATCAGTTGTCGATTACCAGCGCAGCCATCTCGGCCACGTCTCCGTCGAGCTTCACCGAAGCAGCGGCGAGGATGGCTACGGAGGCGGGCGTGAGCGAGAGGATGGTACCGCCCATGACGAGCGTCAGCATTCCGTCGGCCTCGAAGATGATGTTGTCTGCCTTCACGATGTGAGCACCGGCGGCGACCTCGGTGTACATCGCGCCGGTGGTCTCGGTGCGGTCCGCGGTGACGAGGTGGACCGCGGCGCCGAGCGCCTGGAGATCCTGGTTGCCGCCGACCTCGCTGCCGATCGCGCCGTAGACCAGCGAGACCTTCGCGGCCGTTGCGGTCTCGTCGCAGTTGCCGCCGATCGTGGTGTTGTGGCTGCCGGCGGTGATCGTCGCGCGGACGGCACCGACGTCGAGGGTCATGTTGCCGTCGGCTTTCTCGTCCACCGATCCGACCACGAGGTCCGTCTTCATTCCGCCGGTGTCGAGGCTCTCGCTGCCCCCGACGGTGTACTTGTGGTCGCCGCCGATCTTCATGTCGCGGTTGCCGCCGACGTCGAGCGTGTGGGAGCCGCCCCCATCGTCGACGCGGAACGTCTCGATCGAGCTCTTCTGGTTTCCGCCGACCGATACCGTCTGATCGGCGCCTACGTAGAGGTCGAGGCTGTTGGTGATGTTGACGTCCTGGTTTCCGCCGACCTTGAGCGTCGCGTTGTTGCCGATGCCTTCGGTGGCGTTGTTCTTCGCCATGACGGACATGTCCTTCGACGCGTTGAAGAACATCTCCTCGCTTCCTGCCGAGTCGTCGGTCCGAATCTCGTTGGTGCTTCCGCCGCCGGGCGTGGTCGCCGTCTGGATCGACGACCGAGCCTTGCCGGCCGGCAGCGCATAGGGAGGCGGCTTCTCTGCGTTGTAGAGGCGCCCGAGCACGAGCGGCAGATCGGGATCCGCTTCGTTGCATCCGACGAGCACTTCCCAGCCGACGCGCGGCAAGAGCATCGAGCCGCCGGTCCCGAGCTGGAGCGTCCGCATGCGAACGCTGCTCGTTTCGTCTTTTGCTCCGTGTCGGTCCCAGGGATAGAGGACGGTCACGCGGCCGGCGTCGTCGACGTCGATCTCTTGTCCCGACGCGCCCGTCGTGAGCGCCGTCTGCGCGCCCGGCACGGTCGACGCCGGCGGGCGGCGCACCGGACGGTAGGCCGAGCGCTCGGTCGGGATGCCCTCGAACGTCAGGAGGATCATGTGCCGAGCCTCGGCGAACGTCGACCGGTTGTCCGCGTACTCGAGGCGCGTGGCGATCGCGAGGAGCTCGGTGTCGAGCGGCGCGTAGGGGTGCCCCTCGATCGTGAAGCGCTGTCCCGGTGCGAGCGCCCATGCCGTCGTCGATCCCCGCACGACGTCGCGGCGGGATTGGTGCGAATCCAGGAGCGCTTGCGCCCGACGCTTCACCGCTGCCTCGTCATCGCTGCGGGCCGGATAGGCGTAGATCTCCAGCGCGTGGTCGCCGTCGTCGGTGCCTTCGACGGTGCTCTCCAGCTTGAAGCGAGGCCGCGTGGGATCGTAGTCGCGCAGCATCACCTTGTCGGACGTGACGCCATGCTTCTGGGTGACCTTGCCCACCGACGCGTACGGCAGGTCGAACCCGAACTCGGGGATGTACTTGACCGAGGTCGCCGCGGCGTCCGTGATCCCCTTCGGGTCGTCGCAGAACACGACCTCGCCCGATTCGTGGTCGAAGCCGATGGCGATGCCTTCTTCGGCGGCGAGGCGCAGGATGAAGTCGAGATCCGTCTCGCGATACTGGATGGTGAAGTCGCGCGCTTCGTAGCTCTCGACGATTTGCATGCGCAGGGGGCCGGCGCCGCCGCCTTCGACGACTTCTTTGAGGATGTCCGGGACCTTCTTCTTTTGGAAGGTACGCACGTCGTTCCTCAGCGAGAGGCGGTGCAGTTTGGGACGAATGTCGAGTCGCAGCGTCGGCCTTCCTTCGGCGTCGATGCGGCGCTCCCCTCGGACGACGATGCCCTGGAACTTGTGCGGCGCTTCGCCCGCGTCCACCGAGCCGATCGACAGCTTCGCTTCTTTGCCCAAGAGGCTGGCCGGCTTCGGCAGCTCCTCCTCGCTGACCACGGTGATGTCGAGGCGCGGTACCTCGTCCAGGCGCTCGTCGAGGACGGCACGGTCGACGAGGAACGACTGTCCATCCACCTCGAACTCGGACACGATTCCGTGTTTCGCCATGATGACTCCGATCAGCCGAGCTTGAGGGAGGTGCCGAGCTTGACGCTCATCAAGGTATCGATCGAAATGTCCGAGCCTTTGACGACGACCGGTGCGCCGCCGAGCTTGAGCTCGGAGCCGCCTCCCTTGAAGACGCCCACGCCGCCGATGAGCGTGATCATCGGGGCGGTGACCGTGTAGTCGCCGGCCACCTTGGAGTAGTGGAGGCCGCCGACCATCTGGGTGCACATCGCCCCGACCTCGGTCGCGTAGTTCGCCTTCACGACGTGCACGTCGGCGGCCATGCTCTTGGTCATCTTGTTGCCGGCGATCGTCTCGCCGATGCTGCCCTTGCAGAGATCGACCCTGGCGATCCCGATGTTCTCGGTGTTGTTGCCGCCGAACTCGTCGGAGATCGAGGCGACGCTCGCGGTCAGCATCACGGCGCTGACGCTTCGGTCCACGTTGCCCGAGATCGTCTGCCGCACGCCGTTGCAGATCGTGGTCATCCTGCCGCCGATCGAGGTCGACTTGTCGGCGCCGATCTTCTCGACGTAGTTCGAGATGGCGTTGTCGGTCAGGTTGCCGCCGACGGAGATCGAGATGTCGCCCGCGACCTTGGCCGAGCCGACCGAGCCCACGTTGAGCTCTTGGTTGCCGCCGACGCTGATGCTCTGGTTCGCGCCGACTTTGTGGCTGGCGTTGACCTTGATGTCGACGGTCTCGTTGGCGCCGATGGTCTCGTTCTGATCGTTGCCGACGTTGATGTTCAGGTCCTTCTGGCTCGTCATGCCGAAGCCCTGCTTGCCGCCGGAGTCGCCGAGGCTGATCTCGTTGGCGCCGGCGCCGCCGGGCGACGACGAGCTCTTGAGCATGCCGGACGCTTTCGCAGCCGGTAGCCCCATCGGCGGGACGCGTTCGGCGTTGTAGACGCGCCCGACGACGTAGGGCCGATCGGGATCGCCGTCGAAGAACGCGACCGCAACCTCCCAGCCGACGCGGGGGATGATGATCTGTCCGCCGAGCGGAGGCTGAGCGACGCGAAGCCAGCAGCTCGACTTGTCGTCGTGCTGGCCGACCCGATCCCAGTGGAAGCGCACCTTGATGCGGCCGTACTTGTCGCAGTGGATCTCTTCTTCTCCCTGGGTCGGGCCGGTGACGAAGGCCGTTTGGAGGCCGCGAATCCTCGGGCGCGCCGCTCGGCGCGGCGCAGAGAACGTGGAGCCTTCGGGTTGGGCGAGGACTTCGTTCGAAAAGTTCGACTTGCCGTCGGCACCGCTACGCGACTGGCTGCCGCGTGACACGAGCTCGAGACACACGAACTTGCCGTTGTGGAGCTCTTGGGCGGCGCCTGCGATCTGGAATGCCTTGCCCACCTCGAGGTTCATCGCCCCGCTCTCGAGCCGAATCTGGTCCGCGTCGGCGCGAAGCTCGCGCAAGCGGGCCGCCGCGCGGCGCTGGCCGTCGGCCGCCTTGGTGAAGAGACCGGGATACTCGTAGTACGACATCGGCCATGCCGACTCCGCTCCTTGGCCCGCGTTCGGCAATGCCTGCGGCTTCTCGAAGTCGTAGTCCCGAAGGCGTACGCTGCCGGGCCTCAGCTTGCGCGTGAAGGTCACCGACCGCGCCGGGTCGGAGAGCGGGATGCCCTGCGACAGGGCGAGGATGACCGGCACCTCGGTGTCCTCGACCAGCGCGTTGGTCGAGTCCGCGAAGACCATCGTCGTCTCACCGTCCTTGTGCTGGAAGAAATAGAAGATGCCCTCGTCGGCGAGGAGACGATGGATGAAGTTGAGCTCGCTCTCTCGGTACTGGATGACGATCTCTCGGGGCGGGTAGTCGCCCTCGAGCCGCCACTCGACCTTGTCCACGCCGCCGGCGGCGATGAGCTCCTTGACGATGTCGACGACGCCCTTCTCTTGGTAGATCCGAAGGTCCTCGCGGTGGGCGAGCGCGGCAATCGGCGGCCGGATGGTGACGCGGAAGATGAAGTGGAGGCCGTCGTGGTGCAGGAACTCGCAGGTCTCGCAGATGCCCGAGAACGATCGGGAGCGCCCGCGCTCGCCGTCGACCACGAGGATGGTCATGCCCGTCCGCAGGCAGTCGGCCGCGCGAAAGGTCGCATCCTTGGTGCCGAAGTCGACCCGCAGGGTGAAAGGAAGGCTCATCGCCTCCTTGATTTCGAACGACGAAGGTTCGGCGTCCGCGGGCAAGCTCTCGCCGTGAAATTCGAAGTGGACCGGCCGCTCTGCCATGAATCCTCGGGAAGGAAGGCTAACAGGTTTGGACGTTTGCGCGGCGCGAGCGCTTCACTTGGCTCCGCCCTTCAAGTACCCGCGGTAGCGCTGGACGATTCCCAGGTAGCGCTTTCGTAGATCGTCGTTCTGCGCAAAGTCGGCGGTCCAGCGCTCCGACTCCTCTTTGTGCTCGGCCTCGGTCACGCCGTACTTGCGGCGGACCGCTTCGGCTTCGCCTGGGCGCTCGGCCATCTCGGCGGTCAGCGAGGCGAAAACGTTGATGCTGAAACGTTTTGGGCCGCTCGGCGACGAGGGCGCCGGCGCGGGCAAGACCGCACCAGGTGGAACGGCACCAGGCGGGGCGCCTGGGAACTTGGTGATGTCGATCGCCATCGTGCTCGGCGACGAGTCGCGACGTTGCTGGGGCGGGGGCGCGCCGGCCGTTCCGCCCGTCGGTGCTTTTTCGCGGAAAGGCGTGGCGCCGAGGATCGCGGCGCGCGCTGCTTCGGGATCGATGGCCGCGGTGCGCGGCGAGTCGTCGTCGTCGTCGTCGCTGCCGGCGAAGGGAAGCGCCTTGGCGTCGAGCGCGCTCGCATCGACCATCATCGTCGCGCCGAGGTTCTGCTTCCTCGGCGCAGGAGCAGGAGGAGGAGGCGCGGGCGGCGGGGCTGCGGCGGCAGCGACGCCGGCCGGAGGTGACGGGGCGCCCCGCTGAAAGGGCATCGCCTGGTGCTGCGGCTGCTCGTACTCGCTGTTCATCGTCGAGCCGAGGCCCGACTTCGCGGGAGCCGGAGGAGGAGGCGCGGGCGGCGGAGGGGCCGGCTGCGCTGCCGGCTGCGCCAGCGGCGATGCGCTTCGCCCCGCAGGTGCACCGGCGGATTGTTTGAAGGGCATCGCCTCGGCGAAGTCGCTCGCGTCGGCGACCATCGTGCCCCACACCTTGCGCGGCGGCGGCTCGGGCACCGTGGCCGGCCCCGGCGCGGTGGCGGGCGCTACGCTGACCGGTGCAGGGCTTGCCGCGGGAGGAGCGACGCGCGCGGGCGGGGCCGCCGCGGCGCCACCTTGAAAGGGCATCACCTGCCGCGGGATCGGTCCGACGGGCCCGGTCGAGTTTGCGGACGACACCGGTTGCGGAGACACGTAAGCAGGAGGGCCTGCGTACGGCGGGGCGGCAGGCATCGGCTTCGCAGGGGTCGGCGCGTTGAGGAACGACGGGGCAGGTGTGGCCGCCGAACCGCGCGCGGGGACCGGGACGGTGGAGGGGGGCGCTTCGGGCAACGACAGGGGCGCGAGGTTGGAGACGAGCGGAGCGCGAAGCTCGCGATCGGCCGCATCGAGGGCACCGGACGCGGGCGGCTCGACCTTGGCGCGCGAAGCGCGGTCGCGCTCGCGGCGGAGCTTGGCGTCGAAGATGGCGCGCTTGGCTTTGAAGATCGCCTGGTAGCGCGTCGTCGACTCGAAGCGCTTGCGCGCCGCCTCGTCCGCCATTCGTTTGAGCCAAAACGCTTTTGCGGCGGCCCACGTCTCGTCGGTGATCGACTCGCGCTCGAGGATCTCTTTCTCCGGAACGCCCGCGTCGATCTCCGCGGAGAGCTCCGCGTATCGTTCGAGCGCGATCGGAGCCTTGGGTTGGCTTCGTTCACGCGGCGACGGACCCTTTGCGGTCATCTGGCTCACGATCCCCGAGGACTGTCTATAGCACGCCGAAGCGCATCGTGACGGGTGCGTCTTCCGCGGACGATGCGTTTGCAGTTAGGCTCGCCGCCCTCATGGCACGCTCTGCCCGACTCCGCTCCGCGCTCGTCCTCGGTCTGTTCTGCGCCGCCTGCAGCGGCGCCGCGACGACGACACCATCGCCGCCGGCCCCCGGTACCGACACGCAGCCGGTCGACACCAGCACGCCGGATCACGGCGGCTTCCGCCCGTCGAGCGGTCCGCCGACCGTGGCTGAGGCGACTGCGTTCATCGACGACGCGAACGAGGGCTTGCGGCAGGTGTGGGTGAACCAAGCGCGCGCCGACTGGATCAACGCGAACTTCATCACCGACGACACCGATGCGCTCGCGGCGGCCGGCCTCGAGACGTCGATGGAGTACGTCACGCGCAAGATCAAGGAGTCGGTGCGCTACCGCGGCCTTCAGGGGCTCCCGCCGGATGTCGCGCGCAAGCTCGAGCTCTTGCGGCGCGGAACCGTCCTTCCGGCCCCGAGCGATCCCAAGGAGCGCAAAGAGCTCGCCGATCTCGGCGTCTCGATGCAGAGCACGTATGGCAAAGGCAAGTACTGCTCGGACACGCTCAAGAAGTTCAAGCCCAAGGACAAGGAGAAGGGCAAGGCGTCCGACAACTGCCTCACGCTGGGTGACCTCTCCAAGATCCTCGAGGACAAGAACGCGTCGTGGGACGAGAAGAAAGAGGCGTTCCTCGGCTGGCGCACGATCTCGGTGCCGCTGAAGAAGCAGTACGAGCGCTTCGTCGAGCTCGGGAACAAGGGCGCCAAGGAGATCGGCCAGAAGGATCTCGGCGAGCTCTGGAAGGATCGCTACGACATGAAGCCGGCCGAGCTCGAGGCCGACGTCGAGCGCCTCTGGCAGCAGGTCAAGCCGCTCTACGACGACCTTCACTGCTACACGCGCGCGCGGCTCCGCAAGAAGTGGGGCAAGGACAAGATCGCCGACAAGGCGCCGATCCCCGCGCACGTGCTCGGCAACATGTGGTCGCAGACCTGGGGCTACATCTACGACGAGGTCGAGCCGTACCCCGGTCAGGCGTCGCTCGACGTGACCGCCGGCATCAAGAAGAAGAAGATCGACGAGAAGGGCATGGTCAAGATCGGCGAAGACTTCTTCGTCTCGCTGGGGATGCCCAAGCTGCCGCAGACGTTCTGGGAGCGATCGCTCTTCGCCAAGCCGCGCGACCGTGAGGTGGTGTGTCACGCGTCGGCGTGGGATCTCACCTTCGCGAACGACGTGCGCATCAAGATGTGCACCGAGCGGAACGAAGAGGACCTCATCACGATCCACCACGAGCTCGGCCACAACTACTACTTCACCGCGTACCACAAGCTGCCGGTCCTGTATCAGGACGGCGCGAACGACGGCTTCCACGAGGGCGTCGGCGACACGCTCGCGCTCAGCGTCACGCCCGACTACTACGTGAAGATCGGCCTTTTGGAGAAAGCGCCGGCGAACGACAAGGCCGAGATGAACGTCCTGATGCGGCGCGCGCTCGACAAGGTCGCCTTCTTGCCGTTCGGCCTCCTCATCGACAAGTGGCGTTGGGACGTCTTCGCCGGCAAGACGCCGCCGTCGCAATACAACAAGGCGTGGTGGGATCTCGTGCTCAAGTACCAGGGCGTCGCACCGCCCGGAGCGCGCACCGAAGCGGAGTTCGATCCGGGCTCGAAGTACCACGTGCCCGCGAACGTCCCATACCTGCGGTACTTCCTCGCGGACATCTACCAGTTCCAGTTCCACCGCGCGCTCTGCAAGGCCGCCGGCCACACCGGCCCGCTCCACAAGTGCTCGATCTACGGAAGCAAGGCCGCGGGCGACAAGATGTGGGCGATGCTCAGCATGGGCGCCAGCAAGCCGTGGCCCGAAGCGATGAAGGCCGTCAGCGGCGAGACGAAGGCCGACGCTGCGGCGATGCTCGAGTACTTCGCTCCGCTGCAGGCGTACTTGAAGGAGCAGAACAAGAACGAGCAGTGCGGTTGGTGAGCGTCAGGCCGCGAAGCTGACAGAACTGTCAAGAAGATCGGCGACCATTCGATCGGCCAACGGCTCGACGCGCGAGAGCGCGTCGATCCAGCGGCTGCGCGTCTCTCCGCTCGGCGGTGGGAAGCCGAGCCCTGCGCGTACTCCGACGAGTCGCAGCGCGACGCCGTCGGCGGTCATGTAGCCGGCGGGGAGCGCGAAGCTTTCGACGGCTTCGAAGGCCCGGTGCATCCGCGCGCGAAAGGTTTCGTCGTCGACACCCGCGGCCCGGCGTGAATCGCCGTGATGGAGCTCGGCGGCGCGCTCGGCGAGGGATTCGTGATCGTGGACGGCCGCTTCGAGCGTCCCACGCACCGAGGACTCTCCGGCGAGGCGCAAGAGCGCGCCGTCGAGGCACATCTCCCAGGTCGCATGCGCGAAGAGACGCAGGCGAGGGGAGCTCTCGGGCGGGACCGTCGCGAGCGCGTCGGCGGTCACGCGCTCTCCCTCGGTGAAGAACGGAGTCTTGTGAAACCAGGCGTCGGCGCGAAGGTGATGATCGACGCCTGCGAGCACGTGCGCGAGGTCCTCGTCGCCGGCCGGCGCGGTGACGGCTCGACGCGAACGCGCAGGCCGCGCTGCCATCCTCCACAGGTCGGGCAGGATGGCGCCGAGCGTGGCCCGCGGATCGCCGAGGTCGCGCTGCGCGATGTACGCGTGGAGGACGAAGTTCACGTCGGCCGACACTCTACCTCGGTGCGCCGCTCTCGGCGCGCCGAGCCACGACGGCATCGGTCCGGCGGCTCAGGCGGCCTTCAGTGATGCGCCGCCGGCGTTCCTCAGGATGAGCTTCGCGGTGTCGACCCAGTCCCGATCGACGACGTGCACGCCCACGAGGATCCCGCCGCGCTCGACTTCCGGGCCGAAGAACTTCGCTTCGTGCTCCGGAATGCCCGCGCCGATCAGGCCGCCGACCAGGCTGCCTGCGGCGCCCATCGCGCCTGCGCCGGCGAGGGCCGCGACGATGGGGCCGGCGGCGATGAGCCCGATCCCCGGGATCGCCAGCGAACCCACCGCTGCAAGGGCCGCGAGCACGGCGCCCACGGCGCCTCCGGTCGCTGCGCCCGCTGCGGCGCCTTCGCCCGCTTTGCTGCGCGTCACGATTCCGAACTCGCGACCGTGCGTCGTCTCCGACATGAGCACGCTAACGTCCTCGCGCCGAAAGCCGGCGCGCAGCAGGCTGTCGACCGCCTGCTCGGCGGTCATTCGGCTGCGAAACAGTGCCGTCACGATCGTGGCCATGGTTCCTCCTGGGAGCCGAAAGGCGAGCCGCGGGGCTCCGCCATCGATCGCGTCGTGCACCCTGCATGCCACCGCTCGATCGTGGGCACAGGATCTCGAGAACCGGCGTAGCTGCGCAAATGGCAGCGTCGCCTGCGAGGCGCCGCGCCACGATGTGGCCGAGGTCGTCGCCCGGGCAAGCCCGAAGCCCGAAAGTAGGAGGTCAAACGGCGCGCTACGGCGAGACACACATCGAGAGCGTCCACGAGCCGAGGCTGCCGGTGTCGATGCCGGCGTCGTCGGCGACCAGGAGCGTCCAGGTGCCTTGGAGCTGCTTGCCGACCATCGTCGACAGCGCCGTCTCCGGGGCGTAGCAACCGCTGAAGGGCGCGACGCCGCTCGTCACCGCGGTGCAGCCATCCTTGAAGATGGTGTTCGTGTAGTTGTTCGCGTCGAGGCCGTTGTCGCTCGAGATGTCGATGGTGGTGTTATCCGGGGAGCGCAGCGAGATGTCGAGATCGGCATCGTAGGTGTGCGTGATGTTCAGCTGAAGAACGACCCGGTTCACGGTCCGCGACTCGGAGAACGTCATCACGCTCGTCGCGGTGCTGTTGTCGTTGATCGCTTTCGGCACGTCGGTCGACGAAAGCACGAAGAGCTGCTGCCCCGCGGGGCAGGGGCCGACCTGCGCGTTGCAGCCGAGCGCGCATTGCGAGTCGGCGCAGTCGATGGCTCCGTCACCTTCGTCGTCGACGCCGTCGTTGCAGGTCACTTCCTTGGTGCACCCCTGGCAGAGGAGCTGGCCGGTGGTGCACGCGGAGGTTCCGCCGCAGGTGCAAGCCTGACCGCCGCCCGGGTTGCCTTCGTCGTTCTGGCCGTTGCAGTTGTTGTCGGCGCCGTCGCAAACCTCGGGCTGCGCTTGGGCGTTCGGCGTGCACGAGAGCGATCCCGCCTGGCAGTTGAGCGTGCCGGCCGAGCAGGCGCCCGGCAGGCCTGTCGCGCACGCGCCGCCGCCGCCCGGGTTGCCCTCGTCGCTCTGGCCGTCGCAATCGTTGTCGAGCGTGTCGCAGACCTCGGCCGAAGCGGGGACGTTCGAGAAGCAGTCGACGGTGCCGTTCTGACACGACACCGTGCCGGGGCCGCAGACACCGGGCGCGCCCGTGAAGCAGCTGCCGCCGGTGCCGGGCACGTTGTCGTCGGGGGTTCCGTCGCAGTCGTTGTCGAGATCGTCGCACTGCTCCGTGCCCGCGAGCTGGTTCTGCATGCATGTGAGCGTGCCGTTTTGGCAGACGTTCACGCCCGGCTGGCACACGCCGAGGAGACCCGTGTTGCACGCGGCGCCGAGGGCCGGGTCGCTCTCGTCGGTCAGCATGTTGCAGTTGTTGTCGACGCCGTCGCAGACCTCGAGCGACGGCTGACCGGGCACGCACTGCTGCGTCCGGCCGCCGACGCAGACGTCGACCGTCGCCATGCACGCACCGACCCCGCAGCTCGTGGTCCCCATGTCGTCCGGGGTGCCGTTGCAGTCGTCGTCGAGACCGTTACACGCCTCCATGTTCGGGACGACCTCGCCGTCGCAGGCGCCCCAGGCCCCGTCCTCGCAGGTCTGCGTTCCGCCTTCGCACTCGCCGACGCCCTGTGTCGACGGCCGGCCCGAGTAGCAAGCCTGCGTCTCGCCGACGCTACACGCGCAGCCGCCCTGCACCTCGTCGATCTGTTCGTCGCAGTCGTTGTCTTTGCCGTCGCAGATCTCGGTGCCCGGTACGCAGGCGTCGCCGCCGCCTTCGCCGCCTGCACCTTTCGACGTGGTCGTAGGGGCGCCGCCGCTGCCACCGCTGCCGCCGGTCCCGACCTCGTCTCCGGCGGCGCAACCGGTGGAGGCGGCGAGGGCCACGCCCACCCATACCAACGGAAGCGAAGACCCGAAGCGACGAGCACGCATGGAGCCGGAAGGCATGATCCTGCTAGAGCACATGAAGCGCGGCTCGTGTGCAAGACAGCCCTGGTCGGCTGCGCGGCGCGGCGAGCTTCCACCGCACGCGGGCGCATCGCCTCCGACTGCGCGAAAACCGGCCATTCAGGGGCGACCAGTGACGCCACGGCGCCGTTGGCAGCTTTTCGTGCAGCCGGCGCCGATGACCGATCGCCGCGGCCCGATGAGCGCCGGGGCATCGGGGGCGGGTGTCGGCGAAGGTCTCGTTCGGAGGCGACGAGGGGTTCATCGGGCGCGAGTGTCCGCGGGGGTCTCGTTCGGAACCGACGAGGGGTTCATCGGCGCAGAGTGTCCCGCGAGGGTCTCGTTCGGAGGCGACGAGGGGTTCATCGGGCGCGAGTGTCCGCGGGGGGTCTCGTTCGGAGGCGACGAGGGGGTCATCGGCGCCGAGTGTCCGGCCAGGTTGGCACCCCCCCGGTGCCAACAGTGGCGATCCCAGCGGGAGTCGAGCCGTGCTGGAGGGAGAGTGCGGAGCACTCGAAGTCCAGTAGGCCCGATGAGCGCTGGCCTGGTAAGCGCCCCCCGGCGCTTACAGTGGCGATCCCAGCGGGAATCGACCCGTGCTGGACGAAGAGTGCGAAGCACTCGAAGTCCAGTAGGCCCGATGAGCGCTGGCCTGGTTGGCACCCCCCGGTGCCAACAGTGGCGATCCCAGCGGGAATCGAACCCGCGTTACCGGCGTGAGAGGCCGATGTCCTAACCGCTAGACGATGGGACCAGTGTCTTTGCTGCTTCGCGATCTTGGTCGGTCGGTACCAGGGGCGTCAAGCCCCGGTGCGACCTGGCTGGGGGACAAGGATTCGAACCTTGATAGCAAGAGTCAGAGTCTTGCGTCCTGCCATTAGACGATCCCCCAATGAGGGCGGCCGGCCAGGTTTGAGCTTGGACGGGTCGCGCTCGGGTGACCTGACGGGCCCGTGGGCACCCGCCATCGCTCACCAGGGAAGGCCCCGAAGAGCGACGGCGAAAAGTAGTCGTAAGCGCCCGGGTGTCAAGGATAAAGGCCCCGGACCAGGGCCGCTGTCAGGGGGTGCCGGGGCAGCTCCGGACGCCGAGGCCCGCGAAGGTGTCCTGCGCGAACCCGGTCCACTCCACGGCGGGATCGAACGCGTCCGCGCCGTTGGTGTCCGGGAACAGCGTGCACGACCGGCGGAGGGTGTTGTCCGCCGTGCTGGTGAGGCCGGTGCCCCACTCGGCCCCGGGGTCGAACCCGATCTGACCGATGACGTCGAGGGTGGTGCCGTTGCACACCAGCTCGAGCGCGTCGTTCCCGTTGTGGTTGATGTTGCCCATCATCATCCCGCCGGCGAGCTGATCGCAGAGCGGCGTGAGCATCGCGCTTCCCATGTTGTTGCAGACGACGTGAACGTCGCCCGCGGCGATCGTGCCGCTGAGCGCAACAGTGGTCCCCGGCATGGCAGCGCCGTTCGCGTAGATGCGGACCGAGCAGCTCGCTGCGGCGAGATCGAACGGCGTGTTGCTCGGGTTGTGGATCTCGACCGCCTTGTTGTTGCTCGACCCCTCGACGTACTCCGAAAAGTAGAGCGCGGGCGGCGCGCACGCCGCGGCGCAGTCGCTGTCGGCGCAGTCGACGAGCCCATCGCAGTCGTTGTCGCTCGTGTCGCCGCAGGCCGTCTCGGGCGATCCGCCGCCGGGGCACACGCAAATCATGGCGGCGCACGTGAGCCCGTTAGGCCCGCACGACTGGCCATCGCAGAGCATATCCATGCAATCGACGAGGCCGTTGCCGTTGTTGTCCATCATGTCGTTGCAGATCTCGGAGCACGATGGCGAGCCGGTGCAGTCCGAGTCGGCGCAGTCGCTCGAGCCGTCGCAGTCGTTGTCGTTGCCGTCGTTGCAGGTCGTCTCCGTCTGACCGCCGGGGCACTCGCAAACGTTGCCGATGCAGACGACGCCGAGCGGGCCGCAGCTCTGCATGCTGCAGTCGGTGTCCTCGCAGTTGTTGTCGCCGTCGCCGTCGTCGTCGACCAGGTTGGCGCAGTTCTCTACGCCGACGTTGGACGCGCCGGGCGTCAGCGCCGTGGTGCCCTTCCAGTCGGCGTCGGCGACGTTGGTGTCGGTGCCGTTCGGCAGCCGCACCAGCGAGAACGTTGCGACGCTGCCGTTGTCGGTGACGGTCGGCGAGCCGCCTTCGAGCATGCCGAGGTCGAAGTCGGTTCCGTTGATGTCGACCGCGCTGACCGCGCCTTCATAGCTGATGGCGTCGACCACGACGTTGCTGTTCGCGTCGTAGATGGCGACCGCGTCGGTCGGGCCGTTCTCGACGTTGTCCGGGAGCAGCACGACCGTCGCCTGCGGGTCGACGACGACGCCGGCGTCCGCGACGACGAGATATCCGCCTGCGGGCAGCATGCCGGTCAGCGGGACGGAGTCCGAGACGGTGCCGCTCACGCCGTTGATGATCTCGACCGAGACGCCGTCGAGGCTCACCGGGCCCGCGCCGGCGTTGAAGACCTCGACGAACTCGAAGTCGTCGGCGCCCGACATGTCGTAGTCGAGCTCGTTGACGACCAGGTTGCCGCACGCCGCAGAGGCGGCGCAGTCGGCGTCGGCGCAATCGATGTCGCCGTCGCTGTCGTCGTCGAGCGTGTCCGCGCAGTTCACTTCGCCGCCGGGAGGACCGCCGCCTTGGCCACCCTGACCGCCCTCGCCGCCTTCACCGCCCATCCCGGTCGTGTTCGTGGTGGTGGTCGTGGTGGTGTTCGTCGTCGTGCTCGATGACGTGGTCGTCATGCCGCTCGAGCTGCTCGACGACTTGGTCGACGTCGCGGTCGATGTGGTCGGGCGCGCGCCGCCGGATCCGCCCTCGCCCCCGGTACCGGTCGTGTCGTCGCCACAGGCGGCGATGAGGGCGATCAAGCTGATGGCGGGTAGTGCAAGGATGCGGCGCATGGTGACCTCGTGGATGACCGCGGGGCCCTACCCCGCGAAGACCAAGCCTCTACGGTCCCTTTGTGACGCTTCCTCTGCGGCGGAAAGGCCTAATCGCGACGATGCGTTCGCGCGAGCTCACGCAGGCGCTTGCGACGCAGCGCCCGTCTTCACCGGGCGGAAGCCCAGCGTCATCGTGAAGCTCGACCCCTCGCCGGGCGTGCTGTCGCACGTGACTTCGCCTCCGTGCGCGCTCGCCACGGCGCGGACGATGGCGAGCCCGAGCCCGGTGCCGCCGCGCTCTGCTTCGGTCGTGAAGAAGCGCTCGAAGATCTTCTCTCGATTGGCCGCCGAGATCCCTCCGCCACGGTCGGCGACCCGCACTTCGGCACCTTTGGGGTGCGGCTCGATGGTGACGATCACCGCCTGACCGGCAGGCGAGTGGCGAACGGCGTTCTCGACGAGGTTGGCGACCGCGGTCTCGAGATCGTCTGCGCGGCCGGGGACCACGACCGGACCCGACCCCCGAACCTCGACCGGCTTGTCGGGGAGCGCGGCGCGCTCCGCCACGCGGCGCGCCAGCGCCATCAGGTCCACCGGCCCCATCGGCGCCTCGGACGCCTCGAGCCGCCCGAGGACGAGCAGCCTCGTCGCGAGCTTGTCGAGCCGATCGACGTCCAGCTGGATGTTCTTCAAGAAGCGCTGGCGCGCCTCGGGGTCGTCGAACGCGCCTTCGGCGAGCAGCTCGGCCGCGCCGCGGATCGAGGTGAGGGGACTCTTCAGCTCGTGGGCGACATCGGCGGCGAACTCGCGCGCGAACCGGAGCCGCAGGATGAGCCGCTCCTTCATGGTCGAGAACGCAGCGGCGAGATCGCGGATCTCGCCGCTCCCCGAGACGGGGATCGGGACGGCCAGCTCCCCGGCGGCGACGCGCCTCGCCGCGCCGGACAGCCGCACGAGGGGCCGCGTGATGCTCCAGGCGAGCGCGAGGGTGACCCCGGCGGTGATCGCCAGCGCGACCCCGAGGAGCTGCAGGAGCGCCGTCCGGATGCGGTAGAGCTCTACGAGGACTGGCTGCGTCGATCGCGTGACGTAGACGACGCCCGCCACGCCGCCGCCTTGCCGCACAGGCTCGGCCAAGAAGAGCAGCACTGCCGGCGCTCGACCTCGAACGCGCGTGATCGTGGACGGCGTCCCGACACGCGCGTCCTTGACCTCGGGGCGGTGCGGCACGTCCGGCCATTTCGGCCCGTCGTCGCCGCGCCGCGTGCCCGAGTCGATCTCGGGCAGGACGCTCGGCGCTGCCATCTCTTCGCCCTCGGGCGGCCCGCTCTTGTGCGAGTCGGCGATCGTCAGACCCGCCTGATCGAGGAGGCGGATCCGCGTTCGCGTCGTCCGCGCGGCGCGCTCGAGGATCGCCTCTTGTCGCGCCGCCGCTCCGGCGAAGTCTCCGCCGTCGCGCAGCGCTTCTTCGAGGTGGGCGCGCACCAGGGTCGCCTGGTTCTTCATGTCGCGCTCCAGCGACGCGAGGAGTTGCCGCTCGTAGATCCGCGCGAACTCGAGGCCGACGACCGGCACGAGGAGGACGACGAGGTTGACGACCAGGAGCCGCACCCCGACGCGCCCGAACAACGAAGGGATCCAGCCGGCCTTCTCGGCCGGGCGCGAGCTCATGACGCTTCCGTCATGGGCCGGGTCAGCTCGCTTTGTAGCCGACCCCATGGACCGTCGCGATGGGATCCACCGCCGTGGGCCGGAACTTGGCGCGGATGCGGCGCACGTGCGTATCGATGGTTCGCTCGGTGATCAGGTTGTCGTAGCGATACGCGCGCTGCATGAGCTGCGATCGCGTGAGCACCACGCCGGGCCGCTCGAGGAGCGCGACGAGCACGCCGAGCTCGGTCGCGGTGAGCGCGACGAGCTGCCCTTTCACTCGGACCTCGTGGCGATCGAGATCGATCTCGACGTCGCCGTGCGTTACCCGGCTCGCCCCCTGCGGCGGAGCCGGCGGCGCCTCGGCGCGGCGGAGCAGGGCGCGTACGCGCGCCACCAGCTCGCGCGGCGAGAACGGCTTGACCAAATAGTCGTCGCCGCCGAGCTCGAGCCCGACGATGCGATCGATCTCCTCTGCGCGCGCGGACAAGAACAGGATCGGCGTCCGCGCAGCGGCGCCGGCGAGCGAGCGGATGCGCCGGCAGGCCTCGAGACCGTCGAGCTCGGGCAGCATCACGTCGAGCACGAGCGCGTCGACGCCGCCGCGCTCGACCTGCCTGAGCGCCTCGGCGCCGTCCTTCGCCTCGGTGACGCGCCAGCCTTCTCGGCCGAGCGCGTAGCTCGCGACCTCGCGGATCCGGGCCTCGTCGTCGCAGAGAAGAACGTGCTTCGACATCGACGAAAGAGACGGTACCACCGGCGACAACGGGCGGGCGAAGCCGTGTATGCTTCCACGCTGCTTGGAGCCCAGGGCCTCGCCGTTCCTCGTGACGTCGTTCGTTTGGGAGCCGCAGCCCGGCCGCTATGCGCTCACGGCCGTCGCGCTCGCGGCGGCGCGGCTCTCGCACGGCCGTGAGGCTACGTTCGTCGATCCGACGGGCATCGAGCCGTTCTACGACGAGTCGCAGGCGCTGATTGGTCGAGCCAACCTGGTAGCCCCGTACAAGCCCCGGGTCGACGTCGTGGTCGTCGGCCATGCCTACGCGCCGCCCGGGGCCGACGTGGACCGTCTGCTCGTGCGCGTTCGTCTGGGCGACTTCTCCAAGGCGCTGAGCGTCACCGGCGACCGTTTGTGGATCCGCGACGGCAATCGCTGGGGCTCGAGCGCGCCGCGGCACTTCTCGAGGATGCTGCTCGCCCCGGAGCGCGCGCTCCGATCGGCCGAGAACCCCGTCGGTCTGGATCCCGCAGCGATCCCGGTCGAGGGACGGCTCTCCCTTCCGAACTTCGAGCCCGCCGCGGGATCGTACAGCGCCGTCCTCGGTCCGATCCCGGCCGCGGCGCCGTCGCGTCGCAACGTGCTCAACCCGGCGGGCGCGCAGTGGCTCACGGCCCTCGAGCTCGGGCAGCGTCCGGGGCCCGTGCCCGAGGGTCTGAACTTCGCCTTCTTCAACGTCGCACCGCTCGATCAGCAGGTCGGCGACGTCCCCGCGGGGAGCGCGATCGTGCTCGAGAACCTGCACCCGCGGGAGCCGGTCTTC
Organism: Polyangiaceae bacterium; assembly: GCA_041940405.1. Taxonomy (GTDB): domain Bacteria; phylum Myxococcota_A; class Polyangia; order Polyangiales; family Polyangiaceae; genus Xiheicaenibacterium. The sequence goes on from JBGTSH010000026.1 coordinate 45,573, forward strand.
ACGTCGAGGCTGCCGCCCGTCGGTCCGGCGTTCGTAGCGGTCGATCCGCGCAGCAGCCGCCGCCTCGAGCTGCGTGCGCGCTGCGACACCGTCTGGGTCGACGGCGATCGCGAGCTCACGATGCTCGTCTACCGCGCGACGTGCGAGATCGAAAGGCCCGATCAACCCTTCGTCGTCGCTGCCGAGATCGAGAGGCCACCGCCGCTTCCGGCGGTCCCGACCGGCGGTCTCTTGGTCACGCAGCAGGGGAGCCTGCAGCCCGCGGCCGCGCTTCCGTTCGGCGGGCGGACGCCGGACGCGCGTGGCCAGTGGGGCGCCGGCGCTCCAGGTGGAGCGCAAGGGCCGGCCTCGTGGCCGCGTCACGAGATGGCGCAGGCGTACGCGAGCCCCAACGCGCCGCCGCAACCGATCCGCGAGGAGCCGACGAATCCGCTCGGCTCTCCGAGCAGCTACCCGCCGCCGCCGATGGCGCCAGGTCCTCAAGCGCCCGGGCCGCACATTCCCGCTCCGCCGCCGATGCCCGGAATGCACGCTCCGCCGGGAACGGCGACGCAGCAGTTGTCGCGGCAGGCGCCACCTGCAGCCGAAGAGCCGCCGCGACGCGAGCGCGCGATCACGTCCGAGATCCTGCTGCCGCAGAACCAGGCGCTGCCCTTTCAACAATCCGCGGAAGGGTGGGACACGAACACGCAAGACCTCGAGGACACGCCGGGGGTCACCCCATCCCGCGAGACGCAGCCGCCGCCGCCGGGTGCCGGCAGCGATCTGCCGTTTGGCGCGCTGCCGAAGGCGCCGCCCCCTCCGCCGTTCGTCGCACCCGTCGAGGCCGCGGCGGGCGATCTCGAGCCGGTCACCCATCGCGGACCCTCCGCGCTCGCTCGAAGGAAGCTCGTTCCGCGCGGCGTCGCGGGGCCCGTTCCCGACATAGGCGTCACGCCGTCACCCGAGCTTCCGCCGAAGCCCGAGCCCGCCCCGCAGGTGACCAACGGTAGCGGCGGTGCCGCCGCCCCCGTCGCCGTCCCGATCCCGGCGCTCGGCGGCGTGCGTGGGGGGCTCGGCGTGCAAGCGCCGCGCATCGAGACGCCGAAGACGATGCTCGATGCCGAGACGACGACCGACTCCGGCAGCGAAGCCCCGGTGATCGACGCGCCGAAGGCCGAGGCGCCGCGCACCCAGCCTCCGGCGACCGAGGCCGCACCCGAGCCGATGCGCGACGAGCTCGATCTCGAAGAGTGCGCCGCCGTGCGCGCCGAGCTCGGGATGCGAGGGGCGGTCAAGAGCGAGGTGCTCTTCAAGCACCGGCTCGAAGAGGCGACGTGGGTGAAGATCGAGCGCCAGCACCTCAAGGCGATCGACGAGAAGAGCCAGGAGGGCGACATGTCGCTGCTCGATCGCTACGACGACGCCTACGTCGAAGCGCAAAATCGCTTGTGGTCGACGCCGGTCGGCGAGCCCGAGTTCGCGCGCCTGCAAGTCGCCAAGGAGACCGGCCGCCTCGCCAACCTGCTCGAAGAGCTCGGCGTCTCGCGCGCCGATCTCATGCGCCTCGAGCGCGTGTGGCGGCGCCGGCAGAAGAACGACGCCTCGCTCGCCGATCGCCTCGAGGACGAGATGGAGCGTCTGCGGAAAGAAGGGTGACGCGAGCCTGGCATCCTTCGCAGAGCGGAAGCTCGGGCATCGACGACGACGATAACCGGCTATTCTCCGGAGCGTGGACGCGCTTTGTCTGTTCGACGACTCTTCACGCCGTATCGTCGCGGTCAACGCGAGCTGGTCCCGTCTCTTCGGCTACACCGCGCTCGACGCGCTCGGCATGCAGGTCGACGCGCTCGCCCTCTCGCCTGACGAATTTCGCAGGCGCCTCGATCTCGGGGCGGCACGCGAGCTTCAATACAGGGCGCGCGGCGAGTTCAAGAAGGCGAACGGCGTCGGGTTCTCCGCGGGCTTCACGCTGACCGCGCACGCGCAGGGCCCGAGCGTGATCGTGGCGCTGGTGGTCGAGGATCCGGCGAGCGTGATCGTCGACGCGCGTGCGGCCGCGCTCACCGCGATCGACGAAGAGGTCGCGTCGGACACCGGGGTTCCTTCGCACCTCAAAGCGGCGATGCGCGATCGGATGGCGAGGTGCGCGCGCCAGCAGGCCGCTCTGCTCCACCTCTCCTCCGTCGACGACCGCGACTTCGGCGAGCTGTCGAAGAAGCTGCTCCGGACCGACGCCGAGACGCTGGGCGTCGCGCGCGTGAGCTACTGGACGCTCGACAAGACGGGCCGCGCGATCGTTTGCCAAGCGCTCTACGACCGCAACAAGCTCGGGTTCGAGTCCGGCCTCACGCTCACCGCGGCCGACTATCCTGTCTACTTCGAGGCGCTCGAGACCGGAGCGCTCATCGCCGCGCACGACGCGCTCGGCGATCCTCGCACCGCCGAGTTCGGCCCCGGCTACCTCCGCCCGCTCGGGATCGGCGCGATGCTCGACGTGCCCGTGTTCCTGCGCGGCGATCTCGTGGGCATCGTCTGTCACGAGCACGTCGGGGACTCGCGCGGCTGGACGATGGACGAGCAGCAGTTCGCGATGTCGGTCGGCCAGCTCTTCTCGATGGCGCTCGCGACGCGACACCGCGACGAAGCCGCGCGCGTCGCGCGCCGGCAGCAAGTGATGCTCGCCGAAGCAAACGACGTCCTGGACCGGAGGGCGCGCGCCGACGACGGCTGGCTCACGGGCCAGACGCTCGGGCGCTATCACCTCGGCCGCCTCCTCGGCCGCGGCGGCATGGGTGAGGTCTACCGCGCGATCCGGGTCGAGGACCGCGTCGAGGTCGCGGTGAAAGTCCTCCGGAAGTCACGCGTGGCCGATCCCGCCGAGGTCGAGCGTTTCTTTCGCGAGGCCGAGCTCATGCGCGCGGTCGGCACGCAGCACGTCGCCAAAGTGTTCGAGACAGGCCGCTTCGACGGAGGTACTCCGTTCATCGCGATGGAGGTGCTCGAGGGCCACGACCTCGCGTGGCACCTGCGGCGCACGCCCGAGCTGCCGCTCGATCAGGTGCTCGAGCTCGTCGAACATGCGGCCCGCGCGCTCGGCGCGGTGCACGCGGCGGGCGTCGTTCACCGCGACCTCAAGCCGGCGAACTTGTTCCTCGTCGACGCGCTCCCTCGCGCGTGGAAGGTCGTCGACTTCGGCGTCTCTCAGCCGGAGGGCGCGATGCCTGTCGAAGGCTCGGACGAGCTCGCGGGCACCCCGCAGTACATGGCGCCCGAGCACGTCGCCGGCCAGGCGGTCGACCGCCGCGCCGACGTCTACTCCCTCGCGACGATCGCCTACCGTGCCCTCGCGGGACGCGCGCCGTTCATCGGCGATCTCCCGGCCGTGCTGGCGTCGGTCCTGACCGAGACCGCGCCGCCCCTCTCCGAGTTCGCGCGCGACCTCCATCCGGACCTCGATCTGGTCTTCGCCGTAGCGCTGGCCAAGAGCCCGGACGACCGCTTCTCGGAAGCGCCCACGTTCAGCCAGGCCCTTCGCGACGCCTCCACCGGCCGGCTGTCGCCCCACCTGCGGGCCCGAGGAGAGGCGCTCCTCGGGACCTTTACGGGCCGCCTGTCGCTCCTCGAAACCCGGGTGCCGTAACACCGCCACACTTTTGCGGTTTTCCAGAGATGGCCGGTCGGGGTCGGGGAGCCTTGACGTCTGCCACGCCGGAATTACTCTGCGCCGCGTCCGTTAGCAGCCGACCACGGTGAGTGCTAACGACCCGCCTCGCCGCGGGTGTCGCGCGGGGCACGGTGCGTTTGATTCACGCCTGACGGCGCGAATAGTCGAGGGTGAAAAGCCATGAAAATCAGGCCGCTACAGGATCGAATCGTCGTCAAGCGCCTCGAGGGCGAGTCCAAGACCAAGGGCGGGATCATCATCCCCGACACGGCGAAGGAAAAGCCGATCCAGGGCAAGGTCGTGGCCGTGGGCAACGGCAAGGTGCTCAAGGACGGCAAGGTGCGCGCGGTCGACGTCAAGGTCGGCGACACCATCCTTTTCGGCAAGTACTCGGGTACCGAGATCAAGCTCGACGGTGAAGAGCACATCATCCTCCGCGAGGACGACGTGCTGGCCGTGACCAACGACTGATCGCAGAAGCGAAGAGAAGAGAAGGTAAGAGCCATGTCCGCGAAGCAGATCGTTTACAGCCGCAGCGCTCGTCACTCCATCCTGCGCGGGGTCGATACCCTCGCCGACGCCGTCAAGGTCACGCTCGGCCCCGGGGGTCGCAACGTCGTCATCGAGAAGAGCTGGGGCTCGCCGGTGGTGACCAAGGACGGCGTGACCGTCGCCAAAGAGATCGAGCTCCACTCGAAGCTCGAGAACATGGGCGCCCAAATGGTCAAAGAGGTCGCTTCGAAGACGAGCGACAAGGCCGGCGACGGCACGACGACCGCGACGGTGCTCGCGCAAGCCATCTACCGTGAGGGGCTCCGCCTCGTCGAAGCCGGCCACAACCCGATGGCGCTCAAGCGCGGCATCGATGCTTCGGTCGAAGCCATCCTCGGCGAGATCAAGAAAGTTGCCACGCCCACCAAGGACAAGGCGCAGATCGCGCAGGTCGCGACGGTGAGCGCCAACGGCGACACCACGATCGGCGAGATCCTGGCCGAGGCGATGGAGAAGGTCGGCAAAGAGGGCGTCATCACGGTCGAAGAGAACAAGAGCATCACGACCGAGCTCGACGTGGTCG